>CAZKRB010000027.1:34206-36859 GCA_964555065.1 uncultured Syntrophus sp.
CTGTTCTTATAGCTTTCAAACGCCCCGATACAGTGACTGTGCTGGCAAACGACTAAATCAGCGCCTTTATCAACCATCCGCCGGCAAACTCTCTGCAGATAGGGTGATGGATACCGATAATGCTCCTTTCCACCATGATAGAGAACGATCACATAATCGCACTCATTTTGAAGTTGTGCGATATGGTCCAGACTCACCAGAGGATCAAAGGGATTTGCTCCCGCTGTGGTTTCCGATGCAATCGTAAATTCATTTTCAGCACATGCATAAAATCCGACCCTAACATCTTTTTCTTTTATAAAGGTTTTGCATGCTTCATTGAGATTATGACCTATTCCTATGAACGGGATGTCACTTTTGGATAATGCCTGAATCGTTGTTTCGATCCCCTTTTCTCCCTGATCCAGGATATGATTATTTGCCAACGTAATCAAGGAAGGGTTCAAGGCGCGAATTCCATGGATTGTCCGGGTCGGAGCAATTTGATTGCCCCCGCATTTATTAATCGGATTTTTCTCATCGGCAAGAGCGACTTCTAAATTAAAGATTCGCATATCTACAGAATTCCATAAAGAAAGCAACTCCGCACCAAGCAACTGAGATAAATCTCCACGCGAGAATAAATCTATATTCGATTTTGTCGGCGCCAAGTCACCACCGATCAGGAGTTCCATGACTTCATCCTTTTCTTGTTACAGGGTATTATTCAAGAGCATAACACGGCATTAAGGAATCCTGCAGAGCTGTGATAATTTTGGCTTGATCATCTCCAGGGATTCCACAAATGAAGGGAGTTTTGTAAGTTGGCACAACAGGGCATAGAGAATAATACCGGTTGCAATTTGCACAATCAACAACAGGGATTGTTGGGAGATTGAAAGAAAGTTGATCATATATACGCCAGCTGCCATCACGATCGAAAGAATTAAACTATGAAAAAAATCGCGGCACTGTTCTATGACTGAATAATCAAGTAATTTCCATGTGTAATAACTGTTCAGGAAATATGCGATAATGGAGCCGACAATTTGCCCCACGATCATCATCGATATACCCCAATGGAAGGTGCAGGCAAGCAAGACCACCCCCAAGATCTTCTTGATGACCTCCAAGCGGAAAAAGAGATCGGACCGCCCCTGGGCTTTCAGTACATTCAAATTGATTACATGGAGTGGATACAATAAGCCTACGACACAGAGAAGCTGAAGATAAGGGACGCAAGGCAGCCATTTATCCGTAAGGAGAAGATGCACCAGAGGCTTGGCCACTACGGCCAGGCCGATCATCAGGGGAAAGTTAATCATGACCAAAGAGGCAAGTGCTTTACGAAGCCCCCGCTTCAGCCGAGGTTTATCCTCCTGTACGGAAGAAAAAACAGGAAAGGTAACGCGACCAACAGGATACGCGATATTAACCGAAGGATATTGCTGGAGGGAATAAGCACGGGAGTAATACCCCAGGTCCGCCGCTGAAAACAGCTTGCCGATGACCATGGGGATCAGGTTTTGGTAAACACTTTCAAGCAGGCCGGAAAAGAGAAGTTTGGAGCCAAACGAAAACATGGCTCGCAAGGAGTTGAAACTGAACAATAGGGATGGACGCCAGCTCATGAACACCCACAACAGAACGGTCCGGATGAGATTGCTTGAAAGGGATAGACCAACGAGGCTCCACACGCCAAATCCCGAGTAGGCCATGATGACCCCGATGCAGCCCGACACAATGGTTGCTGCCAGATTCACCTTCATCTGAGACTTGAAATTAATTTTTTTTGTGAGCAGCGTTGTCTGGATGATCCCGAATGCGTTAATAATCAGATTCAGGGAAAGGGCTTGGGTAAGGGGCACCAGAACAGGCGTGTTATAAAAGGAGGCGATCCAGGGCGCCGCAAGGAAAAGCAGCGCTGCGGCTACAAAACCTAATGCAATGTTAAAATAAAAAATCGAGCATTCATCAAGGTAGCTTGCACCCTGTTTCTGAATTAAGGCCGAACCGAAACCGCTATCTATAAAAGATTGGGCGACAACCATGAAAATGGTAATCATCGCGATCAACCCGTACTGTTCGGGCAACAGCAGACGGGCCAGAATAATCTGGATCACAAATTGGATGCTCTGTTGACCAATCCGTTCGGAGAAACTCCAGAAAAAGCCATGGACCGTTGTGTGGACGAGGTTCTCAGCCATGGTTACATTAATCTCTCAACTCCCGAAATGGCACCGTTTCTTTTTAAAGAATCAATAATTAAGCGCATTTAAGCTGGCTTGAGAGTTGAGTTGCCAATAATATTTTTAACCATGCTGTATTTCCCGCTTTGGCCCAGTTGGATAATAGCGCAACCTTGTCCCCAATTTGCCTCTACAACAACAGGTTTGTCAGATATGGCAATGTCCCAGGCTATCCATTTACATTGAGGATACGTTCCAGCTTTTTTAGCCGCGTCTGTCACAAGATTTAATACCTGATTCCACATTGGTATTTTTATTTCTTGAAATATTTTACCTGTAACGGGATGTGTGCGAAACTTTTGCATTTTTGTGTTATACCCATCTGAAACAACAGAACCGTCTTTTAAATCGACAGCGCAACCAATGCCGTCGCTGTGAAAATTATCTGTGACTCCACTGCCATTACCTGTTCTAAGCCCTGCGCT
>CAZKRB010000028.1:0-36817 GCA_964555065.1 uncultured Syntrophus sp.
CGGCCGTCGTTCAAGGCCATGCGGGGGCCATAGGTGTTGAAAATCCTGGCGATCTTTACATCCAGGCCGTTCTGGCGGCGGTAATCCATCATCAGGCATTCCGCCGCTCTTTTCCCTTCGTCGTAGCAGCTGCGGATGCCGATGGGGTTGACCCGCCCCCAGTAGCTTTCCGGTTGCGGATGCACCTCCGGGTCGCCGTAAACTTCCGACGTCGATGCCTGCAGAATTCGGGCCTTGACGCGCTTGGCGAGCCCCAGGGTATTGATGGCGCCCATGACGTTCGTCTTGACGGTCTTTATCGGGTTGTGCTGATAATGAACGGGAGACGCTGGGCAGGCCAGGTTGTAGATCTGATCCACCTCAAGGTAGATGGGCATGGTTATATCGTGCCGGATCAGCTCGAAGCGGGGGTTGCCGATCAGATGGAGGATGTTGTCCTTGCTGCCGGTGAAAAAATTGTCGAGGCAGAGGAGATCGTGCCCTTGGGCAAGCAGCCGCTCACAGAGGTGAGAACCCAGAAATCCGGCGCCGCCGGTAATCAGTATGCGCATGACAGGGTCCTGAAAAAAAGTTTTCCCATTGTGCTTTGGCCACTTCTTGTCAATTATCCAGAACTCTTGATTTTATGGCGCTATCCTTATAGCATCGCCGCTGAAATGTAAAACTTTTTTTCCGGTGACCATTTGTGGTGACCTTGCCGCCCGCGATGCGTAAAAGGGGTGGCGGGATACCGCATCGGGCAGGGGAAATCATGAAGAAAGGATGGAGGCATGGAGGAATCGGGAACGCTTTACGTTGTGTCGACGCCCATCGGCAACCTGGAAGACATCACCCTGCGCGCGATCCGGGTGCTGAAAGAGGTTTCCCTTGTGGCCGCCGAAGATACCAGGAGAACCCGCAAACTCTTCGATGCCTATGCGATTCGCACCTCCCTGATCAGTCTCCATGAACACAACGAGTTTAAGAAAAGCGGGATCTTGATCCATCGACTGCGGGAAGGGCAGGATGTGGCCTATGTTTCCGACGCCGGTACGCCGGGAATCTCCGATCCCGGATTTTTGCTGATTCGTATGGCGCTGGGCCACGGAATCCAGGTGATCCCCGTTCCCGGAGTCTCCGCCGGGATCGCGGCCCTGAGCGTTTCCGGCCTTCCCATGGATTCCTTCGTTTTTCTAGGTTTTCTGCCTGCCAAGGGGGGGAGGCGCCGGGACCTGCTCCTGTCGCTGAGGGACGAAGGGAAAACCCTGGTTTTCTTTGAAGCGCCCCATCGGCTGGTCGCTGCCCTGGAGGACATGCACTCGGTTCTGGGAAATCGCGAAATGGTCGTCGCCCGGGAGTTGACCAAGCTCCACGAGGAATTCCTGCGGGGTTCTTTGCAGGACCTCCTGCCGGCCCTTCGAGACAGGCAGATCAAAGGAGAAATTACGCTGATTGTGGCAGGGCGGGTGCCGGAAGCCAAGGAATGGTCCGACGAAGAACTTCGAAGTCTCTATTGCCGGCTGAGCCGGGAGACGGATTGTTCCGATCGTGATCTGGTGAAGCGGATGGTTGCGGAAACGGGGGTTTCCAGGAAAAGGGTCTACGCCATCGTGGTAGCGGCCCTTCCCACCTCCGCCCGTTCCGAAAAATCCTGACGTTTCGAGGCGACTGCCGGTAAAGGAAAAAGCCGGCGGTGGAAGAGATAATTTATTGAAGAATCTGGAGATGTATGATAATTTTCCAAAAATTTGTGGGCATTTTTATCATGATTGCCCCGTGAAAAGCAGGTGGAAAACGCTCTGGATGGACAAGAACGGGAGAATAAGGGAATGAGCGATCGGTCGGAAGGTCTTGCATCAGAAGGGGGCGAACCGGGCCGGCGCCTTCCGGGGGCTCAGGAAAAGATTTATGATCTTCTGGATATCGTTGAGGAATTTTCGGAAAAGATCCATGAACTGACCGAGGTTTTTGAAAAATCGGCTTCTTTCCCGGCGGAAGAACCTCAGGTGAAGCCGGCGGTCGAGGGCCGGGGGAATGAGGAGGAGCGGCAGCGGGCGGAAAAAATATACGACCTCGCCGACCGGGCGGAAGCAGAGGGAGGGATGGAGCCGCCGTCCATCATCGCGGAAGATGAGATGAGGAAAAAGATGGTGGAAACCGTGGAGCGAATGGCCCGCGAGATGATTCCCGGCATCGTGGAAAGAATGGTTCGGGAAGAGATCCAAAAATTGAAGCAGGAAGCAGAAGAGGAGGTCCAGTAAATGAACTTCAGAAAAAGCAATAGGATCGGATATTCGATTTTCTTGTTGGTTCTTTTTCTTTTCGGGTGCGGCACGGCCAAGAATACGGCCATGATGAAAGGCAATCCAGCGAAGAATGTCCGCCTGATCGCCGTTCTCCCCGTCGTGAACGAGACTTCGGATCAGCAGGCCGCCGCTATGCTGCGGAGCAAAGTCCTGGATGCCCTTTACTTTAAAGGGTACCCCAGAATCCCGCTGCAGTCCGTTGACGAAAGACTCAATACGGCTCAGCAGAAGGAGAATCCCCCCGGAGATAAAGGGCGGTATTCCCGGGAACTGGGCGAACAAATGAAAATTGACGCGGTTCTCTATTGTGATTTGAAAGAAAGCCGGACGGTTTATCATCTGCTCTATTCTCCCCTTTCTGTCGCCGCAGATTTTGAATTGCGCAGTGCCAGAACCGGTCAGCTGCTGTGGAAGAATTCTTACAGCAGCGTCAGGAGAAACTACGGGATCTCAAAACATTCTCTGCGGCTGAAGACATCGCTGGACTATGAACCGGCCATTCAGGAACTTGTTGATAAAGCAATGGAATCTCTTCCCGAGAATCCCGATATCCTCGGCTGACCTGGGGGTGTCTTGCCCGAAGAAACTTCCTCGGACTTGTCCCTCGGGAAAGGGTCGGCAGGGTGAGAGGATGGGATAATGAATATTCCTAATCTCTTATCCCTGTTGCGCCTCGTTTTGGTGCCGGTGGTCGTCATTCTCCTCATGGATGGCTCCTATCTTAAGGCCCTCATTGTTTTTGCCGTTTCCGGCCTGACCGACGGTCTGGACGGATTCCTGGCCCGAATCCTCAAGCAACAGACCAGGCTGGGGGCGTATCTGGACCCGATCGCCGATAAGGCCCTTTTGGCGAGCAGCTTTCTGACTCTGGCGATTATAGGAGTCATACCCGGGTGGCTCACGGTCATTGTCATCAGCCGGGACTGCATCATTCTGTTAGGGATTGCGGTTTTGTCCATGATGTCCATCCCCTTTGAAATTCATCCCGCATTCGTCAGCAAGGTGACGACCATGCTGCAGCTGCTTACGGTATTGCTGGTGCTCGCTCTGCGGGGTTTGACGGACGCTGGAGCACCTCAATGGCTGACGCTTGTGTACTGGCTCACGGCTTTCTTTACGATTCTGTCCGGACTGGGGTACCTCATCCGAGGCATTCGCCTGATCAATCGCCAGGACTGACAGCGGCTTCCGGGAACTCTACAAGGCAGGTTGCGAGGGATTCCGGATGGATCGAGGGCAATCCCTTCCGGATTCATCCTTTTTGATCGAGTGGATGAAAGGGGATAAAAAACAAAAGGAACTTCGATTTTGCCTTGACAGGAAAGCAATTTGTTGTTAGTAGTTACGCCCTGTTCGGATATTAGGACTGCAGACACAGGCACGTAGCTCAGGGGGAGAGCGCCATCCTGACGCGGTGGATGTCCAGGGTTCAAATCCCTGCGTGCCTACCATTTTTATAAGGATACCAGCTCAAAAGGATATTCAGTTCATCAGTCAAACAGGACGTGTCTCGGGAAAGGGCATCCGCAACGATAGGCGATGATGCCCTTTCTTTAATGAAGTCAGGCTGAACGTCCAGCATATGTGGTATGGGACGTTTCCTAGGGATACTGGAGTCATGAAGGAAATCAAACTGGTTTTGCCCGATGGATCGGAGAGGGTTTACGCGGAAGGAGTTTCCGTAAGGGAGGTCATTTCTTCCTGGAACTCCGGGGTGCTGGCCACGACGGTGGCCGCCCGGTTCAATCAGAGCCTTGTGGATGTCGGCTCTCCGCTGCGCGAAGACGGTGTGCTGGCCCTGATCGATATCTCTTCCCGCGAGGGGCTGGACATTCTCCGGCACAGCGCCTCTCATGTGATGGCGCAGGCCGTTCAGGATGTATTCCCCGGCGTGCTGGTGAGCATCGGACCGGCCATCGAAGATGGGTTCTATTATGATTTCGAGTATGGTTCCACCTTTACCCCCGAAGACCTCGAAAAAATAGAAGCCCGGATGGCAGAGATTGCGGCGGCGGATTGTCCCTTTACGCGCGAGGAGGTTTCCCGGGAGCAGGCCGTCGACTTCTTCCGCGGCAGGGGGGAAACCTACAAGGTGGAGCTTCTCAATGATCTGCCGGAAGAGATCAAAACAGTCAGCCTGTACCGGCAGGACGGCTACACCGATCTGTGCCGGGGGCCGCACATTCCGTCGACCGGGATGATCCGGGCCTTCAAACTGCTCAATGTGGCCGGTGCGTACTGGCGCGGCGACGAGCGGAAAAAGATGCTGCAGCGGGTCTATGGGACCGGGTTTGCCACCCCCGCCGAGCTGGAGGAATATCTCAGGATTCTCGAAGAGGCGAAAAAGCGGGATCACCGGAAGCTGGGCCGGGATCTCGATCTTTTCCAGGTGAGCGAAGAAGCGGGAGCGGGCCTCATCATCTTTCATCCCAAGGGAACCCTCCTGCGCACCCTCATTGAAGACTGGGAAAAACGGGAGCATCTCCGCCGCGGATACGACATGGTCATGGGCCCTCAGATCCTGAAGGTCGATCTGTGGAAAAAATCAGGTCACTTCGATCACTACCGCGAAAACATGTATTTTACAGACGTGGAGGGGCAATCCTATGGGCTCAAGCCGATGAACTGCCTTTCCCATATGCTTATCTACAAATCCAAGATGCGCAGCTACCGGGATCTCCCTTTGCGTTACTTTGAACTCGGGACGGTACATCGCCATGAGAAAACGGGAGTCCTGCACGGTCTGCTGCGGGCGCGGCAGTTTACCCAGGATGATGCCCACATTCTCTGCACGCCGGAGCAGCTGAATTCTGAAATTCGCGCGATTGCCGATTTTGTCGGCTATGCCATGAAGATCTTCGGGTTTGAGTACGAAGTGGAACTGAGCACGAGGCCGGAGGATTCCATCGGGACGGATGAGGATTGGGAACTGGCAACGAGCGCTCTGGAGAATGCCCTGAAAGACAATCAGATGGCTTATGACATCAACGAGGGCGACGGCGCATTCTATGGGCCCAAGATCGATTTCAAACTGAAGGACGCCCTCAAGCGGAAATGGCAGTGCGCGACCATCCAGTGCGACCTCACCCTTCCGGAAAGGTTTGATCTGACGTACGTGGGGGCGGACGGTGAAAAGCATCGTCCGGTCATGCTGCACCGGGTGATCCTGGGCGCGATCGAACGCTTCATGGGGGTGCTGATCGAGCATTACGGCGGCGCTTTTCCCGTCTGGCTTTCACCGGTACAGGCGGTTCTTCTGACGGTGACGGACAGGCACATTCCCTATGGGGAGGATCTTTACCGGCAGCTCATGGATGCGGGCATTCGGGTGGAAAAAGATTTCCGCAATGAGAAGCTGGGCTATAAGGTCCGGGAAGCGCAAACCCAGAAAATACCCTATATGCTGGTTCTAGGGGATAAGGAAATGGCCTCCGGACAGGTTGCCGTACGGCAGCGGGGCGGAGATAATCTGGGAGTCCTCTCGATCCCTGATTTTATTGATCTTGTCCAGGAGAAAACCCGCCAGTATTTATAGGCGGATTTTGAATTCATGGCTGGGAGCCCTTGAAAAGAGGGCTGGGTTCATCTTTCAGTTGCAGGAGGTGCAAAATAGTTAAGGATCTGAAGATCAACAATGAAATTAAGGCAGCCTCGGTCAGGGTCATCAGTCATCAAGGCGAACAGCTTGGCATCCTGAGCCTCGCGGAAGCATTGGCAGAGGCGCGAAAAGAAGGTCTGGACCTGGTGGAGGTTGCGTCCACTTCCTCACCGCCTGTCTGCCGGATCATGGATTACGGCAAATTCAGATATCAGCAGAGCAAAAAGCTTCAGGTTGCCAGAAAAAGCCAGAGCACCGTTCAGGTGAAGGAAATTCGGCTGCGGCCGAAGACGGAAGAGCATGATCTTCAAGTAAAGATCAAACATATCCGGAAGTTTCTGGAACAGCACGATAAAGTTAAAGTGAGTGTCCTCTTTCGGGGTAGAGAGATTGCCTTTACGGAAATCGGGCGGAAACTCATGGAAGAGATAAAAGCGAACTTGGGCGACAGCTGTGCGATCGACCAGCAGCCAAAGCTGGAGGGCCGCAGCATGGTGATGGTTTTAGCGCCCAAGAAATAGAGCGGGCAGGCACAAGGGATACGGATATCTCCAGCGGATCGTGACCCCGGAGATATCGGGATGCCCGGAAGTCTGATGAAGTATTTCCCGGCATGCGGGACAAGAAGAGATTGCGAAGATAGTCTATCGATTTGAAACAGGAGTGAAAGAATGCCAAAGTTAAAAACACACCGCGGCGCTGCGAAGAGGTTCAAACTGACGGGAAGCGGGAAGGTCAGAAGGCATCATGCCAATGCCAGTCACATCATGACGACGAAGACCACGAAGCGGAAAAGGAACCTGAGAAAATCCGTCATTCTGGATAAAACGAACGAGAAAGAAATTAAACGCCTGATTCCATATTTATAAACGTCATTGGGCCTGCGACCCTTAGGGAAGGGTAGTGGAGCTGCGGATCGGATAGGAGAGTTAAGAAGATGTCCAGGGTTAAAAGAAGCGTTACGGCGAAGAAGAAGAGGCGAAAGATTTTTAAGCTGGCAAAGGGATTTTTCGGCGCCAGGAGCCGATTGCTGCGGACAGCGACGGAAGCGGTCAACCGGGCGCTGAAGTATGCCTTCCGGGACCGGAGGGTGCGGAAGCGGGAGTTCCGTAAACTCTGGATTGCAAGGATCAATGCCGCCGCCCGCGCCCAGGGATTGACTTACAGTCGGCTCATCGACGGCCTTAAGAAGTCGCAGGTGGAAATCGACCGGAAAGTGTTGGCGGACATTGCCGTTAACGATCCGAAAGGATTTTCGGAGATCGTTCTTCTTGCAAAACGAGAGTCCCTTTCATGATCGAAGAGCTTGAGGACCTGCAGAAGAAAAGCGAAGGGGAAATAGCCGCCGCGCAAACGGAAGCCGAACTGGCGGCCGTCCGGGTTAAGTATCTGGGAAGAAAGGGGCTGCTCACCCAGTACCTGCGCAATCTTGGCCAGTTGAGCATTGAGGAAAAGCAGATCCGCGGCAAGCGCGCCAATGAGCTCAAGGAGAGGCTGTCTTCAAGGTTTGAAGAGGCCCAGGCGGCTCTGACCGCTCTCAAAAAAGAGCGCGCCTTCCGGGAAGAAGCCATTGATGTCACCCTGCCCGGCAGGCGGGGCAATTGCGGCCATACCCATCCGGTGACTCAGGTCCTGGAAGAAATCTGTGCGATCTTCTCCGGGATCGGTTTTGCCATCGTCGAAGGTCCTGAAATCGAGAAGGATTATTATAACTTCGAGGCTCTGAACATCCCCGAGGACCATCCCGCCAGAGACATGCAGGATACGTTTTATGTGGAAGAAAGCGTCGTTCTGCGGACCCACACTTCGCCCGTTCAAGTTCGAATCATGGAAAAGCAGGCCCCGCCGGTGAGGATCATTTCCCCTGGTCGGGTCTATCGCCCGGATTCCGACGTTTCTCATACTCCGATGTTTCACCAGGTGGAAGGTCTTCTCGTTGACCGGGGGGTTACCTTCGGTGACCTGAAAGGCATTCTATCCGTTTTCCTGAAACAGATTTTTGGGGAAGAAACGGTGCTCCGTTTCCGACCCAGTTATTTCCCCTTTACCGAGCCCAGCGCGGAAGTGGATATCCAGTGCGTCATGTGCAGGGGGAAAGGCTGTCGGGTCTGTGGACAGAGCGGCTGGCTGGAAATACTCGGTTCGGGTATGGTTGATCCGGCGGTTTATGAAAATGTCGGTTATGATCCGGAGGAATTCTCCGGCTTTGCTTTCGGTCTGGGAGTGGAGCGGATCGCCATGCTCAAGTATGGGATCTCGGATATCCGGCTCTTCTACGAGAATGAAAGCCGGTTCTTACAGCAGTTTTAAAGGGCATTCCGGTACGGCTGAATTTTCCTGAAAGAAGCGTAAAAATCAAAAAAGTGGCGGAAAGGTTTCCTTTCCCCTTACTCCTGATGAGAATGCACTGGACGAAGCGCCGATTCTGTTGAGATAAAACAGAATGGTCTGCCCCATCTCTGAAAACCCGGCCAAGCCGGCGTGATGCAGCCATTGCCATGCAGGGTCATCGGAACATCCGTAGTGAAAGGTTGCTATGCAGGTTAGTTTGAGATGGCTAAAAGATTATGTGGATATTGATCTGACACCCGCCGAGATTGCGGACCTCCTGACCATGACGGGCCTCGAAGTCGATGCGGTCCGGGAGGTCGGCCCTCCCTTTACCAATGTCGTCGTCGCCAAAATACTCTCCCTTCGCCCCCATCCCAATGCGGATAAGCTTTCCCTCTGCGAGGTTACGACCGGTGAGGAAACCCTTCCGGTCGTCTGTGGGGCGCCGAACATCCAAGCCGGAGATGTCGTTCCCCTGGCCAAGGTGGGGGCTACGATCCCAGGCGGGTATACCATCAAGCGATCCAAGATCCGCGGGGAGCTTTCGCTGGGCATGCTATGCTCCGAAGAAGAACTGGGCATCGGGGAGGATACGACGGGAATTCTGATTCTTCCCTCCGATCTGCCCCTGGGGGCGGATCTTGCGGATGCCCTGGACCTTAACGACACGGCCTTTGACATCGGGATTACCCCCAACCGTTCCGATTGTCTTTCCATGATCGGCGTTGCCCGGGAGATCGCCTCTCTGACCGGGAAAACGCTCCGCCTGCCGGAAATCCAAGTCACCGAGGGAGAGGAGGAGATCGGAACGCTGTCTTCCGTAACCATCCACGACTCCGATCTCTGCCCCCACTATTCGGCGCGCATGATCCGCAACGTCACCGCAGCCCCCTCGCCCAGGTGGATGCGCCTGCGCCTCGAGGCCGTTGGTCTGCGCTCTATCAGCAACATTGTCGATGTGACGAACTTCGTCATGATGGAATTGGGACAACCTCTTCACGCCTTCGATTTCCGCTTCCTGGAGGAGGGCAGGATCGTCGTGCGGCGCTCCGCCCAGGGAGAGCGGTTCGTTTCACTCGATGAAAAGGAGCGCATCCTGAAGGCGAACACCTTGATGATCTGTGACGGCGTCAAACCCGTCGCTATCGCCGGAATCATGGGGGGATTGAACTCCGAAATCAAGCCGGATACCCGGGATATTCTTCTGGAAAGCGCTTACTTTACGCCCGCGGCCATCAGACGCTCCGCGCGGGATCTCGGCATGAGCACGGATGCGGCCTTCCGTTTCGAACGGGGGATCGATCCCGAAGGCGTCCTGCGGGCATTGGACCGGGCCGCCCAGTTGATTGCGGAACTGTCCGGAGGGATCGTCTGTAAGGGGCGGATCGATGAACACCCGCAGCCGGTGCCGGCGGTTGAGGAAATACTCCTGCGCTGCCGGAAGGTCAATGCGCTGCTGGGAACGGAGATCGGCGCTGAGGAGATGGTTGAAATCCTGAAAAGCCTGGGAATGGAGATTAGGACCATTGAAGGCGCGGAGGGCGAATATCGCGTCAAGCCCCCGTCCTTCAGGATGGATATTTCCCGTGAAGTGGATCTGGCGGAGGAAATTGCCAGAATTTACGGCTACAGCAAGGTGCCCGTTACCCTTCCCATGGGGAGGATGGCGCCGGTCCAGCAGAATCGCAAGCGCGTCCTTGAGGATCGGATGCGTCGCGCCTTGACGGGATCCGGATTTTCCGAAGTTATTACCTACAGTTTTATCTCTCCCGGGGCGGCGGATATCTTACAGTTGGAGGCCGGCGACGAACGGAGAAAAGGGGTCCGAATCTTAAACCCCCTGACGGAAGATTCGTCGGTGATGCGGACGACCCTGAGTTATAGTCTCCTGAAGGTGGCCCAGGAAAATGCCAATGCCGGGGGATACAACCTGAAGCTTTTCGAATTCGGAAAGAGTTTCTTCCCGGGCCATGCCGGGGAATTACCGCGGGAGAGAAAACAACTGGCCTGCCTGATGACCGGACTGAGGGATCGGGAGTTGTGGTCCGCAGGCGAATCGATGGTGGATTTTTATGATCTCAAGGGTTGCTTAGAGGGGCTTGCCGCCGCTTTGAAGCTCAGCGGAATTCAGTATCGCGCCGATAAATGTCAGCCCTTTCTCCATCCGGGGAGGTCTTGTGGAATTTCCCTGGGGGAAAAATCGGTCGGCTATCTGGGGGAGGTGCACCCGGACGTCCTTTCCCGACTGGATCTGAAGAATCGTGCCCTGATTCTTGAACTGGATCTGGATGTCCTTGTCGACTGCTTTTCGGACGCCGTTACTTTCAGGGAGTTTTCAAGATATCCTGAGAGTTCGAGGGATGTCGCTTTTGTCATCTCGAAGGAGGTGGAGTCCGCTGCAATGCTGGATATTGCCCTGGCTTCCGCTGAAGAATTGCTTGAAAATGTCTGTGTTTTTGATGTATATGCCGGAGCTGGCGTACCTGAAGGGAAGAAAAGTCTGGGGTTGCGGTTCACGTACCGGTCCAGTTCGACGACGTTAACGGATGAAGTGGTTAATCGGGTTCACGCAAAGATTGTCCAGCGCATCATCGACCAGTCAATGGCGCAAGTCAGATAAGAGAGCAAGGACAACGGTTCGATTCTCAGGAGGACTAAAATGACGAAGATCGATATTATTCAAAACGTATATGAAAAATTGGGGTTTTCAAAAAAGGATTCAGCCCGGATCGTGGAATCCGTTTTTGATATCATCAAAGACAGTCTGGGGCAGGGTGAAAAGATAAAGATCTCCGGCTTCGGGAATTTTATTGTCAAGGAAAAGAAATCCCGGAGAGGAAGAAATCCGCAGACGGGGGATGAAATTTCCATTTCCGCGCGCAAGGTTCTGACGTTTAAATCCAGTCAGGTCCTAAGAAAAGCATTGAACGAATAATCCTGCCAGTCTTCAGACTCAGACTTTCACCTGAAGCTCTTCAGTCATGCCCGATATTGAACGGGAGCATGACTCCGGAACCGGTAAGCGTTTTATTTCATTGGACTCTATTCCAGGGACGGAGAATCGGGCGTCGAAGGGTCATGGATGAGGTCATTCCCCCCGGGAAAGCGTATTTCCGCATCAGCGAGGTCAGCGGAATTCTGGGGGTTGCACCCTATGTCATCCGCTTCTGGGAAACGGAATTTCAATCGGTCCAACCAACCCGGACCCAATCGGGTCAGAGATTATACAGGCGGAAGGACCTCCAAGAACTGCTGACGATCAAGACTCTCCTTTATGAGGAGTTCTACACCCTCAAGGGAGCCAGAAGGCAGCTTCTTCTGCGTAAAGCGAGCACACCGGCGGATTGCCGGCAAAGCACCCTCCAGAAGCTGGAAGCAGTGAAGAAAGGCCTGTTGCAGATTCGGGAACTGCTGAAAGCGGGGGGGCGATAAAGCCGTCTAACCCGGTGGGATTGAAACGGCTCTATCGGAGTGCGGGGGGCCACGACGTTTCTCCCGTTGCCGGCGAGCTGAGCTTATTTCTTCTTGGAAGCCCGTTTGGATGCCTTCAGCGGGTTAATCGCCTGTACTTCCTTAATCTCCAACTTGACGTGTGATGCGCTCGGGCACTTGCCTTTGAGCCATTTGACGGCCGGTTCGGGATAAAGCTTGCAATACTGTCCCGCTTCAAATTCGACAATTTTATTGCAGCCGATGCAATTGTCTTGAATCGGATGGCAGGCTCCGCCTTCGTAGCTGCAGCCCTTTTTCGTCATGAAACCGCATTCGGTTCCCATCTTAATGGTTTGACAAAGCATGTGAGTAACCTCTTTATTTTTAATATAAACCGGGTGTTACTAACAAAACAAAAGCAACGTGTCAAGGAAAACTTATCCGAAATCCTTCCCCCGAGAAAACATGGGGCGAAGCCGGGAGGGAATGAATTGACTTCAGGTCATTTTCATGCTATGCAACTTTGCTTCCTTGGTAAGGGATTTTAATGAACGCTTCCCTTTTGCAATCTATATTTTTGCGGTCTCTCTTGATTCATGCATCCCTGAATTTCTGGAGGATGCAGAATCTTGGATTCGTCTATGCACTGACTCCGCTCATCCGATCGGTTGATAAAGATCAAAGGCGCATGCAGGTCCTGCTTTCACGGCACATGGGTTTCTTTAACAGCCATCCTTATATGGCCTCTTCCATTCTGGGATCGGTCGTTCGAATGGAAGAGGAGTATCTGAAAGACGAGAAGTCCCTTTCCCGTGAAGACGCCCTTACCCTGAAAAACACCCTGAGTGGCCCGTACGCGGCCATAGGAGATTCATTCTTCTGGGGAGCCTATCGTCCCCTGTCAGCCCTTGCAGGAGTCCTCTTTGCCGTGAAGGAATGTCCGGCCGCGCCCCTCCTTACGTTTCTTTTTTATAACACCGTCCATCTCTGGATCCGGTGGAAAGGATTTGCCGAGGGCTACCGTTTGGGAAGGCAGGGAATCGAGTTTATCCGGCGCCTCGATCTGCCTGGAAAGACAGGCAGAATCCGCTGGGTATCCTTATCCACACTGGCCCTGCTGGCCGCACTGTTCTCTGCCCGGGAGAATTTGGCCCTTTCCGGGGGATGGATGGTGATGGAAACCGGAGGCCTGCTGTGCATCCTGTTATGCTTCTGGGGCATCAAAAAGGGCATTCCTCCCATTTCCATTCTGTATGGGGCCGTGATGCTCTTTTTTCTTTTGGTCCATTAACGTGAAAGTAATCCGGACATTCGAACTGAAAAATAAACTTGGCCTTCACGCCCGCGTGGCGGCAAAACTTGTGACCGTTTCCCGGGGATTCAAATCCAGGATTTTTCTGGAGAGAGACGGTCGGGAAGTCAACGGAAAAAGCCTCCTGGGCATCCTCACGCTGGCCTGCCCCCAGGGAAGCCGGGTAACGGTCAGGGCGGAGGGCATCGATGCCGAGCAGGCCATCGAAAACCTGGAGCAGCTGTTTGAGACGAAGTTTGGTGAAACATGAATGCGGCAGATGACGTCAAAAAAACATACGTGCTGAAGGGGGTTGGTGTTTCACCGGGAATTGCCTCGGGAAAGGCGTTTTTATTCGATCCTCTGGGGAGTGAAGTCTCCTTCTACAAACTAAGCGATCCAGACCTCGTTCCCCAGGAAATCCGACGTTTCAGGACCGCCCTGCGGGAATCGGAAAAGCAGCTCCGGGAAATCAAAAACGGACTGAAGGGAGCTATCGGGGCGGAACCCCTGTATATCATCGACGTCCATCTGATGCTGCTGCGGGATAAGGCGTTTATCCGGAACACCGTTGAGTCGATCCGGAAGTCCGGTGTCAATGCCGAATGGGCGATCCGGATGACCATGGAGAGGTATCGCGAACTGTTCGACCGCGTGGAGGATGAGTATATCCGCAGCCGTTTCAGTGACATTCAATATGTGGGAAAGCGGATCCTTCGCAATCTTGCGGGGGAAAACAGGGCGCCTTTCGCGGACATCAGTGAAGCGGTTATTGTGGTGGCTTCCGACCTCTCCCCCGCCGATACCGTCCAGATGATGGTCCATAAGGTCCTGGGCTTCGCTACGGATATGGGCGGCAAAACCTCACACACCGCCATTGTCGCCCGGTCGATTGAGATTCCGGCGGTCGTGGGGTTGAAGAACGTCACCCGTGTCGTCAGAACCAATGATGACCTGATTATTGATGGAACATCGGGATTGATTATCGTCAATCCCGATCCTGAGGTCACCCGGCGTTATCAGGAAAAGAAGCGGGACTATGAAACCATTCAGGAAGATTTTTTAAAATACGCCCATCTTCCGGCCGTAACCAAGGATTCCTTCCGAGTCGGTATCGGATGCAACATCGAATTCATTGAGGAAATTCCTTCGGCGGTTCTCCATGGCGCGGAAGGAATCGGCCTGTATCGAACGGAATTCATCTATATCAACCGGGATCATCTGCCTACGGAGGAGGAGCATTTCGCTCACTATCGTCAAGTGGTGGGGATCGAAGGACTGGGCTGGTCGACCATTCGCACCTTCGATCTGGGGGGAGACAAATTCACCTCCGATCCCAAATTGGCAAAAGAAATGAACCCGCAGCTCGGATTGAGGGCTATTCGCTTCTGTCTGAAGGAGGTGGAACAGTTCAAGCTGCAGTTGCGCGCCATCATCCGCGCCAGCGCTTACGGCAAGGTGCGGATCATGTTTCCCATGATTTCCGGGATTGAGGAGATCCGGGAAGCCAAGCGCATCTTCAATGACGTCATGAGGGACCTGATTGAAGAAGAGGCGCCTGTCGGCCGCGATATCGAAATCGGGGTCATGGTTGAAGTGCCGTCCGCGGGCATTGTCGCGGAGGAGCTGGCAAAGGAGGTGGATTTTTTCAGCATCGGAACCAATGACCTCATCCAGTATGTTCTGGCCATTGACCGCATCAATGAACGGGTGGGCTACCTCTACGAGCCGCTCCACCCGGCCGTCCTGAGACTGATCCGGCATATTGTCCAAGCCGGCCACCGGAACGGCATCCGGGTGGCAATGTGCGGCGAGATGGCTGGAGACCCCCTCTATGCCCTGATTCTTCTAGGCCTGGAGTTGGATGAACTGAGCATGAATCCGCTGGGGATTCCCCGCATGAAAAAAATCATCCAGAATTCCACCGTGGAGGAATCCCGCGTGCTGCTGGATAAAGTCCTCCCCCTCCATTCCGCGACGGAAGTGCGCGATTATGTCGAGCACTACATGAGGCAGCGTTTTCCGGAAGACTTTCCCGGAATCGGGCAATAAAAACCGGCAGACTTGCTTCAAGAAGATCTGCCGTTGCGACCGCTGACGAACCGCGATCCCTTCCGTAATGGGGAAGGGACGTGTTGTTTTCCATCTGTGAGTGCCGCGACGGGTTATCTCCCGGGCAGAATCAACCCCGAGTCTTTCTGGCGCTGCAGCTCCCTGGCCTCCGCGATCATGCTTTTCAGCGCCTGCTCCATGGCCTGGGGGAATTTTTCCATCGCTTCTGCCAGCGTGGCTGCCTCGATCGGGCCCTGGATGGGGAGGGGGCCGTCGGGGGTCATGAACTGGGCCTGTCCCATGAAGAGGGGAGTGCGCGCGGAGTCATCCGTTCCGTCAGGTTTAACCGGGGTCAGCATGCGGATCGAACCGACGCGCAAATCGGTGAAGGAATCTTCCCGATACAGGTTCTCCGGGCTGAACCTGATTTCACTCAGTGGCATTTCATCAAAAGAATTCACGACCTGTACCCTCCCTTTTTTTCTGGACTGCCGCACCGGCTCCTGAGGATATCCAGGGTCTGGAATGGGATCCGGTTCGCGGCTGGGCTGAGCTCAAGACAGCGGTGGCATCGCGTCTCCAGCGGAGTCGACAAGGCGCCAAGGCCGCCAACGCGGAGCCCGCTCAGATTCAGAAAACGAAATCCCGACCTCCAATCAGGAAAAGCAACCCTATGGCAAACTTCCCCTTGCGTCAAGGGATTTTCAGTTTCGTTACGGAGATGTTTCCACTTCTTGCTCAGGAAGGGAGGAAAATCGGGTGGTTCCCTCTGTGCGTATAGGAACTTCCGGCTGGATTTATCCCCACTGGCAGGGGGTCTTTTATCCCGAGAGCTGTCCCAAGGGAAAATGGCTGGAGCATTATGCCCGGCATTTTGATGTCCTGGAGTTGAATGCCAGCTTCTATCGGCTGCCGGCGGGAGAAACGTTCCGAAAATGGAGACAACGGACGCCCGACGGATTTTCCTGGGCCGTCAAAATGAATCGGCACCTTACGCACCTCCGGCGGTTAAAAAACGCAGAGGAGCCGCTGCTCCGCTTTTATGAAGCCGCATCCGCCCTTGGCGAAAAGCTGGGGCCGGTCCTGATCCAGCTTCCACCCAGCCTGGTCTACGATCGCTCACTGATCCGCAATTTTCTTGAGCTGCTGGACCCCGCGAAAAAGCATGCGATTGAAGTCCGCCACGTCTCCTGGATGCGGGAGGAGTTTCTCGATGCCCTCCGGGAGTTCAAGGTGGCCTTCTGCATCGCCGACACGGCCGGACGCTATCCCCTGCGGGTTGCCGTCACCGCGGATTTTGCCTATCTGCGCCTCCACGGATCGCGGGAGTTGTACGCCTCGCTGTATACGGAAGAAGAATTAAAGGGGTGGGCGGAGAAAATAATGGCATGGCCCTGTGAAACCTGGGTGTTTTTCGACAATGATTTTCAAGGCCATGCAGTCAAAAATGCCCTTCAGCTACGGAGAATCTGCGGCATGCCGCCGATAGGGGGGAAAGCCCGGGAGGATCCTGCCGGAAACGGAGCCTAGCGGCAACACTGCTGCGAGCAGCGAAGCTAAAAAACCCTGAAGACCGGGATTTTCCCTTCCCCGCCTTCAGGGTTTCGCCTCTTTCTTTTCTTTTTCGGCAAGGTCCTACCGGATCGAGTAAAAGGCCGATCTGCCCCGATATACCGCACAGTCCCCTAGCTCTTCTTCAATGCGCAGCAGCTGATTGTACTTGGCCAGGCGTTCACTCCGGGAGAGGGAGCCGCTCTTAATCTGGCCGCAGTTGGCCGCAACGGCGACATCCGCCATGAAACTGTCCTCCGTTTCCCCCGACCGATGGGAAACAATGTTCGTGTAGCCCGCCTCTTTCGCGGTTTGAATCGTCTCCAGGGTTTCCGTGAGGGAGCCGATCTGATTCAGTTTGATCAGGATGGAGTTGGCGATTCCCTTGGAAATTCCCATTTCCAGGCGTTTCTTGTTGGTCACGAAGAGATCGTCGCCGACGATCTGAATCCTGGATCCCAGGGTTTGGGTGAGCGCCTTCCAGCCCTCCCAGTCGTCTTCCGCCAGGCCGTCTTCCAGAGAAATGATGGGGTAGCGGCTGACCAGATCCTCATAGAAACGGATCATCTCTTCCGCCGTCTTTTCCGGATTTTTCTCCGCCGCCAGGAGGTATTTCCCCTTCTGATAAAAAGAGCTGGCAGCGGCATCCAGGGCGATCAGGATGTCCTTCCCCGGTTCGTAGCCTGCCCGGGAAATCGCCTCCATAATCACGGCCAGGGCTTCTTCATTGGAACTTAGGTTCGGGGCGAACCCCCCCTCATCACCGACGGCCGTGTTATACCCCTTGCTTTTCAGAACGGCCCTGAGATTATGAAAAACTTCGGCGCTCATGCGCAGACCTTCCCGAAAGGTCGGAGCCCCCGCGGGCATGATCATGAATTCCTGGATGTCGACGTTGTTGTCGGCATGCTGGCCGCCATTGATGATGTTCATCATGGGAACGGGGATGTCTTTGGCCTGGACGCCTCCGAGGTACCGATAGAGGGGCAGCTCCAACGCCGCCGACGCCGCCTTGGCGCAGGCAAGGGAAACGCTGAGAATGGCGTTGGCGCCCAGGGCGCCTTTGTTTTCCGTGCCGTCCAGGGCGATCATCGCATAGTCGATCTCTCGCTGGCTGAGGCAATCCATGCCGACGATTTCCGGGGCGATCTTTTCGATGACATTCTTGACCGCCTCCCTCACCCCTTTTCCCAGGTAGCGCTTCGGGTCCCCGTCCCTTAACTCGAGCATCTCGTGTTCCCCCGTTGAAGCTCCCGAAGGCACGGATGCCCGGCCGATAATTCCTGAAAGTAGGGAAACTTCCGCTTCCACGGTGGGGTTGCCTCTTGAATCCAATATTTCTCTTGCATGAACTTCAATGATTTCAGTCATTTGACCTCCAGAGTTGTGAAGCTGGCAATAATTAGTTAAACCTATGAATCTATATCCTAGAAAGATAGAAGTTTCAAGAATGTTATGAATCCCCCGCCTGCCATTCCTGAGAGAAGGGGGGTTGTCAAGTATTTGGGGGTGGATGGGACAGGTGCTTTTTCGGTTGCAAAGGGAAGACGGTCTTGTTAAGCAGTTCGCCGAAAAGGAGCTTCACCATGCGCATCCTGGGTCTTGATTACGGGGATAAACGAATTGGGGTCGCCCTCTGTGACGAACTCGGATTGACGGCCCAGGGGTTGACCACGGTCATCAGGAAATCCTGGCGGGTCGACGTCGAAGCGATTGCCGCCCTGGTCAGAGCCTATGGTGTGGAAAAAATCGTGATCGGTTACCCGCTGAGGCTGGACGGAACGGAAGGAATTCAGTGTGAAAAAGTGGCCCGGTTTGCCCGCCGTCTGGAGGCGGCCCTGGATCTTACCGTGATCAAATGGGATGAAACGCTGTCGACGAAGGAGGCCGAGGAGATCCTGGGCCGGTCCGGGGTTCCCCGCCGGAAAAGAAAAGAGGTGGTGGATCGACTGGCTGCCGGTCTGATTCTCCAGTCCTACCTGGACGCCCTGAGGAAAGAGAAACGTCCAACAAGAACCGAAAGGGAATAAGGGTCATGACCCGAAAGAGAAGGTGCGCGAAGAGACAAGGCCGTTTGTCTGGAATGTTGTTCATCCTGGGTTGCATCCTGACGGCCTGGTTTCTTTCCTATATCGGCGGACCGGCCAACCCCTCCCTTTCGACGACCCTGGTGAGAATTCTCCCGGGGACCGGATTTGTAGAGGTCATCGACCAGCTTCATCAGGCGGGACTTGTCCGCAACCGGCCGTTCTTTGGCCTGCTGATTCTGTCCAAGGGGGCGGCAAGGCATTTGAGAGCCGGAGAATATGAATTTTCCGGCAGGATGACGCCCCTGACCATTGCCGACAAGCTCTCGCGCGGGGAGATCAAGGCGTGCAAAGTAACGGTTCCGGAAGATTGGAATGTGAAGGAGATTGCCGCCCATCTGGCCGGCCTGCATCTGGTGGATGAAAAACTTTTTCTGTCCCTGGCAACAGACCGGGCCTTTCTGCGCAGTTTGGGGATCGACGGAGCCAGTGTGGAGGGATACCTCTACCCGGACACCTATTTTTTTGATTCGACCGTCACTCCGGGGCAGATTATCCGCCGCATGGTGGAACAGTTCCGGAGGGAAGTGACTCCGGAGATGAGCGACCGGGCCCGCCGGCTGGGCCTGACCATGACTGAGTTTGTCACGCTGGCTTCCCTCATCGGCAAGGAGACGGGCTGCCAGGCGGAGAAACCGCTGATTGCCGCGGTCTTCTACAACCGCCTGAAAAAGGGCATGCGGCTGCAAAGTGATCCCACGGCAGTCTACCACCTGGCGCCCTTTGAAGGAAAGATCACCCGTCGGCATCTGCTGCTGCCGACGCCTTACAATACCTACCAAATTGGGGGATTGCCGCCCGGTCCGATCGCCAATCCGGGCAAGGATTCTCTCCAGGCTGCCCTCCATCCCGCCAAAGTCGATTACCTTTATTTCGTTTCCAATGATAACGGTTCTCACCGGTTCTCCTCCACGCTGGAGGAGCATAATCAGGCTGTGGTAAGATATCGACTTGCAAAGGAAAAAGACGAGTGATTTTTTCTTGACAAACCGAAAACCCCTCTTTATATTTGTCACTTGGTGGAGTAAAGTGGTTTGTTAGTGGCTTTTTGTGGAGGGGGAGAGCGGAATGGCCGGTTTCCGGGGAGAGTATTCCCACACCATCGATGAAAAAGGGCGGATCATTTTTCCGGCGAAGCTGCGAGAGGTTCTGGCCGCGAATTATGACAATCGCCTAATCATCACCAAGTGGGACGGCTATCTGATGGTTTTTCCGGAAAAGGAGTGGGAACTCATCGAAGAAAAAGCTCGGCGGCACCCTCTCCTGAAAAAGACTTCCCGGTCTTTTCAGCGTTTTTTCATGGCCGGCGCCGCGAGCTGCACCATCGACGCTCAGGGGCGAGTGCTGATTCCGCCCAACCTTCGCGCCTATGCCAAACTGGAAAAAGATATCGTCCTGGCCGGTATGTTGGGGGTCATTGAGATCTGGAACAAGGATCTCTACGAAGCCGATTGCCAGGCTTCTTCTGGGAGTCTCGACGAATTCGGCGATTACATGACGGAACTCGGCCTCTGAGATGTCTGCCGAAGAGGATGCCTATCATGAGCCTGTTCTTCTGGAAGAGGCCGTTGCTTCCCTGGAGTGCCACGGCGGGGGAATCTACGTGGATGGAACAGTCGGTGGTGGAGGGCACGCCGCTCTCATCCTGGAGCGGTCCGAACCTGATGGGTTTCTCCTGGGAATGGATGTGGACAGCGATGCCCTGCAGGCCGCCCAGAGGCGTCTGGCGGCTTTCGGGCGGCGAAAAAGACTCGTCAAGGCGAACTATGCGGACCTGCGGCAGTTGCTTCTGGAAGAGAACATTTCGCAGGTTGACGGCATCCTGCTGGATCTCGGGGTATCTTCCCATCAGTTGGATGCGGCGGAACGCGGCTTCAGTTTTCTAAAGGATGGGCCGCTGGATATGCGCATGGACAGGCAAAGCGGTCGCAGCGCTTTCGAAGTGGTCCATACCGCTTCGGAGCTGGAATTAAAGGAAATCATAAGAAAATACGGTGAAGAAATCATGGCCGGTCGAATTGCCAGGGCGATCGCCGCGAAAAGAAGAGAGGTCCCCATCCGGACGACGGTGCAGCTTGCCGCCGTTGTTGCGGGCGCCCTGCCTGCGGCCGCTCGGCATAAAAAAATTCATCCCGCCACCCGCACCTTCCAGGCCCTGCGGATCTATGTGAATAAAGAACTGGCGAACCTTTATCGGGTCATTCAAGACGGCGTCGATTGCCTTAAACCGGGGGGGCGGTTTTCCATTATCTCCTTTCATTCCCTGGAGGACGGCCTCGTAAAAAACAGCTTCCGTTCCTTGGAGAAAGGGTGTATCTGTCCGGCCGATATCCCCCTTTGCACCTGCGGTCAAATCCCTCGGCTGAAGGTCCTTACCCGGAAACCCGTTTCGCCATCGCCGGAAGAGGTGGCTGCCAATCCCCGGTCGCGCAGCGCGAGACTGCGAACTGCAGAAAGGATTTAGAGCGTGCCGGCTGAAGAAACCCCCGATCTGACCTCTCCGCCGGAATCTCCGGAGCCCAAACCGCCCCGGGGACTGAAATATTCATCCCTGATGATCGGAGCCTTTGTCCTGATGGGGGTGGCCCTGGTGTATGTCTGGTCGCACCTGCGGATGACGGATTTGGAGTATAAGGTTGCCGAGGAGATGAACCGGAAGGAACAGCTCCTGGAAGAGCAGCGGAAATTGAAGGTTGAGGTCGCGACGCTAAAGACGCCGAACCGGATAGAGTCGATTGCCAGAGAAAAACTGAAGATGGTGTACCCTCAGAGAGAACAGATCATCCATTTAGAGAATGGGGATAAGCGATGAGTTCGGAATCTGAAAAGTGGCTTAAATTTCGCCTGATTACTTTGCTGGTCTTCTTTGTGATCCTCTTTGTTGCCCTTTTTTCCCGGGCGCTGCATCTGCAAATCATGTCCGGGGAGGTTTTGAAGGACCTGGCGGAGAGACAGCATACCAAGACCCTGCTTCTGCCGCCGGAGCGGGGGATCATCTTCGACCGAAACGGGGAAAAGCTTGCGGCAAGTCTGCAGGTGGATTCGGTCTGTGCCGATCCCTCAAAAATGGCAAAACCGGCCAAAGTGGCGGAGAAGATCGCCTCCCTGCTCAAGATCGATCGGCAGGTCGTGATGGGGAAGCTTCTCCATGCGAAAAAATTCTGTTGGATTGCCCGCAGAATTCCCGCGGAACTCGCCGAGCAGGTGGAGGAGGCAAAAATCGAGGGGATTTTCCTGGTCAAGGAGCCGAAGAGATTTTATCCCAACGGAGAGCTGGCCGGTCAGCTGGTCGGGCTGGTCGGGCTGGATTCGGTCGGACTGGAGGGGCTGGAGAACAGGTATGATCAGTACCTCAAGGGGATACCTGAAAAATTGGTCTGGACGAGGGATGCGAAAGGGAAAATTCTCTATCCCCGGGTGGAAGAAGCGGCGGTTTCTTCCGATGAAAGCATGAACCTGGTTCTCACCATCGACAACCGGATCCAGCACCTTGTTGAATCCCAGCTTAAAGCCGCCGTTAAGGAAAAAGGCGCCAAAGGCGGACTGGCGATTGTGATGGATCCGAAAACCGGTGAAATCCTGGCGCTGGCAAACTCTCCGAGCTTCGATCCCAATGTCTTGCTGAGCGTCTCTCCGGAAAATAAGAAAAATAAAGCCATTACGGATTGTTTTGATCCCGGATCCACCTTCAAGCCCTTTTTGGTCGCCGCGGCCCTGGAAGAAAAGGTGGTGCGGGAAAATACCCGGTTTTACTGTGAGAACGGAGCTTATGCCGTCGCCAACCGAGTGATTCATGAAGCCAACCACAAGCGTCACGGCACGCTCACCGTTCATGACATCCTCAAGTATTCCAGCAATATCGGATCAGCCAAGATCGGGGAAAGGCTGGGCAAAGAGAAATTTTACTCTTATATCCGCAGCTTCGGCTTCGGCGCGAAGACCGGGGTCGATCTGCCGGGGGAAATTCCGGGGTTGCTCCGCCCCGTGCAGGACTGGACACGGGTGGATACGACCAACATCGCTTTCGGGCAGGGGGTCTCTGTAACGGCCATTCAATTGATTAACGCCCTCTCCACGATTGCCAATCAAGGGACGATGATGAAGCCCTATGTCGTCAAGGCAGTGGTGGACAAGAAAGGGCAGATCGTCCACAACTATTCGCCGACGGTGGTTAGAAGGGTCATTTCCCCGGATACGGCCAGGCGTTTGACCTCCATGATGACGGACGTGGTCGGGGAGGAGGACGGCACGGGAAAGAATGCAAGGATCGAGAGTGTCTCCGTTGCCGGCAAGACGGGAACCTCGCAGAAATTTGATTTTGCCCGGCATGCCTATTCCTCGGAACGGGTCAGGACCTCCTTCATGGGATTTTTCCCTGCTGAGGACCCCCAGGTCGCCATTCTGGTCATTCTGGACGAACCGCAGAAGGATCGCTGGGGCGGGGTTGCTTCCGCTCCCGTTTTCAAGGCTATCGGCGAACAGATCCTGACCTGCTTTAAAACCAATATTCGTCCGAATCCCCTTCCGGAAACGGAACGGGAAAAAACCCGTGACAACGACGGGGTCAAGCTGAGTCTCGTGTCGGCTTCCACGGTAATGAATGCCGCTGCAGAGGCGAATCTGGAGGAGAGTGAGTCGCTGATGCCCGATTTCCGCGGCCTCAGCATTCGGGATGTCCTGCGGAAAGCTAAAAAGAGAGGCCTTGAAGTCAAGGTGACGGGCAATGGCTGGGCGACAGCGCAGAACCCGGCCCCGGGCACGCCTCTCAGGCGCTTAAACACCTGTTCCGTACTCTTCAGTCACGGAAATTAAAAGGCCCGTCAGTGA
Organism: uncultured Syntrophus sp.; assembly: GCA_964555065.1. GTDB lineage: Bacteria > Desulfobacterota > Syntrophia > Syntrophales > Syntrophaceae > Syntrophus. Next base: position 23,455 of record CAZKRB010000028.1, read on the forward strand.
TGAATCTTTCTCGCCTGCTGCAAGGCATCGAAATTTCTGGAGTCTCCGAAATTGCGGATCAAGGGATGACCATCGCCTCCCTGTGCTGCAATTCCGGCCAATGTACGCCCGGATCCCTTTTCGTTGCGGTAAGAGGTTTGAAGTCCGACGGCCATGATTATGTGGGAGATGCTCTCCAGCACGGCGCAAAGGCCATTGTCTGTGAAAAGGAAATGTCCCTGCCTCCGGGGATTGCGGCGGTCCGGGTGAAGGATGGCAGAAGAGCCCTGGGGATGCTGGCAAAAAATTTTTATGGAGATCCTTCCGCCTCCCTGGTTGCCGTCGGCGTCATCGGGACCAACGGAAAAACCACGGTCACCTACCTCATGGAATCGATTTTCCAGGCCGCCGGTTTCGACTGTGGAGTCCTGGGGACGGTCAATTACCGCTATCCCGGCCTGATCATGGAGGCGCCCAATACGACGCCGGAATCTCTCGACCTGCAGCGGATTCTCCGGGAGATGGCGGACCATGGCGTGACCCATGTGGTTGCCGAGGTGTCGTCCCATGCCATTGATCTCCGCCGTGTCGATGACTGTGCCTTTGATCTGGGAATTTTTACCAATCTGACCCAGGATCACCTGGATTACCACAAAACCATGGAGAACTATTACCAGGCGAAAAAGCGGTTTTTTTCGGAAGTGCTGCCTGGCGGGAGGAAACGGCGCCCGTACGCCATGGCGGTCAATGCGGACGATCCATGGGGAAAACGGCTGATTCGGGAAGCAGGAGCGGTTTGTCGGCCTCTGACGTATGGAATTGAAGAGAACGCCGCTATCCGGGCGTCTTCCTTTGATCTCTCGCTGGAGGGGATCAAGGCGGAGATCGCCGTGGGGACGATGGGTTTCGAGATCGCCTCCCCGCTGATCGGCAGATTCAATCTTTACAATGTACTGGCTGCCGTTGCCGCGGCGATTGCCCTGCGCCTTCCCCTTGATGCCATAGCCCGGGGCGTCCTGAACATGACCGCCGTTCCCGGACGTCTAGAAAAGGTCAGCACCGCCGATCAGCCGCAGGTCTTTGTGGATTACGCCCATACCGATGATGCGCTCCGCAGGGTCCTGCAGAGCCTCTCTCCCTTTAAGCGGGGAAGGATCCTCACGGTATTCGGCTGCGGCGGTGATCGCGACCGGGGAAAGAGGCCCCTGATGGGCAAAGTGGCGTCCAACTACAGCGATTGGACGATCCTGACCTCCGATAATCCGCGTTCGGAAGATCCGCTGGCCATCATCCGGGATATTGAAGTGGGGATCAACAGTTCGTCCGTTCCGAAGGGAACCCCGGCGGAACTCTCTTCTGAACGGGTCGGCAGGGGTTATGTGGTGATCCCGGACCGGAGAGACGCCATTGGAACGGCCATCCGGTCGGCTCGGGCCTCCGACATCGTTCTGATTGCTGGAAAGGGTCATGAGGACTACCAGATCGTCGGAGCGAAGCGTCTCTATTTTGATGACCGGGTGGCGGCGAAGGAAAGTCTGCGGAGCGCGGCATCACGGGTCTGAGTAGTCAAGATCGGCCAAGAGCATTAACGGGGCGGTGTTGCCGTGATTTCAGAGGTCGCTCGCTCTCCCGGAAGGAAGTTGACGGGCCGTACGGATTTGAAACCGCTCAGAATTTACCCATTTCCAGACCGAACCCTGAAAATTTCTCTTCTTGCCTGTCAGGGTAACACTTCTGAGTAAGTCCCGATAAATTTACTCTATCTCAAACCGCTCCAAAAGGGCGTAGGGCGCTATCTAAAGGATGAGGAAAAGTGGGGATCCATCCGAAGGGTCAACGGAAGCCCCGCTGGCATTCTCCCTTCCGCATCGAGTTTCGGCGGGGCATGGAGGGCTGATTGAATTCGAATATCACGCCGGAATTTTCGGCAGCTGAACTGATTCGGGCGACAGGAGGGAAACTCCTGCAGGGGAGAGGGGAGTCCCGCATCCAGGGCGTTTCCACCGATTCCCGGAAACTGGCCGCAGGCAATCTCTATATTCCTCTCCAGGGGGCGAATTTTGACGGTCATGATTTTCTGGAGGCGGCGGTGGCGAAAGGCGCCGGAGGGCTGCTGGCGGATGCCCGCCATGGCGGCCTGCTGGAGAATCTCTCCACACAAGGCGCTTCCTGCCTGATGATCCTTGTTGAGGACACCTTGAGGGCCCTGGGCGACCTGGCCCGTTTCTGGCGGAGAGCGGTGTTAAAGCCGGTGATCGCCATCACGGGAAGCTCCGGCAAGACCACGACGAAGGAAATGGCCGCAGCGATCCTGTCGCAGAGGCTTTCCGTCCACAAAACAGAGGGCAACCTGAACAACCTGATCGGACTGCCCCTGACCCTGCTGCGCCTGCAGCGGGAGCATGATCTGGCTCTCGTGGAACTGGGCACCAATGCGCGGGGGGAAATCAAACGGTTGACAGAAATCGCGGAACCTGATATCGGGCTGGTCACCAATATCGGGCCGGCCCACCTGGAAGGGTTGAAGAGTCTGGAGATCGTCAGGGAGGAAAAAGGGGATCTTTACGGCACCATGTCCAGCTCAGGTCTGGCCGTGTTCAACGCGGATGATGAAGCCCTGACGCCCTTGCGGCGTCTGTGGCGGGGCAGGACGCTGACTTATGGGGTGACGTCCCCGGCGGATCTGACGGCTGCCCGGATTGCGAAAGAGGGGGTAGCGGGGCAGTCTTTCACTTTGAACGCCGGTTCGGAGTCCGCCGTGGTCCGGCTTTCCGCCTCAGGCATGCACAACGTTTACAACGCCCTGGCCGCGGCTGCGCTGTCCAGGGCTTCAGGTATCGGCATTACTGAAATTTCCCAAGGTCTCCGGAACTTCCATCCCGTAGCCGCTCGTTTTGAAGTCCATCGCCTGCCGAATGGCGCTTTTCTCGTTGATGATACCTATAATGCGAACCCCGCATCCGTTCGTGAAGCCCTGAAAACGCTCCGGACGTTGAAGGGAAGCGCCCGCAGTGTGGCCGTCCTTGCCGATATGCTGGAGCTGGGTGACCAGGCGGAAACCCTCCATGAAACCGTCGGGGCGGAGGTTGCCGCAACGGATGTGGGACGGCTCTTCCTGAAAGGCTCCCTGTCCCGGGCGACGGCTGTCGGGGCCATCGAGGCAGGCCTGCCGGAGAAACGGATTGCCTTTTTCGAGGAGCCGGAAGAGATTGTCCCCCACATCCTTTCCTTCGTGCGGGAGGGAGACTGGATCCTCGTCAAGGGATCGCGCAGGATGAGAATGGAAGAGATCGTCAAGAGGATTCTTGACTCAACTCAGGCATAAGCGGGCGAAACGGGATGCTTTATCACCTTCTTTATCCCCTTCATACAACCTATTCCTATTTAAATGTCTTCCGCTATATCACCTTTCGGACCATTTATGCCACCATCACCGCCCTGATCATCTGCTTTATTCTGGGGCCCTGGCTGATCCGGAAACTGCGGGCGTTGAAGATGGGGCAGGTCATTCGGGACGATGGACCCGAGGCCCATCTTGCCAAACAGGGGACGCCGACGATGGGCGGAATCCTGATTATTTTTGCCGTCGTGGTTTCCACCCTGCTGTGGGCAAACCTGACCGTCGATTTTGTCTGGCTCGTGCTGATGGTGACCTTGGGCTATGGATTGATCGGTTTTGCCGACGACTACCGGAAACTGACCAATCAGAGTTCAAGGGGCGTTCCCGGAAAGGTCCGGCTGGCCTTTGAGGTGTCCATTGCCCTTTTGGTCAGCGTCGTTCTGTACGCAAAACCGGGGTTCAACTCCATCGTTTCCATCCCCTTCTTCAAGACCGCCCTGCCGGACCTGGGGTGGGGGTATGTTTTCCTTTCAACCTTCATCATCGTGGGGGCCGCCAATGCCGTGAACCTGACCGACGGCCTGGATGGGCTGGCCATCGGGCCGGCCATCACCTGCTTTATGACCTACCTGCTCTTTGCCTATTTCGCCGGTAATGCCAAGATCGCCTCCTACCTGCAGATCACCAGCGTTGCCGGCGTCGGCGAACTGAGCATTTTCTGCGGGGCCATCGTGGGGGCGGGAATCGGTTTCCTCTGGTACAACACCTATCCGGCCCAGGTATTCATGGGGGATACCGGCTCGCTTTCGCTCGGGGGAGCGCTCGGCTGTCTCGCTGTGGTGACTAAGCAGGAGATTCTGCTGGCCATCGTGGGGGGAGTCTTCGTGCTGGAGACCTTTTCGGTCATCTTTCAGGTCGGGTGGTTCAAGCTGACCCACGGAAGGCGCATCTTCCGGATGGCGCCGATTCATCATCATTTTGAATTAAAGGGATGGGCGGAGCCCAAGGTGATCGTCCGTTTCTGGATTATTTCCATCCTGCTGGCCCTGCTGGCCATCAGTACACTCAAGCTTCGCTAGGGATGATTTTATGGTGGTATCGGGACAGCGGATTCTATTGATCGGCTGGGGCAAGACGGGCATTTCATCAGCCAGGTTCCTCCTGGCGCAGGGCGCCCGGGTTGCCGTGGCGGACGAAAAAAACCTTTCTCTGGAAGGGGATGTGCTTTCCCGGCTGGAAGAAGACTGCCGGGAAAAGGTCGAACTGGTCGACTACGGCATCGGGGCGCTGCGCTCCGTGGACCTGGTCGTTCCGTCACCCGGCGTTCCGCCGCACAATCCCCTGTTGAAAGAAGCCGTGGAGAAAGGGATTCCCGTCCTGAGCGAACTGGAGCTGGCCTGCCGTTACCTTCGGACCCCCATGGTGGCCATTACGGGGACAAACGGAAAAACGACCACGACGACCCTGATCGGTGAAATCCTCCGCCAGTGCGGCCGGGAAGTCTTCGTGGGCGGCAATATCGGAACGCCGCTGGTGGATTATGTCGCCGGGCCGCAGACGGCGGATTATGTGGTCGTCGAGGTCAGCAGCTTTCAGCTTCAGTGGGTCAGCCGCTTTCACGCCTTTGTGTCTCTGTTGCTGAATACGACCTGCGATCACGTGAATTACCACGGCTCTTTCGAGGCGTACCGGGCCGTTAAGGAAAGAATTTTCCTTAACCAGAGCCCTAGGGATCTGGCCGTCCTCAATGCCGAGGAGCCGGATTCGGCAGCCCTGGCCGAGACCCTGCCGTCGGCCGTCTCTTTTTTCAGCTCCACCGGGAAGGTTGACCGCGGCTTCTTCCGGGATGGAGAGCAGCTGATCTTCTGCGACGGCCGGGGGGTGGAGGAGCGTTATCCCTTGGAGATGATCCCTCTGCCGGGGGCGCACAATATGGAGAATGTCATGGCGGCCCTCCTGGCAGCCCGGGCCTGCGGCTGCAGTCGGGAAGAGATGATCCGTGCGGTTGCCGGCTTTTCGGGCATCGCTCACCGCATTGAATTTGTCCGGGAACTGGCCGGAGTCAAATTTTATGACGACTCCAAGGGCACCAATGTGGGCGCCGTCAAGCGGGCTATCGAAACCTTTTCCGCCCCGGTGGTCCTGCTGCTGGGAGGCCGGGACAAGGAGGGGGATTTTGAAACCCTGAGCCCTCTGCTGCCCGACCGGGTCAAGGCGCTGGTGCTCTTCGGCGAGGCCCGGGACCGGATCAGCGAGCGGATCGGCGGGATCGTCCCCACTGTGATAACTCCTTCTCTGAAGGAGGCGATTTCGGCTGCCCGCCGGCAGGCCGGCGCCGGGGATGTTGTGCTGCTGTCGCCGGGATGTGCCAGTTTTGACGAGTTTGCCGACTACAAGGCCAGAGGGAATTTTTTCCAGCAGGAGGTGAGGGCTCTGGCATGATCGGGTTGCTCAAGAGAATTCCACGGCCGAATCTGTCGTTGCGCAATCTTCCCACAGGCGACAAGCGGCCGGATCTGATCCTCCTGCTGGCGGTGCTGATCCTGGTGAGCATCGGGACGGTCATGATTTACAGTTCCAGTTCCATCATGGCGGCGGCGAGTCAGGAGAGCCATCATGACGGCTGGTATTTTCTTAAAAAGCAGGTCGTCTTCGTGATTCTCGGGTTCATCGCCATGACGCTGCTGGCGAAGATCCCTTATTCCTATCTGAGACAGGCCGCCTATCCCGGTGTCCTGCTCTGCATCGTGCTGCTTTCGCTGGTTCTCGTTCCTCAGTTGGGTGTTCGGGCGGGTGGCGCGACACGATGGCTCCGGATGGGGTTTTTCTCCTTCCAGGTTTCCGAACTGGCCAAGGTCTGCATGATTCTTTTCCTTGCCCATTTTCTGACGCGCAAGGTGGATTACCGCAGGAGCTTCCAGCGCGGGATGGCGGTTCCGCTGGCCGTCACCGCCGTCGTTCTGCTGCTGATCATCCTGGAGCCCGATTTCGGCACCTGTGCCATCATTTCAGTCATCATGATGCTGATGCTCTATATGGCCGGGGCGAGGCTGGTTCATCTGTTCTCTCTGATGGCCGCGCTGATTCCCGTGGGGATCTGGTTCATCGTTCATAAGAGCTACCGGATGGACCGGCTGACCGCCTTCCTCGATCCCTGGAAGGATCCCCAGCGGACGGGATTCCAGATCATCCAGTCCCTGATCTCCTTTGGTTCCGGGGGGGCTTTCGGGGTGGGGATCGGCGACAGCATGCAGAAGCTGTTTTATCTGCCGGAACCCCATACGGATTTTATCCTCTCCGTCATCGCCGAAGAAACGGGATTTGTGGGCGTCTTCGTGGTCATCGCCCTGTTTGTCCTTTTGATTTTTCGGGGATTTTTCATCGCCTTCAAGGCCCCCGATCTTTTTGGAACGCTGGTGGCCGCCGGCCTGACTATGCTTCTGGCCTTGGAAGCCGTGATCAATATCGCCGGGGTGATGGGGCTGATTCCCCTGAAGGGGCTGGCGCTGCCTTTTCTCAGTTACGGAGGGACGTCCCTGTTGATGAGTCTTGCAGCGGTGGGCATTCTGCTGAATATCTCCACCTATTCCAAGAAGAAGGTCGAGGAGTCCTGATGGCTGTTCGCGTGATCATCGCCGGCGGAGGAACCGGCGGACATCTTTTCCCCGGGGTGGCGATCGCCGAGGAACTGCTCCGGCGCAACGAAGAGAACCAGGTCCTCTTTGTCGGAACCCGACGAGGGATCGAAAGAAGGGTCCTGAAGGATCTCGGATTTCGCCTGGAATTGCTCAATGTGGAAGGCATCAAGGGGCGGGGGCCCCTCCGGTCTCTGCTGGCCCTATCGAAGCTTCCGGGAAGCTTCATGCAGTCGATGAGGATTATCCGGAGTTTCCAGCCCGATATCGTCATCGGCGTGGGGGGCTATGCCTCCGGACCGGCGGTCCTGGCCGCTCGAATGATGGGGATCCGGACCGCAATCGCCGAACAGAATTCCCTCCCGGGGCTGACCAACCGCATCCTGAGCCGATTTGTCGATCGTATTTTCCTCAGTTTTGCCGACCAGGGGAAGTGGTTTCCGGAAAAAAAGACGCAGGTTTCGGGGAACCCGATTCGGGCAGCTTTCTTCAACGGAAAGCCGGTCATTGAAAAAGCGGCGGATCAGTTTTCCCTCCTGATTTTCGGCGGCAGTCAGGGCGCCCATGCCATCAACGCAGCGGCTCAGGAAGCCCTCCCCTTTCTGTCGCCCTTGAAAGGCCGGCTCCAGATTGTCCATCAGACGGGGGAACGGGATTGTGAAAGCCTGTCTGCGGCCTATGAAGCTCATGGCTTTTCCGCCCGGGTTGTTCCCTTCATCCGGGATATGGCCGCGGCTTACGAGCTTGCCGATCTTTTGATCTGCCGCGCAGGCGCTACCTCGATTGCCGAGATTACCGCAATCGGCAAGGCGGCGATCCTCATTCCCTTTCCCTATGCCATCGGGGACCACCAGACGGAAAATGCCAAGGTTCTTCTCCGGGCTGGGGCCGCCGTCATGATCCCGGAAAAGGACCTTTCCGGCAAAAGGCTGGCGGAGGAGATTCAACATTTCCAGGCCAATCCCGCCCTGTTGAAGGACATGGGGGCGAAAGCGGCGGGTCTGGGAAACCTTTACGCCGCTTCGGATATCGTCGATTCCTGCATGGCGCTGCTGAGGAAATAAAAAAACTTTTTTTCGTAGACATTACACAACATCTAGTATATATAACGCGAACTCAAACACCATATAGAGGAATATTCATTCCTTCCCGAGGGTATGCTATTGGATTCCATGAGGCTTTACAGAATATCGGACGTCATGCGCAGGAAGGTGCGTCACATTTACTTCGTCGGGATCGGCGGCATCGGGATGAGCGGCATTGCCGAAGTGCTCCTGAATCTGGGCTATACAGTCAGCGGATCGGACCTGAAAAGCTCGGACACCACCGAGCATCTGACCGCCCTGGGCGCCAGGGTCTTCCAGGGGCATAAGGCTTCCAACCTGGCCGATGTGGATGTGGTGGTCACGTCCACGGCGGTGAAGGCGGACAACCCTGAAGTTCTGGAGGCCCACCGGAGGGCGGTTCCCGTGATCCCCCGGGCGGAAATGCTGGCGGAGCTGCTGAAAATGAAGGTTTCCATCGCCGTTTCGGGAAGCCACGGCAAAACCACAACGACCTCCATGATTGCCACGGTCATGGCCGGTGGCGGACTGGATCCGACCATGGTCATCGGGGGAAAACTGGGCAGCATCGGGAGCAACGCCCGGCTGGGGAACGGAGAATTCATCGTCGCCGAGGCGGATGAGAGCGACGGCTCTTTCCTGAAGCTTTCCCCCTCCCTGGCCGTCATTACCAATATCGACCGGGAGCACCTGGACTTTTACCGGGGCATTGAGGATATCAAGGCGGCCTTTCTCCAGTTTGCCAATATTGTTCCCTTTTATGGCTCCGTTGTCCTCTGCCAGGATGATCCTCACGTCAAAACGATTCTGCCTGAGATCAAACGCAAAACCATCACTTACGGGCTGGAACCGACGGCGGACTATCAGGCGAAAGAGATCCGCTTTTCTCCCGCCGGCACCCGGTACGATCTCTTTTATCGGACGGAATCCCTCGGGACCGTGACCCTTTGCGTCCCCGGACTTTTCAATGTGTACAATTCCCTGGCAACCGTTGCCGTCGCCCGGGAACTGGACATGACGTTTCCGGCCATCCGGGAAGGATTGAAAAGCTACACCGGCGTGGGCCGCCGACTGGAGACCAAGGGCGTCACCGCCGGCGTGACGGTCGTGGATGACTACGGCCATCATCCCACGGAGATCAGGGCAACCTTGGCGGCAGCCCGACAGGCCTGGAAGGGAAGGATGATCGTGGTCTTTCAGCCTCACCGCTATACGCGGACCCAAGCCCTCTTCCGGGAATTCCTCGAAGCTTTCACCGAGGCCGATCTGCTGATCCTGACGGACATTTACCCCGCCAGCGAGGACCCCATCGAAGGCGTGACGGCGGAGGCGCTGTGCGAAGGCATCCGGTCCTTCACCTCCCAGGAGGTTCGCTATCTTCCTGATTTCAAGGATATTTCAGACTACCTGCTGTCCATCGTGGGGCCGGGAGACGTGGTCATCACCCAGGGCGCGGGCAGCATCAATCAGGTGGGCCTGTCTCTTCTGAATCGGCTGAAGGAGGCTGGAGATTCCCGTGCGGCATGATCTCCCTTTACGCCGGCGCTTGCAGTCCTGTGTTTCGGGCGCCGTACTTTTCGATGAACCCCTGGCGAGCCATACTTCAATGGGAGTGGGCGGGCCGGCGGATATCCTGGCCTTCCCGCAGAGCGGGGAGGAACTGGTGAACCTGATCCGCCTCCTTAGGCAGGAAAATGTGCCGTTCCTGGTCCTGGGAAACGGAACGAACCTGATTGTCAAGGATGGCGGCTGCCGGGGGGCTGTCGTCTCTCTGCGGGGGCTGAAACGCCTGGAACGGGTTGCCTCCCCGGACGGAAAGGTTCTCGTGCAGGCCGAAGCCGGCGTTTCCCTGTCGGCGCTGGTGCATCTTTCCCTGAATGAATCTCTGACCGGCATGGAATTCTGCGCCGGCATCCCCGGCAGTGTAGGGGGGGCGGTCCGCATGAACGCCGGGGCGTTCGGCAGGGAAATGAAGGACGTGGTGACGGAGATTAGCCTCCTCAATGACCGGCAGGAATTGGAGACCCTCTCCCGGTCGGAGCTGCACTTTGAGTACCGCCGTCTGGACCTCTTGGACAAGGCGGTGATCGTCAGCGCCGGGTTCACCCTTTCTCCGGGAACGCGGACTGCCATTTCAACGGAGATCGGCGAATTTCTGTCGCTGCGGAAAATAAAACATCCCCTTCACCTGCGCAACGCAGGTTCCGTCTTCAAGAACCCTCTCTCCATGGCGGCGGGCCGGCTGATCGAGGAAGTCGGCCTCAAGGGGACCCGGCGCGGAGATGCCATGATTTCGGAGCAGCACGGCAACTTCATCGTCAATCTGGGCCGTGCCAGAAGTGCCGATGTTCTGGGATTGATGGAAGAGATCCGAAACCGGGTCAGGGATCACCGGGACATCTCCTTGGAAGCCGAGGTCCATGTCGTCGGAGAGGATGGATGAGAAGGGCTTTCAAGAGAAAGCTGGAGACGAAAAAGTACCGCTTCAAGCGCCGTGGCAGGTCCATATTCCTGGACATTTCCCGTTCGGTCCTGCTGACGGCCGTGGTCCTGCTGGCAAGCGCCGTTCTGATCTTTGCCTATAATTTTACCATCAGCGCTCCCTGCTTCCAGGCCCGGGAAACGGTTGTGCGCGGTTGCCGGGAATTAACGGAAAAGGAGGTCCTGCTTCTCGGGTCCGCCGGTTCTTCCGTGCATCTGCTGGCGTTGAATCAGGACGCCATGGCACGGCGCATCAAGGCGAATCCCTGGGTTAAATCGGTGGCCATCGGTCGGGAGCTTCCCCACCGTCTGGTGATTCAGATTCAGGAACGTTCGGCCGTGGCGATGATCAAGCAGGATGCCACGCTCTACCTGATGGATTGGGAAGGGATCATTTTCAAGAGGCTGGAAAAGAATGACGAGGGGGATCTTCCCATTCTGACCGGTTTTTACGCCCAGGGAAAATTGAATGAAACCCTGTTGAAGGATGCCCGGAGCTTGCTCAGAGAGCTCGCAGGCTCGAAATCCTTTCCCGCTCTGGAATCCGTATCGGAAATTCAGGCCCATGGAGTTTCCGGCCTCTCGGTTTTCACCGACAACGGACTGTGCCTTGTGCTGGGGTCAGAGGATTACCGCCCCAAGTTGCAGCGCTTGGGCCCGATCCTGGAGGATCTGGAGCGGCGCCAGTTGAAAGAGGGATTTCTGCGGATTGATTTGACCAATCCCTTGAAAGTAACGGTTTCCAGAAGGAATGTTCCCGCTCCCAGGGGGACTTCGAGTCTCCGGCAGGAATATAAAACCTGACCCGGCAGGAAAGAGAACGGCGATTTCAGGGGCGGAAGCGGAAGCAGACTCCCCGCCCGGAACGGGCGACAATGGGGCAGTCGGTGCAGATGCCGGCAAAGTCGGTTATTACAAGGCAGGGAAGGATGGGGCTGTTCCTTTTTCCCGCCCTCCGATTATCAGCGAAAGGTGGACAGAGCGTATGGGTATGCAGGGAAATGTCATCGTCGGATTGGATATAGGGACGACAAAAACCTGTGCCATTGTTGGCGAAGTAACCGATACAGGCATTGATATCATCGGCATCGGTTCTCATCCTTCAGACGGGTTGAGAAAAGGCGTCGTGGTGAACATCGACAGCACCGTCGAGGCGATCAAGGGGGCGGTGGAAGAGGCGGAACGCATGTCCGGCTGTGAGATCGGTTCTGTTTTTGCGGGGGTTGCCGGAGGCCATATCAAAGCTCAGAACAGTCTCGGCATTGTTGCCGTAAAGGGCCGGGAAGTGGGCAGCGAAGATGTGGAACGGGCCATCGAAGCCGCCAAGGCGATCGCCATTCCTCTCGACCGGCAGATTCTCCATACCCTTCCCCAGAGTTATATCGTGGATGAACAGGATGGAATCAAGGACCCTATCGGCATGTCCGGCGTCAGGCTGGAGGCGAAGGTTCATATCGTGACCGGGGTGGGGACCTCCATCCAGAACATTGAAAAGTCCGTGACCCGGGTCGGTCTGGAAATCAATGATGTTGTCCTGGAGCAGCTTGCCGCCAGCCAGGCCGTGCTGAGCGACGATGAGCGCGATCTGGGAGTGGCTCTGCTGGATATCGGCGGCGGAACGACGAATATCGCGGTTTTCTGGGAGGGCAGCATCCGCCACACGGCCGTCATCCCAGTCGGCGGCAGCTATCTGACCAGTGATATCGCCACCGGCCTGAGAACGCCCCTGTCCGAGGCGGAAAAAATCAAGATCGACTACGGATGCGCCTATGCGCCGCTGATTTCCAAAGAAGAAGCCATCGAAGTTCCCAGCGTCGGCGGTCGGGAACCCCGTTCCGTGTCGCGACAGATTCTAGGACGGATCATCGAAGCCCGCATGGAAGAAATCCTGAGCATGGCCTACAAGGAAGTCATCCGCTCCGGTTATGAAGACGTCCTGGCTGCCGGGGTCGTGCTGGCGGGGGGAACGGCTCTTCTGGACGGGATCACGGAGCTGGCGGAGCAGATTTTCAATATGCCGGTCCGGCGAGGGTATCCCCGGGGGATCGGCGGCTTGACCGATGTGGTGAATAGTCCCATGTATGCTACGGGTGTGGGGCTCGTGCTCTATGGGAGCAAGAACCTTTCCAAAATTGTGGTGAGGAAAGGCGAAAAGGGGAAGCCGGGGGAGGTCATCGAGAGATTAAAGAAGTGGATCTTAGAATTCTTCTAGGGGGGAATCATGTTTGAATTGTCTGAAGCGGGAAATTTCAATTCTGCGAAAATCAAGGTAATCGGCATTGGCGGCGGGGGAGGAAACGCAATCAACACCATGATCACCTCCAATCTCAGGGGGGTTGATTTCATTGTCGCCAATACGGACGCCCAGGCTCTTGGGCAGTCCCTTGCCTCCGTAAAGATTCAGCTCGGGGAGGAGGTCACCCGGGGACTGGGGGCGGGGTCGAATCCCGAGGTGGGGAAAAAGGCGGCCATAGAGACTCGGGAACTGATCCATCAGCATCTCGAAGGGGCGGACATGGTCTTTGTCACCGCCGGCCAGGGCGGGGGGACGGGCACCGGGGGTGCGCCCGTAGTGGCTGAAATCGCCAAGGAGCTGGGCGCCCTGACGGTGGCCGTGGTGACCAAGCCCTTCCAGTTTGAAGGCAAAAAACGCAATTTCCAGGCGGATGAAGGCATTGATGACCTGAGGCGGATCGTGGATACCCTTATCGTGGTTCCCAACCAGCGTCTTCTCAGCCTCGGCGGCAGGAACCTCTCCCTGATCGAGACCTTCAAGAAGGCGGATGATATCCTCTTTCAGGCTGTCAAGGGGATTTCCGACCTGATCACGATTCCCGGACTGATCAACCTGGATTTTGCCGATG
>CAZKRB010000029.1:0-33751 GCA_964555065.1 uncultured Syntrophus sp.
GGGGAAATTCCCGACGGTGTTGCCGTCGAAGTCGCCCCTGCCTGCCGTTCCCGCGTTCCGACCCTTACCTGCTGATGAAGGTTATTTCAGGGAAAGTAATTGACACTCAAGGGAAATTTCCCTAAATTGCGTTCTGCCTGAGAGCATGGTCTGATCAGGGAAGGAATGCGCGTTCGGTTTTGAAGAACCGAATTTCAAATAAGGAGGATTGAGTGTGAGAAAGAGGTGGGCGGCATTTCGAAAAGAGTTCATCTTGCGAGGGCTGGCAGGGGTGCTCATCAGTGTGATGGCTTTTTCGGGGACAGTCCTGGCCACGGAGGGCGGCGGCGGGGCTTACCCGAACGGTTCGGAGGACTTCATGGCGGGGGCGCTCCCGCCGCCGGGCACTTACGTTAAAAACTATCTCACCTACTACAGCGCTTCGGATTTCAAGGACAACAACGGCGATGACCTCATTCCCGACTTCAAACTGAAGGTGGCGGCCGAAGTGCTGCGGTTCATCCATGTGACGGATTACAAGATCCTCGGCGCCAACTGGGCTGTTCACGCCTTCATCCCCCTGGCCTACCAGGATGTGACCCTGGGTGGCCGAGACGACGATCGATTCGGTCTGGGTGACATCATCGTCGATCCGATCATTCTCGGCTGGCATTCCAGGAACTTCCATGTCACCACGGGACTGGACATCTATATCCCCGTCGGCACGTATGATGAGGACCGCCTGGCCAACCTCGGGAGGAATTACTGGACCTTCGAGCCCGTTCTCGCCCTGACGTACCTGAGTGACGGCGGCTTCGAGGTCTCCGCCAAACTCATGTACGACTTCAACACGAAAAACGACGACACGGATTACCAGTCCGGCCAGGAATTCCACGCGGATTATACCGTCGGCTATCACCTCAACAAGCAATGGGCCGTCGGTGTGGGGGGGTACTACTATAATCAGACAACAAAGGATGAGCTCGACGGAGACAAAGTGGGCTCAGACGGGTTCGAGGGCCGGGTGTTCGCCATCGGCCCGGTGGTGCAGTACGGGTACAAGAACATGAGCTTCACGCTCAAGTGGCAGCCCGAAATGGAAGCGCGAAACAAGCCTCAGGGTCACAAGTTCTGGTTCAATCTGGTCTACGCTTTCTAACGGCTCGATCCGCTGCTCCGATTTCTGCAAACGGCAACGGCAACCTGCCGCTTGCAGGGGTCGGTCGGAGGGCGCCCCCGTCAGCAAGAAAACGGAAGTAGCCCTGCACGGGCAGGGTGATCAGAGCGGCTGGGCAGCCGCAACGACATGGTTTCTTAAAAGCGCCTCCACCTCTTGGGCGGGCATGGGCTTATAATAATAAAATCCCTGGATCTCGTCGCACATGCGCTGAGATAAGAAGGAAAGCTGCGTTTCCGTCTCCACGCCTTCCGCAATGACGCCCAGCCCCAGGCTTTTCGCCAGGACAATGATCGCTTTGGTGATGGCTTCATCCTTATCGCTGACATTGATGCCCTGGACAAAGGGCATGGCGATTTTAATTTTATCCACGGGGAGCTGTTTCAAGTAATTCAGCGAAGAGTACTCCGTGCCGAAATCGTCGATGGAAATGGCGATGCCCTTGTTCTTGAAGGCTTCCAAGGTTTCAATCACGTACCTGGTTTCCTTCATGATGATGCTTTCCGTAATTTCCAGTTCCAGGCAGGAAGCGTCTAAGCCTGTTTCCTTTAAAATGTCTTCCACCTGTTCGACGATCCCTTGATATTGAAACTGCCTCACGGAAAGATTGACGGCCACCCGGATTTTAGGCAAGCCTGCATCCTGCCAGAGCTTGTTCTGCCGGCAGGCGGCACGCAACACCCACTCCCCGATCGCAATGATCAGACCTGTCTGCTCCGCAATGGGAATGAATTTTCCGGGAGAAACCATGCCGAATTCAGGATGCTTCCATCTCAGCAGGGCTTCCAGGCCGATGATTCGGTTGGAATGGCACTGCACCTGGGGCTGATAATGCACTTCCAACTCTTTCCGTGCGATGGCGCCGTACAACTGGTTGCTGAATTTCATCGTCTCGATGACGTTGGTTTTCATCACCGGTGTGCAGAAAAAGCATTGGTTACGGCCTTTTTCCTTGGCCTTGTACATGGCGATATCCGAATTTTTGATGAGGGCTTCGGCATCTTCCCCATCCGTCGGATAGACGGCCACGCCGATGCTGGTCGTTATGAAGAAATCGCGGTCATTCAGCCTGAAGGGCTCCTTGAAGCTGTTGAGAATTTTTTCTGCAACCAGTTTGAAGGGTTCCATCCGGTCTTCATTTTCGATCATGATGATGAATTCATCCCCGCAGAACCTGGCTACAATATCCGATTTCCGCAGCGCACGAAGCAGCCGGCTGGAGACTTCCATTAACAGCTGATCCCCGATGGCATGCCCCATCGTGTCATTGATCATTTTAAAGCCGTCCAGATCCAGGAACAGGACGGCGAGCATTTTGGACATCCGGCCTGCCAGGTATACGGCATGGTTCAATTGATTCGTGAAGAGCAGCCGGTTGGCCAGCCCCGTTAAATGGTCGTGATAGGCAAGGTGCTCGATTTTATTCTGGATCTCCTCGCGTTTGACAATTTCCTTGTGCAGGCTTTCATTGGCTTCCTTAAGCTCCGACTGGATCTGCTTTCTCTCGGAGTTGTCCACGAAGCTCTCGATCAGATAGTTTTCCCCCCCGATTGAAACGGGAACGGCCGTTTTGATGATGGAGGCTCTGCCTCCATCCGCCCGCACCATCATTCGCTCGGAATTATCCACGGCTTGCCCTTTATCGGTGATCGGACACTGGCCGACTTCCGCCGGACACAAGACACCGTGACAGATCCGGCCGATCACGGCGCCCTCGGGATAGCCGCTCATGTCATAGAGCTTTGAATTCGCGTAAACGATGTGATGGGTATCCACATCTACGATGACCACGCCGAATCCCAGGGTCTCCAGGATGGCAGGCGCGAAGTCGCTGATCTCGCTGTTTTGGGAATGAAGCTCACATAATTGGACGAAATGGCTGATGCCGTTCACCTAAGGACAAGCCCCCTTGTTTTTCTTTCTTAAGAGTGGACCGGGAAGTTCTCGGCCTCGCGTCTTTCTTGACTTGAGTTTCCCTTTTTCTCTCCCTGTCTAAAAGCTGTAGGCGAAGATCACACCCCCGTAGAGAAAGGAGCTGTCATTCCCGGTCATGCTGAAATATTTCATTTCCCGCCGGGCCTCGCCGCAGAGGGGAAAGGCATAGGATAAAGTCGGGGTGATCGTGACGCTTTCCGAGACGGAGTAAGGCAGAGCAACCGTCAGGGTCCCGTCGTGGATATTGTTGAACTTGTCGCCGGTCGCATTGCCGTCGCCGCCGACTTCCGGATATTCTTCCGCGTCGTTGCTGATGAGATACCCTGCCTGTGCGGAGAGATCGAGGGACAGCTGCTTGGTCAGGGGAAACGAATGGCTGACGGCAAGCTGGAAGTACCAGTAGAGATCATGGCCCACTTCCTTGGAGACCGTCAGGGTCGGGTTGAGCAGGGTGTTGAGCCCCAGGCTCAGGAACACCTCCTGGGAATCTTCTGTTTCCGTCGTGTTGTAATAGAGGTAGCCGGCGCCGTAGTTCAGCAACCCATACTCGCCCTTGTAAGAAAAGGTATAGTCCGCTTCATTCCAGTGATCCTGACCCTCGAAGTAGGGGTCGGAATCCCAGTTGCCCCAGAGGTTGGCCGAAAATCCCTTGTACTCCAGGGTGAACGAGGGCTGCAGAACCAGGCTGTGGCGGCTCAGTTCCTGTCCGCGCCAGATATAGGCGCTCAAGGCGGACAGGGAAACCTCTCCGGAAAGGGCTTTCTCCGCCTTTTCGGCCTTCTCCTCTTCCGCCTGGCAGGGGAGGCAGGTGGCACAGACAGCGAAACATGCGACCCAGACAACCAACATGCGTTTCCAAAACCTCATGACCAATCCTTTCTTCGTGACAGAATGAGCGCGCCCAAGGGTATTTTCATTGGGTTTCCAGTGCTTGACTTAAACGCGCATAGGACGGCGAATTTTCGACGAGGAAATGATCCGCCTTATCCTTGCTTAAGGGGCGACTGTAGAAGTAGCCCTGGATCTCCTCGCATTGGCGATTCCTGAGGCAGGCAAGATGCTCTGCCGTTTCCACCCCTTCGGCGATGACGCTCAGGTTGAGGCTGGAGGCCAGGGCGATAATGGCCGAGGTGATGGCCAGGCTCTGGGGATCGGAATTGACCATGGCGATGAAGGAGCGGTCGATTTTCAGGCGGTCGATGGGGAACTTTTTCAGATAATTCAAACTGGAATAACCGGTGCCGAAGTCGTCGATCGCCAGGCTGACCCCGATGCCCTTGAGCTTCCGAAGGGTCTCCAGGGCTTCCTCTCCGTCCTTCATCAGGACGCTTTCTGTGATTTCCAGCTCCAGGTACTCGGGGTCCAGGCCTGACTCCTGCAGAATAAGGCTCACCAGCTCCGGGAAATTGTCCTGGGCAAACTGGCAGACGGAGACATTGACGGCGACTCGGGGCATCCCCATCCCTTCATCACGCCAGGTCTTGGCCTGGGTGCAGGCCATTCGAAGGACCCACTCGCCGATTGCGACGATCAGCCCCGTCTCTTCGGCAATGGGGATGAATTCCACCGGAGAAATGGCGCCCAAAAGGGCATTGTTCCAGCGCAGGAGCGCCTCCATTCCGCAGAGGGTGCCGCTTTTAAGATCCAACTGGGGCTGATAGTCCAGGGAAAATTCGCCTCGCTCCAGGGCCCGGCGGAGCTCGCTTTCCAGGTTCAGCCGCCTGACTTCCCCTTCGTTCATGTTCTCCTTATAGAATTTGAATGTGTTTTTCCCCTCCCGCTTGGCGAAGTACATGGCCATGTCGGCGTTTTTGATGAGCGTCTCGGCATCCTGCCCATCGTTGGGGTAGACGGCGATCCCGATGCTGGCGGTGACGGTGATCTCATGGCCGGACAGGAGAATGGGCTGAGACATGGCCGACAGGAGGCGGGCCGCGACGATTCCGGCATCGTTCGATTCCCCGATGTCCGTCAGGAGCACGGTAAACTCATCCCCTCCCAGGCGGGCCAGCCCCTCGCCGTTCCGGCTTGCCTTCCCCTCCAGGATGGCATCACTGGACCGTAGTTTCAGAAGCAGGCGTTTGGAAACCTCCTTCAGCAGGATATCTCCCGTGGAATGGCCGAGGGTGTCGTTGATCCGCTTGAAGTTGTCGAGATCCATAAACATCACGGCCAGATGGCGCTGGTCCCTTCCGGGTCCCTTTAGGGCCTGCTGCAGCCGATCGTGGAAGGATACGCGGTTCGGCAGCCCGGTGATATCATCAAAAAAGGCAATCCGGCGAACCTGATCCTCCGCCCGTCGACGCCGGCCCAGAGCCAGAGCGAGCTGACGGATCTCGTGGGGATGGAAGGGCTTCTGCAGGTAAAAGAGACTCCCCCGGGGAGGAACCAGGCGACTGATTTCTTCCGGATCGATATCCGAATAGGCGGTGACCACCACAATATCGAGTCGCTTGTCCAGTTCACGGATGCGGGTGGCGGCCCAGACGCCATCGGGCCCGGGAGGCATGCGCATG
Source organism: uncultured Syntrophus sp. (assembly GCA_964555065.1). Taxonomy (GTDB): domain Bacteria; phylum Desulfobacterota; class Syntrophia; order Syntrophales; family Syntrophaceae; genus Syntrophus. Next base: position 5,608 of record CAZKRB010000029.1, read on the forward strand.
TCGAGGAAAACGACGGCAAAGGGCTTTTCCTCCCGGTTGGCCTCTTCAACTGCCGCTACCGCCTCTTCGGCGCCGCTGCAAAGCACCAGCTCGAAAACTTCCGGATCATCGACCCGAGTCTGCGGCCCCTTATTGAAGAGGCGCGACCGCAGGTCGGTCAATTTGCTGTCGGCCGCTTTTTTCGTGGGAGGCTGGAGAATCTCCCGGTAACTGTCACGGATGCCGGCCTCGTCATCAGCGATCAGGATGCGAATGGGATTGGGGGTTGTATGGTTGATGGCGGTGTTCATCATGCTGCCTCCTTTTCTTTCATCTCTTCCTGGGTCAGGGGAAGCAGGAGGTGGAAAACCGCTCCGCGCCCCTCGCCCTCACTCTCTGCATAGATCTGCCCTTTCAGGGTGGTGACGGTATTGGCGCTCCAGTGAAGGCCCAGGCCTGAACCGCGGTTCTTGGTGGAGAAGCCGCGCTCAAAGATCTTGGACAGCTTGTCCGCCGGAATGCCGCCGCCGTTGTCCTCGATGCGCAGATGGGCCATGGGCACGCCTTCCACAAGCTCTTCGCTTCCGGAGATGCGGATCCGTCCGTGTTTCCGCTGACCGCTATTGAAAATGGACTCGGCGGCGTTGATGAGCAGGTTGCTGAGGACCTGCTGGAGGGCGATGCGGGCTCCCTGCACCTTGCCGATTTCTTCCAGGCTGCGATCCTGCTCCACGACAACGTCTTTGCGGATCGGCTCGGCCAGCAGTTCAACCGTTTCCGAAACCAGGCGGGGCGCCTCCAGGGATTGCATGACTCTCTGCGCCCGGCTGAAGCGCTGCTGATCGGCCAGGATCAATTGCACGTGGTCCAGTTGTTTCGAAATCTGCTCCAGGTCCACAGTCGCAGCCTGCACCAGAGAGGACAGTTCCATGCCGGCAAGCTCCATAAACTGGGAAAGGTCCGCGCGCCGTTCCGTCGGGGTGGCGGGGTCAGCCAGTTCCGCTGCCGCCAGTTCCATCTCCTCGAGGGGGGCCTGCTGGAGATTGCTTTTGAGGGTGCTCAATTTGACGCCCAGGGGCGTGATGGCGTTGCCGATGTTGTGCAGGACTCCGCTGGCCATTTCCGCGATCCCGGAGGAATAGGATTGCTGCGCCAGGGTCTCGCTTGCCTCTTGCAGCCGCTCCACCATCCGGTTGAACTCCTGGCCGAGTTTGCCGAGTTCATCCTCCCGATGGAGCTCGATCCTCTCGGAAAGATCGTTGCTCTGGCTGATCGAGACCGTGTGGCGGGTCAGTTTTGCGAGGGGTTCCAGAATGATCCATCGCAGTCCGCCGACCAGGGCCGCCAGAATCATCAAACCGGCAAAGAAGAGGGATGCAAGGGCATAGTGAACCGCCTCCCTTCCTTCGGCGGAAATTGCCTTGGGCACGTTCACCTGCAGCAGGAAGGCCGGCTTTCCGAAGAGATCGGGCAGCATCCGGTAGAGATGGTCCATCCCTTCGCTGCTGCGGGTGAGAGTCTGTCCGGAGCCGCGGCGGCCCAGTTCCGCGACGACGGCTGACTGCTCTGCCGCCATCTTTCCTCCGGCGATGTCCGTGATGGACAACTGCGTCTTGGTCTGGGAGGCGATGCTGTCCGCGTTGAGAAACTGGCCGAAGACCATTGCGCCGCGGGCCGGTCCCTTGCCTTCCGACGTCAGGATCGGCTTACCGGCGATGAGCATCGGCCCATGGGAGGTGGCCAGAAAGCCTCTACCCTGGTAACCTCCCGTTGTCAGGGAACTGGCGGCCAGAAGTTCAGGAAGTTCCGGCATCGCCAGTTCTTGGCCGGCTTCCAGATTGTAGATCAGCCCCCAAATCGGCTGCCGGCGCGTATCGAAGAGATAAATCAGGTTGATCTTGAGAGCCTCCAGGGAAGTTTTCTGGAGATTGGTTTTGCGGAAGGCGTCATTCCGGTCAACCATGAACCGATAGGTGTCATCCCAGGTTCCCCAGTCATTCGCCTTGGTGCCGAGGAGCTGGATTTCCCGGTCGATGGCCTGTGCCACCCGGTCCATATTCTTCAAAGCCTCCTCCTGTTCCAGGGAAGCGAAACTGGGCAGAATGAACAGGCGCTGCACGCCGTAGTCCACAGCGAGGTAAACTCCGAAGATCAACAGAATCAAACCGATGACTTTTTTCTGTACGGTCATGTTGCTCAGGCCTCTCTTGAATCGATCATTCCATAACGTGTGGGGATGCGTCGGGCGAGGTTCCAGAGAGTAAGCTCCCCCGTACTCTATCCAGCCAGGGAGAGCCGGTGTCCGACTTAAGCCCCTTCAGATGTTTGCCTGCAGATATTCAGGATGTTACGGAGCCTGTTTTGCCGCTGACTGTTTTTTGATTTCTTCTATTTTCTGCAGGATTTCATCCATATCGAACCGCCAGGATCGGCCGACCTTGAAGCCCGGCAGGTCGCCCTTCGCGGCCAGGTTGATGATGGTGTTTGGAGTAAAATGCAAATAATCTGCCACATCCTTTGCGGTAACAATTTTCGCCATGAGGATCCACTCCCATTTTGTTTTTTTGGTGATCCGAGTCGTTTGCCGGTGAAATCCGGGGCTCTTTTCTCAATTCCGGGAAAGAAACCCCGGGAAGGAATTCGTTTAAGTCTCTTATCGGATCGGAGCCTCCGATACTTTAACGGGGAAGGAATAAAAGAAACACGGATAACGGGAAAAAAGGGGGAAAAAGGGCCAGGGGACGGGCTGAGCGGACCGAACCGTCCCGAGGGAGTGCTCGGGTAGAGCGGTCGGGCAGGGGCGCAAGGCGGTAGACACTCCGGCTCAGGTGAACCGGAGTGTCGGAGGGGAAGGGTGCAGGTTTCTTGAACCGGAGGGGGATCGTTGCAGGCGTTATTCTCCGATAATCTTTACCAGAATCCGCTTTTCCCGGAGGCCGTCAAACTCGCCGTAGAAGATCCGCTCATAGGGTCCCAAATCCAGGATGCCGTTCGTGATGGCAACCACGACCTCCCTGCCCATGACCTGCCGTTTCAGGTGGGCGTCGGCATTGGTTCCGCCGGTGTCGTTATGGCGGTATTTGGTCACCGGTTCATGGGGGGCGATTCTTTCCAGCCAGAATTCAAAATCCTTGAGCAGGCCCGCCTCGTCTCCGTTGACGAAAACGGAAGCGGAGATATGCCTTGCATTGACAAGGACGAGACCTTCCCGGATCCCGCTTTCCTCCAGGCTTTGTTCGACCTGCTCGGTAATGTCCAGAAAACCGATCCGGCTGGGAACCTCAATCCATAATTCTTTTCTGAATGTTTTCATGATGACATTTCCTTTCCGGCTGCCGTTTTTGACATTTTAACGGAAAGGCGCGGCGTTGACAAGATTTCTTCGGGATAACCCGGTTGTTATCCTTCAGCGAAGTGCCGGTTGCGCAGCCGACCGGATCGCCTCCTCGATTTAAGCCGGTAAAGTCCTGCGCTGTCACTGCACGACGCCATCCCGGATCCAGGAGGGGAATTAGAGGTCGAGCGGCTGGAGCTCGTCAAAAAAACGCATCTTCAGGTTTCGGTCGGGGGGCAGGCCATGGTACAGCGAGGGGAAGGCGATTCCGGCCAGGCGCGTTTTCAGTTCGGCCTGGCGGTCAATATTGTCGATTCGTGAAAGAAATTCAAGGGACAGGGCCACCATCCGCTCCTGGAGATCGGAGATGAATTCGCGGCGCTCTTCTCCCGTCACGGGGTGGCGGTAATGGAGGGACCGCTGAAAAAAGCGGGGGTCCGGATCCTGGCAGGTTGCGTAAAAAAGGGCCTCCACCGGGTGAATCCGGCGGGCCTGGCGGGGCCAGAGGATGTCGAAGAGTTCGAGAAACTGGTGCAGCCGCCGCTGGTGAACGAGGACGTGAATCAGGGCGTGCTGCCGGAAGGCCAGTTTCAGGGAGGAGTCCTTCACCAGGATCTTGCCGAAATAGAGAAGATTCATCAGTTTCAGAAAGGGCCGTTCCTCATTCTCCCGATGCTTGTAAAGTTCCGGCAGGCGCAGATTTCGGAACGAGGCGTTGCCGTTCCGGCTGAGGAAATGGAGATCCAGAGCTGTTTCGAGGCGACGGTGACGCGCCGTGGCCTGGGCGGCCTTGTTGGCGGAGGCGTTCTCGTCGCTGCCGCCGAAATAGTAAATCAGGGGATGAAAAACCGCATCCGCCGCCACGTGGGTGAGGGCCCCCGCCAGAAAGGACCGGTATCCTTCCGGCAGAATTTCGGGACTTTTCGCCAGGGGGCCGAAGGGATTGAAGAATCGGGAGGCCTCGAAGCCGTGCAGGCGCTGCGTCGCCGCCTTCAGGTTTGACCGGTTCTGGCCGATCACCACATAGTAAGGCGTATCGAAGATGATCGAACCCAGATAAAAAAGCGCCTTGTTTTCCTGAATCTCCCTTTTCAGCAGCCCGTCTGGCAGAGCCTGCCAGGCATGTTCCGCCAGAATCCAGTGTGCAGCTTCTTTGGGCATTCTTCTTATTCCTCCGGTGCGTCGGCAGACATGGAAACCTGGGACAGAAGAAGTCCGCCGATCAGAAAAAGGACGGTGAGGCTCAGAATTCCGTACCGGGACTGGCCGGTGATCCGGCTGGCCAGAGCCATCAGCAGGGGGCCGAGGATCGTCGCGAATTTTCCGAAAATGTTGTAGAACCCGAAAAACTCCGCCGATTTTTCCTTGGGGATGAGGCGGCCGAAAAAGGAGCGGCTGAGGGACTGGATGCCGCCCTGGGAACTGGCGATGAGAACCGCCAGAATCCAGTATGCGAGCGTCTTGAGCTGCGCCGTCGGCAATGCGGGGAGATAGAAGGCAAGCAGGCAGATCATTCCGTAAACCCCCAGTCCCGAATAAAGCATGGGTTTCGTCCCCACCCGGCCGGCCAGCTTCCCATACAGGAGGGCGAAGGGAAAGGCAAGGATCTGGACGGCCAGGATGATGGTCAGCAGTTGGGTTGTCGACATCCCGATGTCCACGCCGTAGGCGGTTGCCATGCGGATGATCGTGTCTACCCCGTCGATGTAGAAGAAATAGGCCAGCAGAAAGAGAAAGGCCCGGCGGTAACGGCGGATTTCCCGGAGGGTGGCGGCCAGGCGCTCCAGGCTGCCGCGCAGGAGCTGCGCCGAAGAGGGAACGAAATGGCGCTGCCGGACGTTCCGGATCAGGGGGAGAGAGAAGATCAGCCACCAGAGGGCCGTGATGACAAAGGCCGCGCGGGTTCCCTGCAGGGGAGAATCGAAGCCGGCCAGGGAAGGCTTCGCGATGAGGATCATTCCCAGGATGAAGGGGACCGTGCTGCCGATGTATCCCCAGGCGAAGCCGCTGGCTGAAATCCAGTCCATCCGCCGGTCGGACGCCACATCGACCAGGAAGGCGTCGTAGAAGACGTTGGCCCCTGCATAGCCCAGATAGGCGGCCACATACAGGAAGAGGCACAATCCCTGGTCTCCCTCGCCGGGGAGGATGAGCAGCAGGGTAAAGGCCACGCCGAGAAAGAGAAACCCGAGAAAAAACCGCTTTTTCCAGCCGGGATAATCGGCCAGGGTTCCCAGGAAGGGGGCGAACAGCGCCAGCAGCAGGGAGGCCGCAGCGTTGGCCAGCCCCCAGTTGGCCGTGGAAACGGCGCTGTCCACGCCTTTTGCGGCCACGCTTTTGAAAAAGATGGGCATGACGGCCGTGGCAATCGTCAGGATGAAGGCGGAGTTGGCCACATCATAGAGAATCCAGCTTTTTTCTTCCCGGGTCATTGTTTGGGACCATCCTCTTCAATTTCAGTCGCTATCGCTCGGTGTGTATCACGTTTGGGGGGCAAGCGGAACTTTTTTGTGAAATGAATGGGGGTGGCGGGGCGGCGGCAAAAGAGCGGCCGGGCCCGGGCCGTGGAGCCTCTGCCTGGGCCTCGAAGCATTCCGGCTCTGGAATGGGATTTACAGGGACTTCAAGTAGAGAATCAGCGCTTCCCGTACGCGCCTGTACTCGCTTTTCAGCGGCGCCACGCGGGTCACCGCGTCATCGATGATGCCGCTTCTGGCCATCATCTCCAAATCCCGGCACATTTCTCCAAAGTTCACGGCGCCGAGGCTTGCGCTGGACGATTTGAGCGTATGGGCGGCGATCTGGAGGGCGGCGGCGTCATGATCGGCCACCGCATCGAGGATGCCCTTCACCTGCTTCAGGGAACTTTCGAAGTAGACGGAGACGAGTTTCGTCAGGAACGGTTTAGCCCCCTGCGGCTGAAGAGAGGCCAGGGTGTTGAGCGCCTCCTCATCGAGGACGGGGGACAGCCTTTCTCGTCCCGGGAGGGACCCATCTCCTTCCGTCGGCCGAATGGCCAGCCAGGAGTCGAGTTTTTCCTGAAGTTCCGCCATCCGGTAAGGCTTGTCGAGAGCATCATCGATCCCTGCCAGAAGGAATCGTTCCCGGTCGCCCTCGATGCGGGACGCGGTGATGGCCACAATGGGGACAGGCCCTGGAGCGCTCCGCTCCCGGTTTCCGGACTCCATGCTGCGGATCGCGCCTGCCGTCCTGCAGCCGTCCAGCTCCGGAGTGCGGCATTCAATGAAGATCAAATCAAAGGGCTGGCAGGAAAAAGCATCCAGCGCCTCGCGGCCGTTTCCGACGCACTGTACCCGGCAGCCGCAATGTTCCAGCATCGCCTTCCCGATTTCCTGGCTCAGGAAATCGCTTTCAACCAGCAGGATATGGGGCGCCGACTCTCTGTCCGATCCGTTGATGGGGCCTTTTTCTTCTTTCCTCATGGCATTTGCGTTCCCGGGTTAGGTCGTCTGCTGTCGGACCTTGAGTGGATGTGAATTCTTGTTTAATTATCATAGCTTGTTCCAGATTTCGATGGAAGGGGAATTTTTTCAGGCGAGCCTCGAATCGGCCGTTCGCTCATGAGATTTTTCTCCTTTCCGGCTCTTCTTCCGAATCGGAATCCGGAGCGAGCCACCGGGAAAGGACGGCATGGAGATCATCGGACCGGTAGGGCTTGCATAGATAGTCATCCATTCCCGCCTCGAGGCATGCCGCCCGGTCGCCTTCCAGGGTGTGGGCCGTGAGGGCCACGATCGGGATGCGGCAAGACGTGTTTCCTCCGGTGTAGGCCGTTTCGTTGTTCCGAATGGTCCGAGTCGCCTCATAGCCGTCCATGACCGGCATCTGGCAGTCCATCAGAATGAGGTCGTAAGGAGTGGCGGCAACGGCTTCCAACGCCTCGCAGCCATTGGCTGCTACGTCAATCCGGCAGCCCAGGTATTCCAGCATCGCGATGCCCACGGCCTGATTGACGGGATTGTCTTCCACCAGAAGAACACGGCAGGAAGTGAACCCCCCCTGATGGGTGGCGGATGACTCCCGGTTTTCCTTCTCTTCGGGGGAAATCGAATGCTCCAGGGATGCCAGAACATTGTAAATCCGGGATTGCCGCACCGGCTTGATGAGGCAGGCATGGAGGCCGAGGTTGGCGCATTCCTCCGCGGATTCCGAGCCGGAAAGCAGGACGATGATTTTTGTTTTCCCATTCCGGGGGTCGGCTTGAAGCATTCTGACCAGGTGGGTCCATTCTTCTTCCATCAGGGCGGTATCGATGATCATCACCGGGTAGGGATTCCCCGATGCCGCCGCCGAAGCAAGCTGGTGGAGGGCCTCGGCGCGTTGCTCCGCGCTTGTGTTCGCGATTCCCCACCCCTCAAGCTGCCGGCAGAGCGTGGATCTCGCTGTTGCGGAGCCGGATAAAACCAGGATCTTCAACTCCTGGAACAACCGCGGCGCCGAGGCGGCGAAAGCGGGAGAGTCCGCCTGCTTCTCGAGTCGCGCCGTGAACCGGAAGGTGGAGCCTTGTCCCGGGATGCTCTCGAAGCCGATCTCCCCCCCCATCATTGGAACCAATTGTGCGACGACTGCCAGTCCCAGGCCTGTTCCTCCATATTGGCGCGTCGTGGAGCCGTCCGCCTGGGTGAAGGCGCTGAAGATCCTCGGCTGGGCCTCCGGGGCAATCCCGATGCCTGTATCCCGCACTTCAAACCGGATCAAAACGGATTGCTTCTCCTCTTCCTCCAGTGAGGCGGAGACGAAAATTTCCCCCCGCTCCGTGAACTTGACTGCATTGCCCAGAAGGTTGATGAGAACCTGCCTCAGACGCACGGGGTCGCCCCGCAGGGCTGAGGGGATGGTGTTTTCGACGGAGCAGGACAATTCGATTCCCTTCTGCTGCGCCTGGCTGCCGAAGGAGTCAATGACCTCTTCGACAAGGTCGAGGAGGTTGATCTCCGTCACCGCGATTTCCATTTTTCCGGCCTCGATCTTTGAGAGGTCGAGGATGTCATTGATCAACTGCAGCAGAATTTCGCCCGATTTGAGCGCCGTGTTGACGAATCTGCTCTGCCGTTCGTTCAACCCCTCTTCCTGGCGGAGAAGTTCCAGAAACCCGATGACGCCGTTCATCGGGGTGCGGATCTCATGGCTCATATTTGCCAGGAACTGGGATTTCGTGATGTTGGATGCTTCCGCTGCCTCCTTGGCCGCCAGCAGCTCCATGTTGGCCTTTACCAGTTCCTCCGTTCTTTTCCGGACGCGCCCCTCGAGCAGGTCCCGATGGGCCTCCAGCTGTGCATCACGCAGGGAGATTTCCGAAAGCATTTCATTGAATCCGGAAATGAGGATCCCCAGCTCATCCGTCCTTCGCTCGTCCACCCGCAGGGAATAGTCCTGCGTTTCCGAGACCTCTTTCATGGATTGGGCGAGAAGTAGAATCGGATCCGAGATGCTTTTCTGGAGTTTCCGGGAAAGGAAATAGGCGAGCAGTGTTGTGCCGCTCATGACCAAAAGGGCGATGAAGAGATACCAGCGGAGTTGGCGATACAGGCCTCTCAGATCCGAAGTGACGTAGAGCGTTCCCAGACGGTCTGTTCCGGACAGGATGGTGTGCGTCACGATCAGTTTGCTGCCCTGGAAAACCTCGGAGTCGATGTTCCCCGGGGAAGCACCGAAGGGGGCAGAGGGCGGCGGCGGGACGTCGGGCCCGTTATCGCCATTCAGGTACTGGGCGAAGCGGCTTCCATCCGGCCTCAGGACGAGGGCAGAGAGAATCTGGGGTTCCCCTCTCAGCGCTTTCAGCGTCTCTTCGGCCGCCGACGGGTCGTTAAAGAGGAGGGGGGCGATGAGGTTGTGTTCGGTCACCTTGGTCAGGGTGTGGATTTTATCTGCGAGGCTTTTCCGGTAGGAGAAGATCTCCTGGGCGCTGAAGAGCACAATGGCGAGAGCGAGAGCGATGCAGCAGGTCGCCATGATGATCCCGGTCATCTTGTTCTGGATGGAACGATTTTGAACAGACATCATCTTGTCCTTCGCTCGGTCAGTTTTTCACAATGGCCGCCAGCCTCAGGAGTTGTGAACTGAACCGGATTCCCCCCGACGCTGCCCTATCCACGTTGATCTCGAAGGCAATTCTGTTTTTTACCATGATAAAATTGATGATCCCTCCGGAGGAAGCAAAGTTTGTCATCTCCCCGATGCTCAGCACCCCTCCCTTTACGCCTCGCAGGATCTCGTCCATCTGTTTCTCTTCCGATTTGCAGACATAGAGCATCTGGCAGCCCGAGGATTCTTCTCTTTTCCTGATCCGCTTCACGGACAGGACTTTTCCGTTCACCGCCTTCCCTGACAGAGATTCGAGGGCAGTTCCCAGTGGATCCTGGCCGAGCACACAGAGCGTCAGGCCCGCGGCATTGGGCGGCAAGGACTCCGGCGGCCAGGACGTAAATTTGACAAAATTGTAAACAAAGGCGGCCTTGACCTGGGAGGGATCGGGACCTGCCGCTTCAACCCGGATTGCATTCCCTCGAGAGACCAGCAGCGCGAAGAAAAGGAGGAGCAGAACCCTGAGTAGGGGCGTTCCTGTTCGGATCGAGCCTGCTTTCGATTTCTGTTTCATCGTGCCGTGCACGATAGAATCCCCTGAAATCAACATAGATGCCTTTTAAGTTGGACTTTAACCCTCTTTTCCTTCCCTTTAGAACTTCCAGATCACCTGTCCATAAACACTGCGGGGCACCTCGGTGGTGTTCGCCAGCAGGCCGGACTGGTAGAATTCCGGGTGTTCCTCATCAAGGAGGTTCTGGCCGACCAGGGCAAGCTCGAGATCGAGGCGCGGCTTCCAGGCCAGGCGAAGGTCCAGGGCGGTATATGCCGGGATGCCGAGACTCTTGATGCGGTCTGTGTAACGCAGCCAGGCATCCAGCTCCACGGTTTTCGTCACGTCCAGGGAAGAGCGAAGGGAAAACTGGTTATGGGGGCTTCTCCCGTCGGTGGCGTCCAGATAGAATTCCTCTCCGTCTTTCACCCGCAGGATCAGTTGCAGATAGGTGTAGGCTGCCTGAAGACGCCAGCGGGGCAGTGCTTTCCAATCGGCGGCGAACTCGAAACCGTAGGATTTTCCTTCCAGGTTGTTCACTCCGTTGATGGGCATCTCGACATGGGGGGTCGGGGTGGTCACGAGCTGCGGCTCGCCCAGGCGGCCGTTGATCAGGTTTGAATAGTCGTTGTAGAAGGCCGTGGCGTCGAAAGAAAAATGAGGCCCGGGGTGGAAACGGTAGCCCAGTTCGCAGGCGATGAGCTCCTCTGAGTCGAGATTATCGTTGCCGTTCAGGCTGATGACGGTGGGAAAAGGATTCAACGGCATCGGAGGCAGGACGGCGGTGGGAATGCTGCCGTAGCTTTCGCCCCAGCTCGGAGTCCGAACGGCCCGGGAGATGGATCCCCAGAGGGTATGATTTTCGTCCGGAGTCCAGAGAAGCCGACCGGTGGGCTGGATCTCGAAGCCCGTATAATCGTTGTGTTCAAATTTAGAGCCGAGGATCAAATGGAGCCGGTCTTGAACCAGGAGGATTTCATCCTGGATAAAACCGCTGAAAAGATCGTGTCCTTCCCGGGAGTCCACAAAATAGAGGGAATCGGAAGTGAAATCTCCATTCGTGTACCGGTAGCCAAGCCCCCAGACGATTTCCTGCCGGCCACCCCAGGTGAAATTATGCTGCAGTTCCGCATCGAAGGTATCCCGTTTTTCCCGGTTGTCCGTTGCCTCCCGGTCATGCCGGTCATAATAAGCCTGGAGGGAAAGGTTGGAGGTGGCGGAAAATCTCCGCTGCCAGCGGCCCAGAAGGTAGGCTTCCCTGTAGTCGAACCCTTCGAAGGTCTGACGATAGGAAGGCGGCGTCAGGGAGAGCGCTTCGGAAACTTCATCGGTCGTATTCCGGGCGAAATCTCCCTGGACGGTGAGAGAATTGTCCGGGGAGAACTCCGAATCCATCCGGAACCCGCAGCGCGCCGATTTCAGGCCATCGGTGGCGTCTTCCCCCGAAACGCGGGGAAAATCATCCCGATTGAGATATTTCCCATAGGCCCGCAGGTAAGTATCGGCGCCTAATTTCCCGCCGTAGCGGAGACTGCCGAAAAGCCGCTCAAGCGTGCCGCTTCCTGCCACGAGAAGCCCTCCCTGCGTATCCTCCGCCTTTCTGGTGATGATGTTGATGACGCCGTTGACCGCATTGGCGCCCCAGAGAGCGGCCCCCGGCCCCCGGATGACCTCGATGCGGTCAATATCCTGAAGGACCGTATCCACCATGTCCCAGTAGGTGCCGGCAAAGAGGGGTTGGTAGAGATTGCGGCCGTCCATGAGCACCAGGAGCTTGTTGGCGATATAGTTGTTGAATCCCCGGGAGGTGATGGCCCAGTTGCCGGAATTGATCCGGGCCACTTCCAGACCGGGAACCATCCGGAGCGCTTCCGGAATGCTGGTGGCTCCGGAACGGCGGAGATCCTCCTGGGTAATGACGAAAATGGCCGCCGCCGCATCGGAGACCCGCTGTGGTTTTTTGGAGGCGGAGGTGACTTCGATCTGCATCAGATCCTCGATGCTCATTTCGGTGAGTTCCTGCAGGGAGCTTTCCGCCGCCGGGGTGGAAGGGGGGAAGAGGAGGGGGGAAAAGAAAAGACACGCCAGGGCCAGGCATCCGTTTCCTCTTCTGAAGCAGTTTTTTGACAGCGATCGCCGCCACTGGGTGGCGCTTTGACGTTGAGTAAATTTATCTAACTTACTCAGGAGGTTTTTGCTCCCCTTTTTTGATGCCGGGCAGGAGCTTCCCGATTTGATAAATTGGAAAGAAGGGAAACAGCAAAGATTCATGGCGGAGCACGGCCCCCTATGTCATGTGTTTGATTTTAAATTGCTTTTTTTAAACAGCAACCCTTCCTTGCCTATCTTCCGTTATGGGCGGTTTTTTCAAGTGCACCGGTGCTTTGCCCTGAGGTTCCGTGGCGTTGTTCGTCAAAAAAAGCCTATCCACCTGTTTAAAGAAATCTGTTGAATTCTGCAAGAAAGTTTTCCCGGAAGTTCCTGCCGCCGGGTAGCATTCGATGCTCCAGGTTTCATCCGAGAGGGGAATCACCCGGCCTTCGTGTAAATAAATTGCTGCAGCCCTCTGCTCACAGAAAATTATCCTCTGGGGAAACCGCTGTTGTTCCTTGAAGGGGGGATGACTTCGAATTTCTGCCGTTCCTGTTGCCGGAGTAGGCGGCATCAGGGCTGGGGAATAAGGAGGAGTCGAGGGGGTGGCTCGGGAATGGAGCAGTCCATGTTTCAGGAGCTGTGGGGGGTGAAAAGGCGGGGAGGGATGCCTGTCCGGCAAACCCTATTCCCGGTTTCCGGCGACCCTTGCGGAACCGTCCAGGAAGCGGCGGATTGCCTCCAGGAAATAGGATCCATAGCGTTCCATCTTGTGGGCGCCCACGCCATGGATATCCAGGAAAGCCTCGGGATCGTCCGGCTTGAAGGCCGCCATCTCGGCCAGGGAGGCGTCGCTGAAGATCACGTAGGGCGGCACGCCGGCCCGATCGGCCAGTTCCTTGCGCAGGGAGCGCAGCTTTTCGAACAGCGCCGCGGAATCATCGAGACTTTCTTCTTTCGCCTTTCGTCCTGTCTTCCGGCCGTCTTTTGCCGAGGCGCTCTCCGTTTTGACGCGCGGCTCGGCCATGGCGAGGGTCTGATCGCCGCGCAGCAGGGGGCGGGAGGCATCGGTGAGCTTGAGCACCGAATAGTTGCCCACGTCCTGCTCCAGGAAGCCGTTGTGCACCAGGTGATGGAGGAGGCTTCCCCAGTACTCCTGGCTCCGGTCCCGGCCGATTCCGTAGGTCGACAGCCGATCGTGGCGCAGTTCCAGCACCCGCTCCTTCTGCGAGCCGCGCAGGACATCGATGACATGCCCCATGCCGAAACGCTGCCCCACCCGGTAGACGCAGGACAGGGCCTTGCGGGCGTCCTCCGTCACATCGACCAGCCGCGGCGGATCCAGGCAGATGTCGCAGTTGCCGCAGTCCCCCGGCATGGATTCGCCGAAATATCCCAGGAGGATGCGGCGGCGGCAGCTCAGGGCTTCGGCATAACTCACCATGGCATTGAGCTTGTGCAGCTCGACCCGCTTGCGCTCGGGATTGTGGGTATTTTCGATCAGGCCTCGGGCCACGGCGATATCCCCATAGCCGAAGAGCAGCAGGGCCTCGGCCGGCAGGCCGTCCCGTCCGGCGCGGCCCGTCTCCTGGTAGTAGCTCTCGATGTTCTTCGGGATGTCGTAATGGACGACGTAGCGGATGTTGGACTTGTCGATCCCCATGCCGAAGGCCACCGTAGCCACGATGATCCGGATATCGTCCCGCAGGAACTCCTCCTGCACCTTTTTGCGCGCCCCAGCCGCCAGTCCCGCATGGTAGGGCGCCGCCCGGAAGCCGGCCTCGGTGAGTGCGCCGGCGACCTTCTCCACCCGCTGCCGGCTCAGGCAGTAGACGATTCCCGCGGCCTTGTACCGGGGCTGCAGGAAGGTGGTCAACTGGGAGAAGGGTTTCCGCTTTTCCAGGACCGTGTAGCGGATGTTGGGCCGGTCGAAGCCTGAAATATAGCACCGGGCCTCCTGAAGCCCCAGGCGCTCCAGGATGTCCTGGCGGGTATGGGCTTCCGCGGTGGCGGTCAGGGCGATCAGGGGAATGTGGGGGAAGACGCCGCGCAGCCGCCCCAGTTGGCGGTACTCCGGGCGAAAGTCGTGGCCCCACTGGGAAATGCAGTGCGCCTCGTCGATGGCAAAAAGGGCGATGGGGATGTCGGCGAGCCGATCGAGAAACTCCCGGCTCATCAGCCGTTCCGGGGCGATGTAGAGCAGATCCAGCTCACCGCCGTGGAGTCGGGCCAGCACCCTCCGCGCTTCCGTGGCGCCCAGGGAGGAATTGTAGAAGGCCGCCTTGACGCCGTAGGCCTTGAGGCTGTCGACCTGGTCCTTCATCAGGGAAATCAGGGGCGAAACCACGATGCCCACCCCCCGGCGGTGCAGGGCTGGAATCTGATAGCAGAGGGACTTGCCGCCGCCCGTGGGCATCAGGACAAAGGCGTCCTCGCCGCCGATGACCCCTTCGACGATCTCCTGCTGGTGGAGTCGGAAGGCATCGTATCCGAAGATTTTTTTCAGCGTTTCCTGGGGCGTGGCATTCATGGGAGCGTTTGGGCCTTATCGGTGTGGAATGATTGGATCGGTTCCGCAGACTACTTCATCCGCCCTTTGGTTGCAAGGTGATCGTCGACCTCCGGAAAAACAGGAAGGGAAGGATTGAAGGAGGAAGGGGCCTTCATGGAAACGGGCCGCTGGATTGAAAAACGCCAGGTCAAAAAAAGGGCATCTGACCTGGCGTTTTGATTTCTTCATCCCTGTCGGAACAGGGCCTGGCAGTTTACTGCTGGGGCTGCGCCTGTGTCTGCGGGGCGATCTTGATTTCCACGCGCCGATTTTTCGAGCGTCCCACTTCGGTGTCGTTGGTGGCCACGGGCATCGTCTCCCCGAAGCCGACGACTTCGATCCGGCTGTCCGCCACGCCGCGCTGAACCAGCAGATTCTTCACGGCCATGGCGCGCCGCTTCGAAAGTTCCATGTTGGAGGTTTCCGGGCCGACGCTGTCCGTATGGCCTTCCACCCGGATGACGGTGTCGGGATACTGCTTGAGAATGTTGGCAACCCGGTCGATTTCCGAATAAAGCCCTGGCCTTATAGTGGCCGAACCGGTGTCGAAGGTCACGTCGCCTTTGAATGTCACCGCCAGGAGGTCGCCCTCCCGGGAAACGGCAGCCGCTTCCGAGCCTCCCAGAGCGGTGCGCATGTCTCTCTCCTGGTTGTCCATCATCCGTCCGACCCCAGCGCCTCCAAGTCCGCCCACGGCGGCGCCGATGGCCGAGCCGATCAGGGTGCCCTTGGTGCTCCGGCCGATGACCTGGCCGATTACCGCCCCGGCTGCGGCTCCGCCTGCTGTTCCGTAAACGGCGCCCTTGGTTGTCTTGGACTGCTGTTCCATGGTCGCGCAACCGACCAGCAGCAACATCGACATGCAGAGTACAACGGCGATGCTTTTCTTGATCATGACTTTTCTCCTCCTTGCAATAAATTAAATGATCTTTTCGGTGTTCCGGCGATCTTCAGGAATCCTGTTCAATCGCCTGGATGGCCCGGATCTGAAGGTTCCGAAGAAGGCGAACCTCGTCCCGGCGGTCCTGGTCTTTCCCCGATGGGGATACGGCGGAGTATAAACAGAAGCGGCCGTTGAGTCAATCCGATAATCTCAGCCTGCCCGCATCAGATTCCCTGAGGCTCCTCCAGCAGCCAGGGGAAGATGTCCGGCAGGCGCTCCTGCCAGGCCTGTTCGTTGTGGAAATGCCCCGGCGCCACCACGTATCTCACTTCGTGGTCCTTCACCCCGATCTCCTTGAGGTGCGCGTAGAACCGCCCGGTCGCTTCAACGTAATCGAGATGAATATCGTCGAACCAGTACGTTTCCAGGGAGCCGGTGTCCAGGTAGATCCTGCACCAGCGGCCTGTGGGGGCGTCCCAGAGGCGGTAAATTTGCCCGTTGGCCCACATGACGGCGGGGGACAGAGCCCCCATCCGGCCGAAAACGTGCGGATACGCTTTTCCCAGGACAAGGCTCATGAGCCCGCCCATGCTGGAGCCCATCACGGCTGTCCAGTGGGGCTCCGGCAGGGTTCTCCAGGCTGTGTCGATCCAGGGCTTGAGGTAATGGACCAGGAATTCGACGAAAAGCCACCCCCGGCCCTCGGAACCTGGCGCCGGCTCCGTCCAGGGCGAATATTCGGCGAGGCGGTCCGGCGTATGGTCCACCGCCACGATGATCCAGGGCCGCAGGCGGCCCTCAGCGGCGAGCCGGTCCATGGCGTCATTGGCGCACCAGGTCGGGGTGACGGCGGAAGCGGGATGGTTGAAAACGTTCTGGCCGTCCAGCATGTAGAGCACGGGAAACCGGGCCGCGGGATCTTCATCATAGCCTTCCGGGATGCAAATGCGGACGGTTCTGCCGATCCCCTCGGGGTCGGAATAAAATTCAGGCAGAATGCGGATGGCGCTCATGGTTTTGCTCCAGGCTCGCTTCCCCGGCAGAACGGCTCTAAGGCTCATTCCCAGCCGATCACATCATACCCTCGTTCCTGGAGGCACTTGACCATGAAGTTTTTGAAAACGGGACTCGGCTGTGAAGCCTGGATAATGCCGTGCACCAGGCCCGTCGCGGCGCCGGCTGCCGCTCCCACGCCAAGGCCCCGCCCCAGGTTTCCCGTCACGGCGCCGGCGGCGCCTCCGATGACGGCGCCTCCCGCACCGCCGATGGCCGTGCTTTTGGCGGCCGCGATGCCGGCATCCGATTTCACATACTGGTCGGCCAGGATCTCACATTCCCCGATATCCTTCTGGGCCTGCGCTTCCCCGACCCTCTGGAGATGGGTGTTGGGATAAAGAACGGGGCCGCTGGCGCAGCCGCTCAAAAATAGCATCACGATGACACAGAGAATTTTTTTCATACCTCCCGCCTCCACGGAAAATGTTTTCATCCAATTTACCATAAGCATCCCGAAAAGCCCATCCCGAACCCGCTCTCTTTTTTATCCCATAGAGATCCATTTATTCTGCCCTCAGTTCCCTCCTCGGCGGATCCTGCTGGCCCGACTGAGTCCCTCAGGCCAGGCTGAATCCTTCTTGCCGCTGCTGAGAACGGGCCGCTCGGTTGCCGAGGCGTTACGACCGTGTTTTTCCCTTGACAGCATCAGACCTGTCCATTTTATACTCGCCCGCGAAAAAAAGGGATGGCGATTCTGGATCAGACACGGTCACGTCATTCGCAATCCTAACGAGGTGAATGAGCTGCATCAATGCAACAGAAGCACTTATCATTTTAAGTTATCGATATTGGTATTGAATAGGTCGACGTTGGCGGTTTTCCGCCGCTCAGGGAAAAGGACCGGGGCGGCCCAGAGGAAGACGAGGCCGCGCGAAGAATGGCCGCCGCAAAGCCGGAGCCAGCGGGCGGTGAAAGGGAGGCGGGAAGATCCGCGGGAAGGAAACAGACGGATGAGGATTTCAGGATAACATGACCGCAGAACGTGGCACCAAGGCAATCGGGGGAGGAAAGTTTCTCTCCTTCCTGAACCGCCGCCAGCAGATGGGATGGGCTGCCCTGATCATGGGCGTCAGCGTGCTTCTTTCCCGGTTCATGGGACTGATCCGGGACAAGGTCATCTCCTACCTCTTCGGCGCGACCACGGAGTCGGACCTCTACTTCGCGGCCTTCGTCATCCCGGATTTCATCAACTACCTCCTGGCCGGCGCCTATTTTTCCATCACCCTCATCCCACTTCTGAGCGCCGCCTTTGAAAAGGACGAGGCGGACGGGTGGCGCTTTTTCTCCACCGTCTTCACCTGGATCGCCCTGCTCATCACCACCCTGACCGCCCTGGCCATGCTGCTCGCCCCGAAGCTCGCGTCCCTGGCCGCCCCCGGCCTTGACGCGGCTTCCCTGGCGCGCCTGGCCTTCTTCCTGCGGATTGTCCTCCCGGCGCAGATCTGCTTTCTCCTCGGGGCGTGCATCACCGCCGTTCTCTATCTGCGCAAGCAGTTCCTGGCGCCGGCTCTCATGCCGCTGATTTACAACTTCCTGATCATCGTCGGCGGAATGCTCCTGCGCCACCGGGGGATGGAAGGGTTCTGCTGGGGGGTGCTGGCGGGGGCTTTCGTCGGCGCCCTTCTCCTCCCTTACCTGGCGGCGAAATCCGGCGCCGGCCTCAAACTGGAGTTTTCGCTCACCCATCCCGGGTTGAAGAAGTTTTTCCTCCTGGCGCTGCCGCTCATGGTGGGGCAGTCTGTTGTGGTCCTGGATGAGCAGCTGGTGCGAATCTTCGGGTCGCTGGCCGGTACGGGGGCGATCAGTTGGCTGAACTACGCCCGCCGGATCATGCTGGTCCCCGTGGGCGTCGTGGCGCAGGCGGCGGGGGTCGCCTCCTATCCCTTCCTGGCCGAACTCATGGCGAAGAAGGATTTCTTCCGCTTCCACCAGACCCTGAACGCGGCGCTGCGGGGGACCCTCACCCTCCTGGTGCCGCTGACCGTCTGGATGATGGTGGTCTCCGAGCCGACCATCCGGCTGATCTTCCAGCAGGGTCGATTCGGGGCGGCGGACGCGCTCCGCACTTCGCAGCTGCTGCTGATCCTGCTGCTCGCCGTTTCATGCTGGGGGTTCCAGCAGGTCCTCGGGCGGGGCTATTACGCCCGGCAGGACACGGTCACGCCGGCCGTCATCGGCACCCTCACCACCCTGGTTTCCGTCCCGATCTACGTTTTCGGCACGCGGCACCTGGCGTCCTACGGCGTGGCCCTGGCCAGTTCCCTGTCGGTTGTCCTCTACTCAGGGATCCTGAGCCTCTGGTGGCGCCGCCGCTTCGGCGGGGAGGCCTTCGACGGTCTGGGGAATGTTTTCCTGAAGGTGCTGGCGCTCTCGCTGCTGGCGGGACTCCCGGCCCTGCTCGTCGTGAAGGCCGGGTTTATCGATGCTGCCGCCCATCCCTACGGGGAAGCCCTCTATGCGATCGGGGTCAGCGGCGCCTGTTTCGGCCTGATCTTTGTGCTGCTGTCGCGGCATTTCATTCCGGAACTGATCCGTCCGATCCTGCAGAAGGCCGGCCCCCTGGGGCGGCGGCTGCTCCGCTGAGTCCCTGCGACGTCGGCGATTCCCTAAGCCCATCTACATGGCAGTAAGCTGCATGGTTCCGGACCGGTGCTCAGTGTGTAGTGATAAACGGATAGGACCTTCGAAACGCGGGGGGCAGTGACAGAAATAAATCAAAGGGAATGGAAAATTCCAGGTGGTCGTTCTTCGCATAGATCAGCTTGGTCTGCTCCAGGCGGAAGGCGGCCGACTGCTCCCAGGTTCTGGTATCGGCAACGACGGAATTGATGTGGCTGCGTATTGTCGAAAAGCATGGACGGGTCGTTTTGAAATTGACCTCCGCGGTCGAGCCGATTTTCTTGAAACGATTCAAAATGGGCATCAAAGGCGGCTCTCCCTGCGCGTTGTCCGGTTCGATGGCTTCCAGCAGGCGTTCCACCGTTCGCTGCACGTATGTTTCCAGTACCAGTTCGCAAGGATTTTCCCCTCTAAAATCCACTTTTTTTGCGACATATTCTTCAACAAGGCGATAAACCTGGGGAAAGAGCTGATGACGGGATTGCAGGCGCAGCCTGGGGGTGCCGTTGCCGGTGCCGGCGGTCAGCGCCCAGTCGATCTGGCGGGCGATCTCGAACCGGATCGTCTGTAGATGGACGCTCCGGTAGTAGGCTTCCCTGTCCTGTTCCTTGAAATCAAAGAGTTCCCCAGCTCCGGGAGAGCCCATCTTGTACCCGACCTGGGGCTGGACAAAGACCGCCGTCGGGGTGGCGCCTTGCCGGTTGGAAAAGAGTTCGGGAAATATCTTGCCGGTTCCATAGGCCGTCTTTTTCTTCTGTTTCTTCTTTTTCACGGCACGGCCGGACGGCTCACCACTGTCTTCCGTATCTTCAACCACTTCCAATGAGAGGATAACAAAGGACGCGACGGGCATGACCGTATCAGAATCAGGCGGCAGATTCAACGCTAATCTATGCTATCTATAGGGAAATTAAAAGAATTGTGGTGAGGCAGGCTGCCGCCTTTTAAACTGAAAGGGAAGGGGGTTATTGTGCTATCTGTATAATATTTATTGACATTTTAACTATTATCTGCCAATGCAGAAACATCATAGGACGAAATTCGGCTCCATGCCGTGCGAGACTTCCGGAAAAGGGAAAACTCCTATATCCCCGATGCATTTGTAAACCTGCTCGTGTGAACTATTTTTCCATTTTTAATGTGTTCAATCCATTTTGGAATGTGCCGTTCTGAAATAAAGGGGTTGTTTATGAAAGTCAGAAAACTTTCCATTCATAACTGGAGAGGAATCCAGGAATTGGATGTCGAATTCTGTCCCGGCGTCAATGTTCTTGTTGGTGAAAATGGAGCAGGAAAATCGAGTATTCTCGATTTGTTAGCCATTATGCTGTCCCGGCTGATCTGGCGGATCCGTTCAACGACAGGAACGGGGAGAATGTTCTCTGATCACGATATCAACAGCAAGGCAAGCGAGACATCCAACACCATTGTGGTAAACATTCTGGGAAAAGACGTTGAGTGGCGTGTTGCGAAAACGAAAAAAGGAACAAAGCAGCAAACCATTACGAACCTGGAGGCAATTAAAGATGTCGTGAATCAGGTTCACTTGGAACTTGAAAAAGATGAGGCGGCAGGCATTCCCCTGGCCGTTTATTATCCGGTAAACAGGGCTGTCCTTGAGGTGCCGTTGAGAATACGACAGCGCCACGAATTTACGCAGTTGTCCGCATATGACCAGGCATTGACCGGTAAAAAATCCGAAGGGCGCGATGACTTCAAGCTGTTTTTCGAGTGGTATCGAAATCGGGAAGATATCGAAAATGAGAATTTTCGATACCGAGATCAGTTAATCAAGCCTGATCAGTGGGAATTTCCCGATCGGCAACTCGAAGCAGTCCGCAGTGCTATTTCTGCTTTGATGCCCGGTTATGATCATCTCTGTGTCCGCAGATCTCCTATGCGGATGGTCCTTGAAAAGAATGGCCAGGAGCTGAGGGTCGACCAACTTTCCGATGGGGAAAAATGTCTGCTGGCACTGGTGGGGGACCTGGCCAGACGCCTTGCCGTTGCCAATCCTTCTCTGCCAAAGCCTTTAGAAGCGGGAGGCGTAGTGCTCATTGACGAAATTGATCTTCATCTCCATCCTGCATGGCAACGCAGGATCATACCCAAGTTATTGACGACTTTTCCCAACTGCCAATTTATCGTCTCGACTCATTCCCCCCAGGTTTTGAGTGAAGTGAAGGCGGAAAGCATTGTATTGCTCTATGAAGAGGGAGAAAAGGGCATTAAATGTCAAAGACCGTCGCAGTCTTACGGACTGAATGCCAATGAAATCCTTGAATCGATCATGGGTGCAGAACCCCGCAATGTCGAAGTCGATAGAAGAATCAACAGGATTTTTGCCTTGATTGATCAGGATGAATTTCAAGAAGCGAAAATCCAAATCGAGCAACTCAGGCATGATGTCGGTGGCAGCATCCCGGATCTATTGAAGGCGGAAAGCATGATCTCTATGCTGGACATTGGTGCGGAGTTTGGAGAGTGATAAAGATCATCAAGAAAAGTGAACCTTCCTCGCTTACCAATCATCGCTGTCAGTCCTATTCAACCTTTGATAACTTGCCTGCAGAGGCGAAAGATGAGCTGCGGCAGAGTTTGATCAGTGAGCAGGGATATTTATGTTGTTATTGCATGACCAGAATATCCGTCGAAAATATGCATATAGAACATTGGCATTGCCAAAGCAGCTATCATGATGAGCAATTGGATTACTCCAATCTGATGGCTTCCTGCAGTGGGAATGAAGGAAAGAAAAAACAATATCAACATTGTGATGCTCGCAAGGGAAATCATGATTTATCGTATAATCCCTCAAACCCGGATCATGATTTTGTAAACCTTATTAACTATCTGGGTGATGGAACGATTCAATCATCAAATCAGGAATTTGATAAGGAACTTAACGAAATCCTCAACTTGAATTTCGCCTGGCTGAAAAGAAATCGGAAGTCCGTATTGGAAGGTGTTCATGAAATATTGCACAGAAAAGCTGGGGCCGTAACGACCAGCCATCTCATGCGCCTTATCAGAGTCTGGCGAGAAAAGGATCGTGACGGTAAATTGAAGCCGTATTGTGGCGTCGCCATTTACTATCTCACAAAGAAACTGCACAAAATGTAATAGGAGCTTCTGCACGTCAATAAAACTGGGGTAAAAACGAATGACTGAGAAAAACTGGCAAGCTAGGTAGGAGGTACCATAAGCATCCTGGCCCATGAACCCCTCGTCCGCATCGGCTCCTTTGTCCTGATCTTTGCCGTGCTGGCCGTTGCCGAAGCCCGTCAGCCCCGGCGGCGACTGACCGCGCCCAAAAGGGAGCGATGGCAGGCCAATCTCGCCCTCACCCTGATCAATGCAGGCATCCTCCGGCTGCTGACGCCGGTGATTCCGGTGGGGCTGGCGCTGCTCTGTGCGGAAAGGGGCTGGGGGCTGCTGAACGCCTATCCGGTTTCGCCCGCAATCGCGGTGTCGGCGGGGGTGGTTTTCCTCGATTTCGTGATCTATCTCCAGCATGTCCTCTTTCATAACGTTCCCCTCTTCTGGCGCCTTCACCGGATGCATCATACCGATCTGGACGTGGACGTCACCACGGGGCTCCGTTTCCATCCCTTCGAGATCCTGCTGTCCCTGGGGATCAAGCTCGCCGCCGTGGCCGCCCTCGGTCCCCCGGCGGAGGCCGTTCTGCTCTTCGAGGTGCTCCTCAACGGGACCTCCCTATTCAACCACAGTAATCTCCGCCTTCCGCCGAAACTGGACCGGATTCTCCGGCTGATGGTGGTCACGCCAGACATGCACCGGGTTCATCATTCCGTGATTCTCCGCGAAACGAACAGCAATTACGGCTTCAACCTGCCCTGGTGGGACCGCCTCCTGGAAACGTACCGGCCGCAGCCGGCCAAGGGGCATGAGGATATGACGATCGGGCTGGCCCGCTTCCGGAAGCCGGAAGAACTGACCCTGGGGAAGCTCCTGAAAATTCCCTGGAGCAAGCCGCTCTGAAGGGGTGCGGGAATTTGCGCTTCCTGGTCTCTCCAGGAGGGCTTGTCTCCCCTTGGGCGGCCCGGTTTCCGGCGGCTCCCGGAGGAGAGAGGAACCACTGAAGAAGCGCTGATATGGAAACAGAAAAGATCCTCCTCTTCGTGAAATACCCGGAACCGGGCCGCGTCAAAACGCGGCTGGAATCCCGGCTGGGTAAGGCGTGTGCGGCCGGGCTCTATATCTGCTTCGTGCTGGACATCCTGGAAACCCTGCACGCCGCCGGGAGCGGCTGCGCCCTGAGCCTGGTCTTCGCTCCGCCGGAAGGAGGGAAGGACATGGCCCTCCTCCTTTCCCCTTCGAGGGGTCTCCATTGTCAACCCGGCCGAAAAACAGGGTTGACAAACATCCCCCTGTCCACTATACAACTCCCGTCCCGC
This sequence comes from uncultured Syntrophus sp., assembly GCA_964555065.1. GTDB lineage: Bacteria > Desulfobacterota > Syntrophia > Syntrophales > Syntrophaceae > Syntrophus. The sequence continues at coordinate 29,137 of CAZKRB010000029.1, forward strand.
ACCGCCGGATAACTGCGGAAAGCGGGCCATCCTACACGAACTTTCAATCCCTAGATGCCGGAAGGAGGTTGGAGAAGAGGGGCAATGAACGGACAGGAAGAGAAAAAACAGCAGCTGATTGCCGATGGACTGAAGTCCATCTGGTTTCCCTTCACCCAGATGCAGGAATTTACCCCCGAGCAGATGCTGGTCATCGCCGAGGGGAAGGGCGCCCTGCTGCGGGACGTGGACGGAAAGGACTACCTCGACGGGGTGGCGTCTCTCTGGACCAACGTCCACGGGCACCGCAAGGAGCGGATCGACCGGGCCATCAAGGAGCAGGTGGACAGGGTGGCCCACTCCACCCTGCTGGGCCTGGCCCATGAACCGGCGATTGCCTGCGCGAAGAAGCTTCTGGAGATCGTTCCCCCGGGATTGACCCGGGTCTTTTACTCGGAGAGCGGCTCCACCTCGGTGGAAATCGCCCTGAAGATGGCCTTCCAGTATCAGAAGCAGGCCGTCGGCGGCAATCCCAACAAGACGGGCTTTCTCTCCTTCACCAATGCCTACCACGGCGACACCATCGGGGCGGTGAGCGTGGGCGGGATCGACCTGTTCCATGCCGTCTACGGGGAGCTTCTGTTCCCCACGATCAAGGCCGAATCGCCTTACTGCTACCGCTGCGTCTTCGGCGCCTCTTATCCCGGCTGCAGCTTCGACTGCCTCCGCCAGCTGGAAAACCTCCTGGCCTCGACCGCCGGTGCGCTGGCGGCCCTGATCATCGAACCCCTGGTGCAGGGGGCCGCGGGCATCCTGGTTCAGCCCCCCGGGTATCTGAAGCGGGTCCGGGATCTCTGCACGGAGTATGGGGTGCTGATGATCGCCGATGAAGTGGCGGTCGGCTTCGGCAAGACGGGCAAGATGTTCGCCTGCGAGCAGGAAGGCGTCACCCCGGATATCCTCTGCCTGGGCAAGGGGCTCTCCGGCGGCTACCTGCCTCTGGCTGCGACCGTGACGACGGAAGAAATCTACAGGGGCTTTCTGGGACGGTTTGAAGATTCCAAAACCTTCTTCCACGGGCACACCTATACGGGCAACCCCCTGGGCTGCGCGGCGGCGGTGGCCAACCTGGACATTTTTGCCGAAGAGCAGGTCGTCGATGGGCTCGCCGAAAAAATCGAACGGCTCACCCGGGGGCTCCAGCCGATCTCCACCCTGAGTCACGTGGGAGAAATCCGCCAGCGGGGCTTCATGGTGGGAATCGAACTCGTGGCCGACCGGGCGACGAAGGCGCTCTATCCCCCCGCCGAGCGCATCGGGAACCGGGTCATCCTGGAGGCCAGGAAGCGGGGGCTCATCATCCGCCCCCTGGGGGACGTCATTGTCCTCATGCCGCCTTTGTGCATTTCGAACGAGGAAATCGACCGGCTCTGCGCAATCACCCATGACTCCATCCGGGCCGTGGTCGGGGACTAGGGAAATGCCGTCGGCGCGGAACCGCCCGCGGGAGACGAACTCCGGTCCGCCGGAGATGCCGCCGCCCGATGCCCTCTTCTCGGGGGCCTTCTCCTTCGATCCCGCCGATCCCATTTATGCCGAGCATTTCCCCGGCTTTCCCGTCGTGCCGGGAAGCGTGGTGATTTCCGCCTTTCTGCAGGCCGGGCAGGCGGCCGCGCCGGGGATGAAGGCCCTTGAAGTCCAGAATTTCAAGTTCCGCACCTTTATTCCCCCCGGCGGATACCCCTATCGCCTGGAGCGCCGGGGAGACGACCTCCGGTGCCGCCTTTTCCCGCCGGGAGCGGGGGGCAGCCGTCCCCTCGTGACGGGAACGATCCGGCTTCAGGCCGCGCCGGAGGCCTCGGCGGCCGGAGAGGGGTAAAAAGCGGGCGGGAGCCGACGATGGGGCGAAGGTGTCCCGGAACGCAGCAGGCCTGCGGGCAGGCAGCAAGGACCCTTCATCGCTTCCGGGGGCAATATCTATGGTGAAACGGAATGCAGCAGGCCCGCCGGCCGATAGAAAGGAACCCATGGACTTATTGACCGAAATCAAAGCGATTCTTGTGGAAACCCTCGATCTGGAGGATCAGGCGATCACGGGGGAATCCCGCCTCCGGAAGGACCTGGACATCGAGTCCATCGACATGCTGGAGTTGGCCCTTTCCTTCAGCTCCCGCTTCGGGATCGAAGTGGACGAGGACGACATCTTTCTCCAGCGGGTTCCCCTGTATCTTGAAGAAGCCGGGGAGGAGGGGCGGGAGGTCTCTTCCTTTCTCGCCGCCCGGATTCCCTTCCTCTCCGGCGAGCGGATCGCCGAGATCCTCGCCGAGGGGCAGGTCGATCCCAAGGTGCAGGATCTGGTCGACTACGTCGCCTGGCGGCTGGCGAAGGCGGCTTAACCCGTGTCGGCGCTGGATTCCCTGATCTGCGGCCGCCGCAGCATCCGGAAATACACCGGGGAAATGCCGCCTCCGGAATGGATCGAGCAGCTGGTGGCCTCCGCCCTCCAGGCTCCTTCTCCCGCGAACCGGCAGCCCGTCCGTTTCTTCCGGATCGGCCGTCCCGAGACCCGGGAAAAATTAAGGGCCGCCATGGAAGCGGGCTGCCGGGACCGCCTGAAGAAGGCGGACGAAAGGGGGGCGTCGGCGATCCTGAAGAATATCGTCGCCAACTATTTCCGGTTTTTGATGTTCATGTTCGACGCGCCGCTGCTCTTTGCCGTGGGGACCGTCCCCGCGCACCGGAGCGTGGCCGAAAGGCTGACCGCGGCGGGCATCGTGCCTCCGAATTCGCGGACGATGGAGGACGATGACCTGACGGTGGGCCTGGCCGTGATGGCCTGGATGCTCAAAGCCGAGGAGCTGGGCCTGGGGTCCTGCATCCTGACGGCGCCGCTGCTCTACCTGGACGCTCCGGAGGAGCTCCTGGACCTTTCCCCCCTATCGCTCAAATGCTTCCTGACCCTGGGGTTTCCCGACGAAAGGCCGGCCGCCGCCAGGAAAAAAAGCGTTGCCGATATTTATCGGGAACTATGAAGGGCGGTGCCAATCGCATGTCCAATCCGGTGTCCAATCGCGTATCCAACCTTCGACGGGTCGTCATCACCGCGGTGGGAGTGATCTCCTCCCTGGGGCATTCTTTTCCGCAGATTCTCAGCTCGCTTTGCAGCGGCCGGGTTTCCTTCGCGGAATTTCCCTCCGATCCCCGGGTGATCACCGCCCCCATCGGCGACTTCGAACTGGGGGCCTATACGGGCTCTTTCAAGGAGCGGCGCTACCTGAACCGGGGGGCGCAGTTCGCCGTGGCCGCGGCGATGTCGGCGCTGCGCCAGGCTGACCTCCGCCGGGAAGAGCTGGCCGGAACGGGCCTCTATCTCGGGGCCGGCCCCAACATGGATGTGGGGGGCGAGATTCCGGACATCCGGCAGGGCGAAATCCGACACGATCCCCTGATGGCCCTGTGGATTCTCCGTTTCCTGCCGAACACCGCCGCCTCGATTCTTTCCATCCTGGCGGGCATCCAGGGAGATAATCTCACCGTCACCTCGGCCTGCTCCTCGTCCCTCCAGGCGATCGGAGAGGCCTTCCACAAGATCCGCGACGGCTACCTCGATCTTGCCCTTGCCGGGGGCGGCGATTCCCGCCTAACTCCGGGGGCGATCCTGGCCTACCGGAAAGCGCGCGCCCTCTATGACGGGGGAGGAAATCCCGGGGAAGCGAGCCGCCCCTTCGATGCCGGCCGGCGGGGGTTCGTCCCCGGCGAAGGCGGAGCCGTACTCCTGCTGGAGGAGCTGGAGCACGCCCGGAGGCGGAAGGCGGAAATCTACGGGGAGGTCTGCGGATTCGGCGCCTCCCTGGACGGATACAACGTGACGGCGCCGGAGCCGGAGGGCCGGGGGGCGCAGTTGGCCCTGGAAAAGGCTTTACACGAAGCCGGGCTTTCGCCGGCGGAGGTGGACGCCGTTTCCACCCACGGGACGGGGACCCTCCTCAACGACCGCATGGAGGCGGCGCTGATCGAACGGGTTTACGCCGGCGCTTTTCCCCGGATCCTGGCCTTCAAATCCTGGATCGGCCACCTGTCGACGGCCTGCGGGGCGATGGAGACGGCGCTGGCCCTGATCTGCCTGCAAAACGGCTACCTGCCGGAAATCCGCAATCTCCGGGAGCCCTGCTCGCCGTCCCTGCCCTTCGTCCGCGAGGGGGGGGAGCGCCCGACCTCCACCTGGGCCATCGAGAACTTCGGCTTCGGCGGGCAGAACGCGGTCTTGATTGTGAGGCGGTATGTCCCCTGAAGCGGCGAAGGAGGCTTCGATTCCTCCCCTGACGATTGCCACCGGATTGAGCGGCTTTTCGCTCCTTTCCCGCATCACGGAAGCTTCCGGGGAGACGGTTGCCGGGTATGCCGACCTGGAGAATGCCCTCCCCTACCTGGGGATCGAGGCGCTGGCCCAGGCGGGCGCTTACCATGTCCGCTTTCTGTGCGGCTTCGAGAGGCAGGCCGTGGTGCTGCTGGTCAAGAGCTGCCGCCTGCCGGTGGAAGCGTCTCTGAGCGGCCGCTGCGAGCTGCGGGGAACCCTGCGCAGCCGGAGCGCCTCCGTCTTTTCCTATGACATGACGGCGAACATGAACGGCGGAAC
>CAZKRB010000030.1:0-33388 GCA_964555065.1 uncultured Syntrophus sp.
TAAAGCCCAATAGGCGTGGTTTTCCCAACCTTCCATGCCTGCGTCTTGTGCAGGCTGGGTGATCTCCATCCCTGCCTCTCTTCCCCAAAGTGAACACTCAATTGAAATACTACCCAGCAAACGTTTCAATAAATAACCAGCAATCTGGTGATGCGATCAGATGACTATGATCTTCGGTAAACGCGCTTCGTTCGAATCCATCTTGTAAGTATAAACTCATTCCCATCTGAGAAGGTTTCTGATATCGTCCGAGTTATAGAACAAAGCAATTGGGAGGAGGATCTACTCTACAAACCATGCTCATGGGCATCAGGTGTATACAGATTCTCTCCACCCATTTTACCGAAGCTCACTGGGGATAGTTCATCACAATCATTGACCCATTAAGAACACAAGATGTAATCGAAATCTGCAACCATCCTATCGTCATTCGAAGGCATTACCACCCAATCCTTAACCCTCTTCCAGCTTTTTGCCGAGGAAGGGTTCAAAGTGATACCACTCTTCAGGAGATCGGCGTACGGCGTCCTCCAGGATCCGGGCGTATCTCTGCGCCGAATCGTGGATCGCCTGCCCCCTTTCCGGCCGTGATTCCGCTTTCACGTAAAAGGGTTCGGAGACGGAGAAGAAATACCTTCCCGGTTCGGTACGGAAGGCCATAAAGACGAAGAGCGGCGCACCGGACAGGAGCGCCAGCAGATGAGGCACTTCGGGAAGGAGGATCTCGTGGCCCAGGAAGGAGACGGACACGGTCCGCTGCTCTTTTCCCCAGAGCCGGTCCCCCGTCAGCGACACCAATCCCCCCTCCTTCAGAAACCGGATTCCTTCCACGATGTCCAAGGGAGAGCCGCCCTCCTCGTCCACGGCGATCACCCGGACGCCCCGTTCTTTCAGGCTCTTCTTCTGCACGCCTTCAATCTGCTCCTGGTGCTTTCTCCCCAGATAGAGCAGGAGCTTCAATCCCTTTCCCTGGAGCAGATGGGCGGCCACTTCCCAGTTGCCGAAATGGGACATGAGGAGAATCCCCCCCGTCTTTTTCTCCACAGCCTCGAACAGCCGCTCCAGACCTTCGCTGGAATGGGTCAGCCGGCCCTCCTCCAGGAGGAGAATCCGGTCGAGAAAAACCGAAGTAAAGGAATGGTACTGGCGCCAGGCCAGCCGCAGCGCGAAATACTTTCCCCGATCGGGAAAGAGGGCCGAATAAAAGCGGAGACTTTCAGCCACCCGCCGCGGGAAAAAGCAGAAAAATCCCGTGGCGACCCACCAGGAGAAAAAGCGGAAAATCCAAAGGCCCATGCCCCGGGACAGGAGGATCAACAAGCGGTAGAAGAGCGCCTTCACCGGACCTCCTTCAGGGCGACAAACCAGGTCCCCTCCCGCCCCGGCGCCGTGGCTTCCTCCACTTTCAAGACAAAGCCGGTCTCGGCCAGGATGCGCCTCATGTCAGCCGCCGAACGATACCGGGACGGCAGCCCCCGAACCCGCATCCGCAGGAAGTCTTCAAGCCGTCTTCCCCAGGGATACCGATCGGCCGCCGGCACCGTCACCCGGATGATCAGACGCCCGCCGGGCTTCAGAGCCGCATGGAGGCGCTGGAGAGTCAGCTTCAGGTCCTCGTCGGAAAGGTAGTGGACCATGTCCAGCATCAGCGCCGTATCGGGAGCTTCGGGAAGATCAGGCAGATCGGGGGCCTGGCCGGTCTGCACGACGCCTCGGTCGCCGAGCGCCCAGGACGCCACCCGCACCCGCTCCTCGTCAGGCTCCAGGCCGTGGACCCTGGCCTCGGGATAGAGCTCCAGCAGCCAGACGACGGGGATTCCATAACCCGTCCCGATGTCGACGATCCGCTCCGGAGAGGAGACCAGGCCGGCCAGCCTCGGAAACATGGGGTCGCAGAGGATCTTAAAGCGGGCAAACATGCGGGCGTAAGTCTCCATGAAGCGATAGCGCCGGACGGTCCGCTGCCGGTGGCGCCGCGATCCGGCCGCCACCACTTCCCTCTTCAGCCGGGAAGGAACGATAAAGCGCCGGGTCAGCGGAGGGAGGATCGTAAAGGCGCCGATGAGGGAATAGCCGATCCCCAGCAGGGAGATCAGCCCGATGCTTTTCAAAACGACATGGTCGGCCAGGGCCAGAACGCCGAATCCCAGGAGCGTCGTCGCCGCGGCCAGGAACATGGCCAGGCGGATGAGGCTCATGAAGGGATGGCGTTCGTCGCCATAGCGCTGATAGGAACAGACATAATAGATGCCATAATCGATTCCCATCCCCAGGATGACCACCCAGAGCATAATCCCGGGGATGTCCAGGGGATGGCCGATGAGCTTCAGCGTTCCCAGGGTGCTGATCAGGGCGAAGGCCACCGGCGCAAGCACCATGAGAGACAAACGCCAGTCCAGGAAGAAGAGGAAAACCACGAGGGTAACGCCGAGACCCGCAATCCAGGCGATTTCCTGAAACATGGCGGCCAGTACGGCGCCCAGGCGGTCGTTGAAGAGGACCGCGTCAAAGATTCGGGCCTTTCCCGCGGTCCGGCAGGCTTGCGCGAAATGGTCCGCCCCGTAGCCGGGACCGGGCGTCACGGTGGAAACCTGCACCCAGCGGCCGCCCCCTTCTCCAAGGGGAGCCATTCCCAGGAGGGGATAATATTTCTCCGGAATAGCCCCCGGTCCGGCGGGCGCTTCGGACAGCTTTTTCAAGAAGGGCGTGAAGGCATCGGGGGCGAAGCCCAGCTCCCGCCCGGCCCGGCTCAGTTCGTCCCGCAACTCGGCGAGGCGTTGCCCATTCCAGAAAGTCCGCCAGTCCTCCAGGTTCCGCATTCGCAATTCCCCCCCGGGAAACAGGGTCGATGGCAGAAAAGCGGAGGAAAGCCTTCCCTCCCTTACCTCCGCCGCCACCACGGCGGCCACGCGATCGCTCTTCTTCTGGATCGCCTCGGCGCTTTCCCCTTCCAGCAGCAGATAGACCTGGCGGGACAGATCTCCCCAGGTCGTCTGCACCACTTTTTCCGCCCGCAGCGTTTCCGGTGTCAGGGAATTCATGGCCTGAAGATCGATCCGGTAATCCGGACGGGCCAGAAAGGCCATGGCTCCGGCAAAAACGACCGCCGTACCCGCCTTCCACCATCCGCCGGAAAGGGCCGCCCAGTCAAGCGCCCGGATCAGCCCGGGATGGCCGCTCCTTCTTGCCGGCGGCATGACGGGAAAGAGGTGGGGAAAAACGAAGGAGACAAAAAGGAGGGCAAACATCACCCCCAGGGCCGAGAAGAGGCCGATCTGGGCAAGAATCTGGAAGTCGCTGAGCAGCAGGAGCAGAAATCCGCCGATTGTGCTCAAGACCGCCAGGCATTCCGCCCAGCGGACCTCACGGGCGGCTTTTTTCCCCGAGGTTTCACAGGGGCGGTCCAGAAAGAGGAGATAGGCGATCCCCAGATCGACGGTAAAGGCGAGAATGGCCCCCCCGAACCCCACGGAAATGATCGACAGGGAGTCGAAGAAAAAAGAACAGACCCAAAGGGCCAGCACCGCCCCGACCGTGGAAGGCACTAGGGCCAGCAGCCCGATCAGCGGTCGGGGAAAGGAGAGGAGAAGCAGCAGGGAGATGCCGATGACGGTGAACCAGACGGCCTTGCGCGTATCGCCCTTGGCGGTGGTTTCGTTATCCAGGGCGGCCCGGTAGGCTCCGACGGGGGTCAGCGTAAAGGCGACTCCCGAAGGGGCAAAGCGGGCGTTCAGGTCCCGCGAGATGCGATCGAGGAGCGCCGGGATGGGACGGGTGAAGTCCGTGGATGTCGCCGAGCCGGCCAGTTGCGCGAGCAGAAGCAGGTGCCGGCCGTCGGGAGAAAGCAGCTGCCCCCGGTAGATCTCCGCCCGGGAAGACGGCGCCAGCGAGGCTAGTTTCGCCAGGATGAGGTTCCGGAGCCCCAGGGGATCCTGCGCGATCAGCCCCGTCTGGCCGATCCCTTCCAGACCCTGGAGGCGGTCGAGATTTTCCGCCAGGGTTTCCCGGATCCGTCCGGCCTCCAGCAGGGGAAGAACCTCCTTCTCCAGGGTCTGCCCGTCGAAGAGGAACGGCAGTGATTCGTTCACATAACCCACGAGATCAGGGAAGAGGGACTGCATGGGCCCCAACCCAACGTCCTTGAAGAGGCCGCTTTCCCGCAGTTGTTTTTCGATGAAGACCGCGCCGTCCACGAGCGCATCGCGGTTTTCCGCCGTACCGCTCACGTCGATCACCACGCGGTCCTGAAAGGGGAGATGGGGGATCACCGCCCGGGCATCGGCCAGAACGGGGTCATGGGCGGGAAGGGATTGGAGGATATCCGTTTCGATTTTCAGGAAACGGCTTTCGTAGATAAAAAGGCCGATCACGGCCGCCGCCACCAGAATCAGCAGGGGCCGGCGTACGGGGTATCGCTTTAGAAACATGAAGTTCTCACAAATAACGGACTTGAACTGGTGGCCTCTTCCTCTCCCGGCGGTTGCGCGGGGAAGATTGCCAAGGTCCCGGACAAGGCAGGGCAGCGGGCTTCTGTTCTGGTCACCGCGTCCGGCAACGAAGCCGACCTGGGCGGCCGAGGGGAGAAATCCGGCATGAACCGGGACGGCATGATTTCGATTCCAAAGGAGGACGCACTCCCGGCCGGCGACCTGTTCAGGCTCCTCGATATCGGCCGGTGCAGAACCGGTCGCCCGCGTTTTTCATCCTTAAGGCCTCCTGCGACACAGAACCGGGATTACCATGAAATCCTTCAAAAATCCATCGGTGATAAGTCCTTCGTGATCGGGATTCCCGCCGACTTTTTCATTGACAGTGAAGGCGCCTTCCCCTACATTTTCTCTTTGCACAAACAGCCCAAGGAGGAGTTCTCCATGTCCACAGTAAATACCATCGCAACGGAAGATCGGTACATGCCGGCCTTTTACCACAAGCTCCCCGTCTCCATCGAACGGGGAGAGGGGGTAACGGTGTGGGATGAAGAGGGCAACCGCTATCTCGATTTCACCTCCGGCTGGGGCGTAACCTGCCTGGGTCACGCCCATCCGGTCATCATCGGGGCGCTTTCGGAGCAGAGCGGGAAAATCCTCCAGGGCCCCGCCGCCGGCGTCACCTATTCCCCAGTGCGCGCCCGGCTTCTGACGCTCCTGGCCTCCATCCTGCCCGCAAACCTGACCCGGATTTTCTTTTCCAACAGCGGGGCGGAGTCCAACGATGCGACCATCAAGCTGGCGCGAAAAGTGACGGGCAGGGGGAACATCGTTTCCGCCCTGCAGGGCTTCCACGGGCGGATGACGAGCACGGCGGCCGTGATGAATAAGTCTGCGGGACAGGCACAATCCGCCTCCGCACCCCCGGGAAGCCGGTTCGTTCCTTACGGTGATCTTGCCGCCCTGGAAGCCGCTCTGGACAGCCGGGCGGCTGCGGTCCTGCTGGAGCCCATCCAGAGCGAGGGCGGCGTTCGGATTCCCCCCGATTCCTACCTGGAGGAGGCAGGCAGGCTTTGCCGGGCCAACGGCAGCCTGCTGATTATCGATGAAGTCACCACGGGCTTCTGCCGCACCGGCCCCATGTTCGCCATTGATCCGCTGAAGGTGGAGGCCGATTTCATTACGATGGCCAAGGGCATTGCCGGAGGATTTCCCTTCGGGGCCTTTGCCCTGTCGGAAGAGGTGGCCGGACGGCTCGGGTACGGCGACCACGGCGGCACCTATTGCGGGAACCCCCTTGGCTGCGCCGTGGCGCACGCCGTCATTTCCCATCTCCTGGAGGCCGACATCTCCGCCAACGTTTCGGAAATGGGGGCGCTGGCCCTGGATCGGGCGGGCCGATGGAGGGAAACGTGGCCCGAGTCCATTACGGAGATCCGCGGACGGGGATTGCTGCTGGCCGTGGAGTTCGCCACGGAGGCCACGGCCGCCCGCATTGCCGACGCCTGTCTGGCTCAGAGGCTCTTTGTCCGGCAGACCCTGGGCAACATGATCCGGATCTTCCCTGCACTCAACATCCGCCGGGAAGAAATGGAAGAGGGACTTGCCATCCTGGAAAAGGCAATCGCCGGCGCCGTCCAGGACGGCTGATCAAACCCGGAAATCACCGTTTATCTAAAACGGCCATGGCCCGGTCGAGTTCCCGCCTGACAGCCAGTCCAAGGTTTTCCAGGAGATAGGGTTTCCGGACGTAAGCTCCGGCTCCCAGCTCCTGGGCCCTTTTTACCCTTTCCGTCCGGGAAAACCCGCTGGCGATGATCGCCTTCTGTACCGGGTTGATTTCCTGAATCCGCTGGTAGGTCTCCAGCCCATCCATCCCCGGACCCGGTCCCGTTCTTCGGCAATAATCCCGAGACTCAGGGCGTTGACCCCCTGCTCCAGTTCCTCTGGATGGTAACCGAAGGTTTCAAAGGTGGCCCGGTTGGCGGATACCAGGTTGCCCTCCAGATCGAGTTCAAAGACAGAGATGGGAAGGAAATCGACCAGTTCCCTGTATTTCTTCTCGCTTTCCCGCAGCACGTCGCTCTCCTTGCGGAGGAAACGATCACAGAGCTGATGGTATCGCTCTTTGCCCTGTTGATGCGTGGCAAGGGATTCCTCGAGTTCGGCAACGCGCTGCCGCAGGAAGGATAGTTCATTCCGTAATTGTTCTTCCGTCTTGTCCTCTTCACTCATGAGGAAACGCCCCTTGCAAAACTTCCAGCAGGTACTCCAGGTCGCGGCCGGTATGTTCCGCGGAAATCTGGAATCGAATCTCTTCATCGCCTTTCGGGACCACGGGATAGCCGAGTCCTGTCGCCAGGATGTTGCGGTCAAAAAGGCGCTGGACCAGCTCCCGGGTTTTGGCCGTGTCGCGGATCACCAGGGGCACGATGGGATGGTCGCCGGTGAGGGTTTCGCCGCCTCGTTCCAGAAGGCCGCGGCGCAGAGAGGCGGCCAGTTCCCGGATCTTGCACAGCAGGGCGATTCCTTCGCTGCTGTCCAGGATGTCCAGCGCTGCGAGGGCGGCGGCCGCTTCGCCGGGGGTGAGGGGATTGGAGTAGATATAGAAGGGGGCCGTTTCCCGCAGGTAGTCGATGACCGCCCGGTCGGCCACGACATAGCCGCCGTTGACGCCGAGCGCCTTTCCCAGCGTGGAGATGAGAAGATCAGCCCTTCCCCCGGTCAGCTCCTCCGTTCCCCGGCCTCTCGCGCCCAGGGCGCCGACCCCGTGGGAGTCGTCGACAACGGAGATCACGCCTTCTTCGAAAAACTCCCCGTGGTGCCTGCAGATCGCGCCGATCCTGTCCAGGGGGGCACAGTCGCCGCGCATGCTGAAAACGCCGTCGGTAACCACGATGACGCGCTTCACTTTTCCTCGCTGCTGCTCCAGAATGGCCTCCAGCCGAGCGGTCTCCAGGTGATCGTAAATTGACCGGACGGCGGGCTGGGCCAGGCGGAGGGCGTTGATGATGCTGTTGTGGTTGAGGGCATCGCTTACCACCAGCGTCTCTCCGGAAATGAGCTGCGGCAGCACCCCCATGACGGCGGCATAGGCGGCGCTGAAGACCATGCCTGCCTCCCGCCCGTGGAAAGAGGCCAGGCGCTCTTCCAGTTCGATGTGGGGCTGGAACGTGCCGCTGATGAAGCGGACCGCACCGGGGCCTGCACCGAAGCGCCGGGAGGCTTTTTCTTCCGCTTCGAGGACGCGCGGATGGAACTGAAGGCCAAGATAGGCGTTGGCGTTCAGGCGCAGAAAGGCCCGGTCTCCCTGACCCTGAAGGAAATATCGCGGCCCGAAGCCGTCTCGGGGCGGCTGCCGGCCGATGATGACCCGTTCCGCCCTCTTCCTTGTTCTGGTTTGCTCCAGCCCATCGAGCTTTTCCGCCAGTTGGGGAATCAGCTTATCCAGCGCCATGGTCGTCCTCCCTTGCTTTCTCCCGCCTCCCGGCAAGCCCTTCAAGCATTTCCGCCGTGGTCGCCGCCAGGTCGTAACGGGGCTGCCAGCCCCACTCGGCGCGCGCCGCGCTGTCATCCATGCACCGGGGCCAGGAATCGGCGATCGCCTGCCGGAGGGGATCGATCTCGTAGTCGATGCAAAACCCGGGCAAAAACCGGCGGATCTGTTCCGCCAGCTCTTCAGGGGTGAAGTTCATGGCTGTCACGTTGTAGGCATTGCGGTGGAGCAGTTTTTCCCCCTCCGTCTCCATCAGGGTCATCGCCGCCCGGATGGCGTCCTGCATGTACATCATGTCGAGCCGGGTGTCGGGCCGGAGAAAACAGCGGTAGCGGCCCGACTGCAGGGCGGCGGAGAAGATTTCCACGGCATAGTCGGTGGTGCCTCCACCAGGCGGGGTCCGGTAGGAAATGAGGCCGGGAAAGCGCAGGCCGCGGGCGTCCACCCCATAGCGGCAGAAATAATAGCCGCACAGCAACTCTCCGGCAAGCTTGGTGATGCCGTAAAGCGAAGAGGGGCGCTGGATGGTCACCTGGGGGGTATTTTCCCGCGGAGATTCGGGACCGAAGACGGCAATGGAGCTGGGAAAGAAAACGGCGCAACCGGACCGGCGGGCCGCTTCCAGGACATTGGTTAAGCCGTGCATGTTGATTTCCCAGGCCTGTTGCGGCTGCTGTTCCGCCGCCGCCGACAGGAGCGATGCCAGATGGAAAATGGCGCCGATTCGGTATTCCCGTACGGTCCGCTCCAGGACGTCGGCCTCCCGGATATCGAAGCTGCAATAGGGACCGCTTTCCCCAAGATCGGCGGGGGGTTGACGCCGGTGTCCCGCAGCGACGACACGGGCCGCCCCGTATGCCTGCCTCAAGGCGGGTGTCAACTCGGTGCCGATCTGTCCCGTCGCGCCGGTCACCAGGATGTTCTGCTCGCTACGCATGGGGCTGCCGCCTTTCCTCCTCCCGCAGATTATGGATACGATTTTATCCCGTTCCGTAAATTTGACAGATATAAGAAAACCCTCCGGATGTGTCAATTGAATAATGTCCATCTCCTCAACAGGGCGAAAAAGGGGAAAGCCTCGCATCCGGGGAAAAAATCCTCCCCCCGGGAAGGTTTGCATCACGGATTGGGCTCGCATCTGAACCATGCGAAAAGACTGGAAGTTAGTAATCTTTTGGAAACAGGAACTGCCTTTGGATTGGGAATTGCACGAAAAATATCTTGACAAAACCCTTGTTCCATTATAGCGGCACATTGTTACGGCTATCCAGAGTAGCCGGACATCAGGAATGGAGATTATGGGAACAAGGGCATCAGAAAAAAAGCATTCGGTGGCGGAACCATTGCCGCCCAGGAAACTTTCAGTTAAGTCGACGGAGAATCTTTCCGCATCTCCGTCAATGCGGAAAGAGGATCAGTTCACAGAGAGCAGCGCGGACACTCCCGTAGGCGGTGACATTTTCACGAAAGTCAAATTTGAAGTCTATGGGGAGGAAATGATTTCCAAGGAAGTGAAGCAGAGCGGAAACAGCGGCCGAGTTTACTTACCTCCGGACTGGATTGGGAAAAATTTAAAAATTATACGGATTGACTGAACGCATCATGACAGAAGACATCGAAATCAGAGAGCTTGCTCCGGAAGATTGCCCGGAGATTGTCAAGATTCATCGTGCCATCATGAAAGGCAACATCCCCGCCACCTGGATGCAGAGCATTGAGCTTCATCTCCAGAAAAAGAATGTTGTCGGTTATGTAGCCGTGAAAGATGGCGAGGTGGCGGGATTTATCATCGGCGAGATCAAGGGACCCAGTTTCGGGCTGGAAAAGAGCGGGTGGATCATTGCCCTGGAGTCCCATCCCAACTTCATGGGAGCCGGCATCGGCAAGGCCCTTGTGGAAAGCATCCTCCAATATTTTCGCGAAAAGGGCTTACAGGATATTTACACGGCGATCCGCTGGGATTCGGTGGATATCCTGTCTTTCTTCATCTCCGCCGGTTTTGACCGCACGGAATTCATCAACCTGGGCAAGAGGCTGGATACTTACAATCCGGAATGAGTAAGGGGGCCGCTCGCGCCGGGATAAGGCACAGTGCCCTTTTACCCCGGCGCCGGACGATTTCCACCTGCAAACCTTCCTTCCATCACGGCGGGCATCCCCTTTTCCGCCAAGAGACCCACTGAATTTCCTCAAGCCAAGAAGGGACCGGCCAGGACGGATCAGCCTCGATCGTGGCCTTTGCCGTGATTTTTATTACCTTTGTGCCCCTTCGGATCTTTAGGGCCCTTGGTTTTTTCTTTCTTGTCGAACTTCCCCCTTTTGTCCTTTCCGCCTCGATGCTTTCCCTGGTCATCGCCTCGCGCTTCCCGGTAATGTGGCACATACACATCATTGTACCACCGGTCGCGCACAAAGTAGACGGGCTTCCCGCAGGCATGATATTTTTGGCAGTGCTTGTGCCATTTTTTCTCGTGTCCGGGCGGAACGCGCAGGTAGAGAGGCCCTCCCGCAGGTCCGGGGTGAGGCTGAATCAGGATGGGTTCCGGATAAATGAGTTCCGGACGAGGAAAGCCGCCGATGTCCAGGCGGCCGTAAAAGCCGGGCTGGCCGACTTGGACCGAAACGCCGACGTCGGCGGCGTGGGCGGAGCTGGCGATGAGAAGAGAAATCGCCAGCACGGAAAGAAAATGCTTCATGATTGTCTTGGTCTCCCTTTCGTGGTTTGTCTCCACCAAAATCCGGGTAGAGTTCGCATTGCTCTCGGACCTTCCCTCCTTGGGGCCGCATCCCATTCCCGGATTAAGGGAAATAAACCTCCCGTTGTCAAGAAAAAATTGCGGAACCGGAGGCGAGGGGAAAGCGCCCGACAGGAAAGGCTGTCCGGACGATCCCGAACCAGGAATCATGGCGGAATCGCCCATAATTTTGTTTGCACCGGACAGGCAGGCTCCTGTATACTTTGAGCCCATAACGCATCTTTCGCGGAAAAGAATTCCTGGAGAGCGGTCAGGTGAAAAGGTCGAAGGGTCCTGTCGGGATCGAAAAAAGGAGGAGGCTGCGATGCAATCCTACGATTTGAAAGACTTTCTCACAACCTCGGCGCTGTTGAATTACCAACTGAGCGCCAAACAGCTCAACTGGAGCAATATCACCACGGTTGTCCTGGAGGAAAAACTGATTTCGGACCATGACCAGGAGGTTCTGCACCAGGTGCTGAGCTACCTGGAGAGCGTCTATGGAAAAATGAAGCGGGCCCTGGGGCCGCTATCCGTTCTCCATCCCCTCCGGGCCACCGCGCTTTTGTGCCATGCCTCCAAGCAGGCGATCCTCCTGGATCTGATCACCTGCCTCCTCCATGACACCTTCGAGGATTTCAAACCCACCCGGTTTAAAAATTCGGACTGGATGAAGCTGGACAAGGCCTTCCAGAGCTTCCTGGCGGAACTGCCGAAGGGCCAGCGGAAGCGGTTGAGGGAGCAGCTGCAATGGCTGACCAAGGAACCTTCCGAAACCTACTACCGCTATATCGGCCGCCTGCTGGATTCTGCCGACAAGAACTCCGGTGTGGTTCGGGTCAAGCTGGCGGACCGTCTGGACAACACGCTGGACATGCGCATCGAGCTGCAGGACCCCCTGGAGGGGGTGGACTTTTTCGAAATCATGTTTCAGATGGCGTTCACCAATACCTACCAGGGGTATCGCCCTTACAGACCCCATCAGCCTACCCTGATTTTAAACGGCGCCGAGCGTCTCTATCAGCTCTTCAAAAATATCGTGCTGCTGTCGCTCATCCGGCAGAAACAGGCAACCGCGGAAGACGCCGTCGCGCAGGAGCTTTTTAACGCCCTGGCAAAGGTGAGCATGAAGGAGGCCCAGCGGATTGCCCTGCATGTCTTCGGCTACCATGAAACAGACATCGCCAAGTTCCGGAAACTTCTTGCGGAAACGATGCGCTATTCCCAGGCGGGCGGTTTTGACGCGGTGACCCTTCCCAGCAGAACGTCCCGCCTGAATGGATTGATCATGTCGGTTTTTGATCAGCAGGACCGGGAATCCCGCAAGAAGGAACTTGGGGCCCTGTACAAGGATAAAGCCTTCATGATCCAGGTGGCCATTTCCTTCGTGATCATTTTTCTTAATTTCCTGAATGATTCCGCTTATTATATTCACGGCATCAGCGCGGAAGGGGTGCATCCGGAGCTGGACACTCCCTTTTCGTCCCGCCATTCCCTGTCTACAGCCTGACGCGCCATCTCCGGGGGACCAGGAGGCGCAGGGCAATCAGGCTTGTGAAGGTCGAGGAATTGCGCAGGAAATCGACGAAAGGACGGAAATGGGAAATCCTCTCGGCGCCCGGCTGGTAGACGACCCCGATGGGGACCTCCAGGACGGGATGGCCGTTCCACCTCGCCCGCACCAGGATTTCCACCTCGAATTGAAACCGCCGCGCCCGCACCCCCAGGTGCAGCGCATCCGGCAGGGGATAAAGCCTAAGGCCGCTCTGGGTGTCCCGGATACCAGGCCCCCCCGCCGTCCTCACCCAGAAGTTGGAAAAGGAACGGCCGAACCGGCTTGTCCAGGGGACATCCGGCCCCGTCATCTCCTCCCGCAGGCCGACCACGAGGGGCCGCCTCCTCCATGGCTTCCCCCTTCCCGCACTCCTTCCCTCAAGGGGGAAATCGTTACGGGCAGGGGTTTGCGGTGAAGTCGCCACGGCAGCCCACAATTTCAAAGCATCCCGGGGGTCGTGCTGCCCGTCGGCATCCACCGTGGCTGCCCAGTCCGCCAACCCTTCCGCCGCGGCGAAGCCGGTCAGCAGCGCAGCCCCCTTGCCCAGGTTCTCCCGGTGGCGAAGAATCGTGATGCCCGAAACGTTCCGTATCCGTTCATAGGTCTCATCGGTGGAGCCATCATCAACGACAATAACCGGTACGTCGAGGGCCTGTGCCGCGGCAACCACTCCGGCCACCCGGCTTTCGTGGTTGTAGACGGGAATCACGACAGCCAGCCGCTTCCCCTGCACCCCGGCGGTCATCTCCCGGCGCCCCGCTCTTCCCGGCTTTTATTCCGAAGTTGAGACGCCCCGCCCGGACCGGCGGGGCTCATTCCGTCGGGAAGGGCTAAAAACGCGATTCCCCAGGCGCCCGGGCCCGTGTGGACGCCCGTGGTCAGGGAAAGAGGCTGGAACAGAACCTCCGCGGCGGGGGTCTGCCCCACCACCGCTTCCCGCACCGCGCTCTCCACCCAGTCCCGGTTGTCCGAATATTCCAGCAGAATCATCAACCGCCCTTCCTCAGACAGCGGTGGAATTTCAGCCAGCCGCTCCAGGGCGAAGCGCAGCTGCTCTTGCCGGCTGCGCACGGCGCCGATCTTCTTCGCCCCCTCGGGAGTCGGGTGAATCACCGGCCGGATGTGCAGCAGATCCCCCACCAGGGCGCCGGTCCGGGAAAGGCGGCCGCCGTCGGCAAGGTATTGCAGCCTGTCGAGGAACAGGTATTCATCACAGCGGTCCAGAATCCGGCGGGCAAAGGAAATCACGGCCTCTCCATCGGCTCCCGTCCGGGCAAAGCGGGCCACGGCCAGGGCCAGCAATCCGAGCCTCCCCGAAGCCGCGCCTGTATCCAGCACCGACAGGCGGTCTTCCGGATCATGGTTCGCCTTCCAGTCCCTCGCCGCGGCGACATTCCCTGTATAGACCGACCCGACAGCGAGATAAAGAACCCGGGGATACCGCTCCAGGACCTGCGCGTAAAGCTGATGGCGTTCAAAGAGGGAGGCCTGGGAGGTCGTCACCCGGACACCCCGGCGCATCGCCTCGTAAACCTCCGCGGGCCGGCAGGAAGTTTCCGGCAGACTTGACTCTTCGAGCGTCACGTAGCTGTCCAGCAGGGTCACCCCCAGTTGCCGGGCCTGCTCGCGGGTCAGGGAGCCGGCGGCATCGGTCATGATGTGGACGGCGGGAAGAAACGAAGGGATTGAGCGCTGGAAGTCTTCCGTCTGCTCGGCTAGGCTGTCTTCCTTCCAGGATAGGACTTCCCCGAAGCGGTTCAGTTCCCGGCGGAGGGAATCGGTCTGCCGGACATGAAGGTGCACTTTCACGATTTCCCGATCGGTCTGGATCACCGCGCTTTGCCCCAAGGCAGACAGGCGGGCCGCGGCTTCGGCCGGCAGGGCCGCGGTCCGCAGGGTTGCATCGACGCAGTAACCGGAATGTTCCGCGGAAAAAGCGGAAACGGCGGGGCGGAGGTTCAACCCCTCGGGAAAGACCTCTTTCAGGGGGGCAAAGGAGCGGGAACGACCCCCTTCCCAGCCGGCAAGAACGGCAAAAAAGCCTTCAAAAAAAAGGTACATCCCCAGCGCCCCTGCATCGAGAACTCCAGCCTCCCGCAGCGGCGGCAGCACTCCGGGAGTGGAGCGGACAGCCTGTGCAAGGCCGTTCACAACAGCTTCGATTCCCGATTGCCCCAATTCCGGGGGTAGGTCCCTCAGGGTCTCATCCAGGGCGTCAAAAAGGGTCAACATGGTGCCCGGCAGCGGGTCGGCAACGGCCTGCCAGGCCAGGGTACGCCCCGCAGCCGCGCCGGCCGCCAAGGCTCCCGGTTTCCCGCTGAGCGCCCGGGGGAGAAAACCGGCGAAAAAACGGGCGGCGATGTTTCCGGCATTGCCCCGCGCCGAAAGAAGGAGGCGCCGCACCAACCCTTCCCCCTCGCCTGCCGGAGGGGAACCGCCGCGCAGGGGAGCCAGGCTCACCACCAGATTCCGTCCCGTGTCGCCATCGGCCACGGGGAAGACATTGATCTGATCCAGCAGGTCAGCCCAGGCGGTAAGCCGCTCCACTCCGGCCGTCAGGGCTGCCGACAGGGCGTCGCTCATCCTCAGAACCCCAGCGCCCGGCGGATATCCACGGGGATGCCCAGCATCAGCTCCATCTCCGGTGTTTTCACCGCCACCTGCTCGCTGCGGCCCCGGGTGCAGACCTTGCCGTTCTCCACCAGGCGGATCTCGAAATCCACGACCACCTTAAAACGGGCATCAACCATCGCGGCCCTGCAGAAGAATTCATCCTGATGGCGAAGGGAATGGATGTATTTGACCGAAGTCCTCACGACAGGAAAGATCAGGGCACCTTCCCCCTGGACGCTGTACAGATCCACCCCGAGGCTGTCAAAAAGAGCTGCTCGGGCAACATCGAAATATTTCAGGTAGTTCCCATGCCAGACGACCTGCATGGGGTCCAGGTCATGGAAGGGAACAGACATCCGCATCTCGAAGCTACGCCCCCCGCCTTCCGGCCGCTCTCGGTTGCTCATGATTCCACCCTCCCGAACTTACGCCCGAGCAGGTCCCGCCGCCGGGGACGGTAGGTCGAATCGGCCTTTTCCTTCTCTATGACTTTCCTTAACAGTTTAAACATTTTATAGCTCTGCGGCTCCTCCCGGTAAAATTCATCCCAGGCATGGTTGTAAAGTTCCTGGAGCCTCTCCCGGGACAGATGCTTCGGCTGGAAGATAACCTGATCCGTCGTGTAGTCATTCCAGTCCCAGGAGAGAATCCGGTTGTCCCGCGACAGGTCGTCAAAGGCGCGGGTATGGGGAAAAGGCGTGAGCACGGTGAATTCCGCCAGGTCCAGCTCAATCTCCCGCACAAAATCGATCATGCGCAGTACGCCGTCTTCCGTCTGATCATCCAGGCCAAGCAGGACGGTTCCCTCCACGGCGATGCCATGATCGTGGTAGCGCCGGATGCGTTCCCGCATGGTGTCGGAGGTGTCGAAAATGGCCTGGTAGACATACCAGGCGCCGGCCTGCGCCGCCAGATCGAGGACCTTTTCGTCATCCTCGATGGGGTGGCAGCACCATTTTTTCTTCAGGGGGATCATCTCCCGGAAGAGCCCCAGTTCCCACTCCCGGTTCTGGGCCAGGGAGTTGTCCACGATAAACAGCCGGTTGTTGTCGATGGACGCCATTTCTTCGATGACCCGGTCGTAGGGGCGCGGCCGGAATTTCCGCCCTCCGAGAAACCCCACACAGCAGGGGTAGCAGTTGAAGCGGCACCCCCGGGAAGCGTGGACAAGGTCGACCATCTGCACGCCCCGGTAAACGTAAAGGTCCCGGTTGAGGATGTCCCGTCGGGCCGGCCCCACGGACTCGATCGGGGGGAAGTCGTTCAGATAGTCATAGACTTTTTTCAGCCGTCCAGCCCGGAAGTCCCGGAACACCTCTTCCATCCGCCCTTCCGCCTCGCCGAGAAAGAGGGAATCCGCATGGGCCGAAGTCTCTTCCGCGTGCAGCATCGTCCCGATGCCGCCGAAGATCACGGGAATCCCGCGGAGGCGGCAGTCATCGGCAATCTGCCAGGCCCGATTCATCTGGCTGGTCAGCATCACGGAGATCCCCACCAGATCGCAATCATCGTTTTCGGGAAGGGGCTCCACGTTCTCGTCGATAAACTCGACCTCCACATCCGCGGGCAGGGCGGCCGCCATCACCACGGGTCCGTGGGGCGGTAGGTGAAATTCCGTCTGCCGCTGCAGTTTCTGCCACTTCGGATAAATCAGTCTGAACTTCATGGAAAAAACTCCTCACTGAGGCAGGCCATTTCGCCCTCGCCCATCCCACCCGAATCGGGGGACAGGTCCGCAGACCGGAGGAAGGCGAAGGGAACTCCCAGGCGATGCCATGCCGTGACTGCTATAACAAAAGCGTCCTTTTGGCAACCGGTTATCTTAATCGTGGAGTCCTGAGGGGAAAAACTCCTCCCCTTCGGTAAAAAAGTGGGGAAGGGGTCCGGATGGGAGAATTTATAAAGCCCCCGGGGTCGATGTCCCTCAGCCACAGCACTTGATCTTGCATCTCCGCTCCTCTGGTTTTCAGTCGCCCCCTATATATCCGCAAGAAAGTTCTTGAGCAACAGGAAAGTATCTTCTATAGGATTTTAGAATATGGCAGGTAACGACAATCCGATGAAATGGCTGACAAGGTGAATCAAGACAGACTGGACAGAATTCTCAAATTCCTGAAAGCCCATCCTGTCCCGCGCGAAGTTCAGGCATACCGGCGGGCCCGGATTGCCGGGATCATTCAGCGGCAGTGGAAAAAGGAAGAGCTGGCAGACGAGAAGAGGCGCCTGGAAGTGGGGTTATTTCAGGAAATCAAAGATTTTGAGCGCAAGACAGGGCTGAGAATCACGGGGATAAGAATCAGGCGCAAGCAGCAGGAAATCGACGCGATCGTCGTCAAGGTTGAGATGCCGGAGTGACCGGCACGGCATCCTTCATCCGGTCTCCGGCACCCTCCCTTTCCCGCCTCAGCATTTGTAGGCATAGAAATGATGATAGCAGTATCCTCCGGGATCGCTTAAGGCCAGTTCCGAATCGATCATGCACTGCCCCACCATCTGTTTGGAAACCTCGGCATAATCGGCGCGTTTTTCCTCCTCACTCTTGCACTTCATGCAGATGGGTTCGTGGTCATAAACGGAAAGAATCCGTTCGTCCTCCGCCTTGAGGGCACTGCCGCACCGCGGACACTGAATCTGACACATGATTTTTTCCTTCCAGGGATCGTTCATGGCTTTTCTCCTTCGTGATGAGGGCAGCTAGGGTTCCGTTTTTAAAATCAACAGCCAATTTTATAAATATATTACGGTCTGACCCCTTAAAAAGTCAAACAATTCATTGCAAAGCAAGCATTCCAGCGCCGGGCGTTGCACTCCGTTACGACGCTCTTTTTTCCGACAATCCCCGATTCCTGATGGTCGGGAGGAAAACACTCCTTGACATTTTCTTTTGTCTTGTTATTTTAAATCTCAAAGAAGCGGCGATTTAGTTCGGTTACTTGCTCCGCTATACAAATGTGCTTAAAGGCCGGGCTCACAAAGTTCATGAACCCTGTGCCGACGGCACGGGGTTTTTCATTTTTGGGGAAAAGCGAACACAAACCACAAATCCAAGGGAGAGAAAGGAAGTCAGAAACAATGAGCAAAATGATGACGCGTCACGTCTACACTTCGGAATCCGTATCGGAAGGCCATCCGGACAAGGTCTGCGATCAGATTTCCGATGCCATTCTTGATGCCTGCCTGGCCCGAGATCCTCTGGCCCATGTCGGCTGCGAAACAGCCGCGGGTCCGAACCTCGTCGTCACCCTGGGGGAGATCTCCTGCCGGGACTGGGACACCATCAATCCGCGGCTGATCGCCCGGGAGGTCATTCAAGACATCGGCTACGATGATCCCTCCGAGGGATTCAGTTACGACACCTTCAATTATGTAAATGCGGTCCATGGCCAGTCCCCCGACATCAACCAAGGCGTAAACCGCGGGCGTTACGAAGATCAGGGCGCCGGCGACCAGGGCATGATGTTCGGCTATGCCACCAATGCAACGCCTCAGATGATGCCGGCTCCGATCGTTTTTGCCCACCGTCTCCTGGAAGAGTTGACCCGGCTTCGCAAAGAAAAGTCGATTGAATACCTGCGTCCCGATTCCAAGGCCCAGGTGAGCGTCCTCCATGACAACGGCCAGGCGGTGGAAATCACGGCGGTTGTCATTGCCCACCAGACCCGCGATGTCCCGCTGAAGCGTATCCAAAAAGACCTGAAAGCCGTCGCTCATGACGTGCTTGATAAAACAGGGCTGATCACTCCCCGGACCGAGTTTTTCATCAACCCCACGGGGAAGTTCGTCATCGGTGGCCCCTGCGGCGACGCCGGTCTGACGGGGCGGAAGATCATCGTGGATTCCTATGGCGGTGTCGGGTCTCATGGCGGGGGCGCTTTTTCCGGCAAGGACCCCTCCAAGGTGGACCGCTCGGCCGCTTATTATTGCCGCTACGCGGCAAAAAACATCGTTGCCGCCGGGCTGGCGGAAAAATGCGAGATTCAGATCGCCTACGCAATCGGGGTCGCCAAACCGCTCAGCATCAACGTCAGCACCTACGGAACCGCCCAGATCGATGAGGATCTGATCGTCCGGATCCTTATGGAGGGAAAGATTTTCGATTTCCGCCCGGCCATGATGATCAAGGAGCTGGGGTTAACCACCCCCACAGGCTGGAGTTATCGGGCAAGCTGCAACTACGGACACTTCGGCCGTCAGGGTTTCCCCTGGGAAAAGACCGACCGGGTGGAGGCGCTCCGCGAAGCGGCCGGATTGAAGGCTTCTGAGAGGTGCCCGGAAGAGGCGGTTGAGGAGGTCCGATGAGGGGCTGGAAGTCGAGATTGTTCAGGGTCCCGGCGGGAGGTGGCGACACCCTCGACAGGAAGCATACCCTGAACGAGGATGCGGACAAACAGAGGAATTTTTGCTATCTGAAGGAGACCAGCATCCAGGAAATTCAAAGCAGGATAGCAATAGGTTAGCGGTAAAAATTAAAGGGGTTAACGATTTTTCGTTAACCCCTTGATTTCATTGGTAGCGGGGAGAGGATTCGAACCTCTGACCTTTGGGTTATGAGCCCAACGAGCTACCGGACTGCTCCACCCCGCGTCAAAAATTGAACTGACCTTGTAACCCAGAGTTCTATCGGCTGTCAAGAACTATTTCTATCGGGGAAGACTCCTTCACGGCAAAAAGAAGAATGACGGGTAAATCGCAGCTCCATCCCGGAAGCCGCGGCAATCCCATCTTTCCCTTGCCGCCGTGGCTTGGTCCACCACGATAAGAAATTAAAACTGGAAGACCGCAACGGCGACGACCGTTGTATGCCCCCCGTTCTTTACAATGCTCGACTGGGTGATGTTTCTGGTACTGACGATCTTGCCGCTGATTTTGAAGATTTCCTTCTTTTCGTCCCAGCTCTCGTCGATGTTGAAGTCGATTCCCAGGGTGGATGCCAGCATCGCGGCGGCCAGGTCCTCCGCATGATCGCCCGCCTGGCGTTCCGTCTGGCCATAGGCGTGGTATTCACTGATGTAGCCATAAGCATTCCGGTCGGTTGGAATGGCGCAGCCCACGGAAGCGGCCAGCAACCGCCTCGGTTCATCGCTGCTGCATCGGCTCATGACGCAATAGGTGATGGCGCCGGGCTGGAGTGCCTTCAATCCCGTCCCCCGGGAAATGACCTTGCAGCCGGGCGGCAGAATGCTGGACACCTGAACGAGGTTGCATTTTTCAATTCCGGCGTCCCGGAGGGCCAGCTCAAATGAATGAAGTTCTTCCCTGTGGGTTCCCACCCCCTTGGTAAAAAATATTTTTTTCGGGACAAGGCTGTTCAACGCTCTTTTGCTCCTTAACTGAACCAGACTTTTGATCGCCGGCTTTAACCTCCCGACCAAATCAGTGGGCGTGCTAGCACATCACCCTGGATAAGTCCAGAATTATGTTTTGCACAGCCGACAGGATTATTCCTCATGAAAAAAGAGTCGTTAAGAAATTTATTCCTGCCCTTTTTCTCCGGGTTCGAAGAAACAGAGGCAAAAAATTCCATCGTCGTAGTAAAGATAGGAAAAATGCTGGATCCAGTCCCCCAGGGTGATGGCATACTTCCTCCGGTTTTCGATCTGAAATTCTTTCAGGATCGGCTGGTGGCAATGCCCAAGGATCACGGCATCCGTTTCTCCCTGGACCTCTTTGGCCGAAAAGTCGTGGAGGATCATGGAGAGCCTCTCCGCAGAATGCCTGGATTGCTCCTTGCTCGCGGCGGAACCGGCGGCGGCGACTTTCCAGAGGAGAGGAAGGGGGGCGAGGCGTTGAAGGCGGTAAATCAAAGGGCTTCTCAAAAGTCCGCGCAGCCTGAGGTAGCGGACATTCGTTCTGTCCACCGTATCCCCGTGTGAAAAAAGGACACGATGGCCGTCCAGATGCAGGGTCGCCCAGTCGGGAAAGACCTCCATCCCCAGCATCCTGGTAAAGTAATCGGCGAGGAAGAAATCATGATTGCCCTCCGCCAGATGGACACGGATACCCCGATCCCGAATCGCCGTCAATTCCTGGATGACCGGCTGGAACTCCGGATAGACCTCCCTTCCTCGGCAGAACCAGAAATCAAAAAAATCACCGCCGATATAGAGATCATCGGTGGGAATCAGCCGACCGGCCCCTGTTGCCTCCTCCCGGCTCGCCCCGGCCTCGGAGGGATGAACGAGCAGCGCCAGGAAGCGCATCAGCTTCCGATAGTTGAAGTCCTGGCTGCTCTTCAGATGGGCATCGGCGATAAACACGGCTTTCATAAAATCATGAGATTCCTCAGGCCTTTTCTTCCGGGCAAACTTCTTCCGCGCGGAGGGTGTTTTTCTCAGCACAAAGGCCCCGCAGGAAAAAGGTGAATTTTACACGAAACCCGCGCCGGGACGCTGGCTGTTAGCGCGTCCTGCCCGATGCATCGGCGGGAAAGGGAAAGGAATGGAAAACGGAGGGGTTGACGAGGAGAGGAACGCCGGCTGGAATAGTTTCTGCGCCGGCCGCATCGCGGGGCGCCATATGGGGCCGCAGCCGCCTCACCGGTCCGGGATAAACTCCATCGTCCCGTCCGCGTAGTCCGCCGATGCCATCGTCACGGGTTCCGCCCTGCCCTGGAAATCCTAACCTTTCGTCAGGGCGAGGTAGATCATTCCGGATATTTCAAAGGAGGTCTGGGGTCCCCGCAGGATCGCAATCCCCTCTTCCCGAGCCTTTGCAATGAGGCTCTCCTCCAACTGGAGGCTGCGGGGAATCACAATGGCCACGGCCTCCTTCAGCTTGGCCACGCCAAGAATGTTGACATGCCGCTGCATGGTAATCCAGACGGAGTCTTCCTCAATGTTGGCAATGGCATCGGAGAGAAGATCCGAGGTATAGCCGGTCCGCACTTCCCGGTCCATGTTGATCTTGTCCGTTACCACTTCAAAGCCGAGGGAACGGGCTAACTCTGCAAGGGTCATAGGGTCTCTCCCTGAATTTCTTCCCGGCGCACAGCAAAATTAATACGCAAACCGGAGTTATGCTGATCCGTTGTTTTTCTTTTCCGTATCCTCTGCCGCCATGACCGGGGGAACGATCCGAGCCAGATAGAGGATCTCCTGGGCAAGGATCTTGATGCGATCCCTCAGCTTGATCACACAGTCCGTTTCAAAGGCGATTCCCCTGATAATGTCCTCCGCCAGCGCCCTGCAACTCGGGGATCCGCAGGCGCCGCAGTCAAGTCCGGGAAGCTCCTTCGTAATCTGGTCCAGCCGCTCCATTTTCACCAGCGCCTTGGCCACATCGTCATCGAGGGTCATAATGGGGCGCGGCTGGATCGTTTCCTTCGATTCGAAGTGCCCTTTCTCGTACATGGCCAGAAGTTCTTCCTCGTTGAAATAGGAAGGCTGATTGCCGGAGCGCGCGATCAGTTCCCTCAGGTGGACTCTTCCCACAAAGCTGTTGGGAATGTTGAGCGGCCCTCCCACACATCCCGCGTTGCAGGCTTTTAATTCTATAAAATCGACATCCTGCATTTCTCCACGCTCTATTTCCTCAAGCAGGCTGATGACATTATGGGTGCCGCTGACCGCCAGCGTAATCCCATATCCGATGCTTTTCGGCTCCCCGGTTAGGTATCCCCAGGACATGCCCTGCTTGGTCGCTTTGTGCAGCCGGCGCTTTTCCTTATCCCCACCCTTCTGGTTATCCGATTCCTTGTGAAGACTGCGAACAAGGTCCCGGTAGACAAGATTCGCGGCAATAACCCCGTTTACAGCGGAATGTTTTGTCGTGATCGGCTGCCTCATCTCCGTCACCTTCGCCGGGCACGGCGAGATGAAGATGGCGCCGATCTCGTCATAGGCAATGCCGGTTTTCTTTGCCGCTTCTTCTTTTGCAATCCTTGCGGCTATTTCCATCGGAGAGAGAATCCGGGTGGTCTGCTCCAGAAGTCCAGGAAACCGGATCTGCATGAGGCGGAGGACGGCGGGGCATGAGGTGGAGAAGACCGGTTTCTTGTATTCTTTCTTCAGAAGTTTCTGGCGCACAATGAAGGCGATGATTTCAGCGGCCAGAGAAACCTCGAAGACCTCATCGAAGCCGATCTGCAGAAAGGCCTGGAGAAGGTCTGCAATGTTCTCCCCTTCTTTGAACTGTCCGAAGAAGGAAGGGTCTGGAAGCGCGATGTTGTACTTATAATCGGAAAGTTTCGACATCGTGTCGCTGTTCGCATACTTCGCATGGTGAGGGCAGCAGATGATGCATTCGCCGCAATCGATGCACCGCTCATTCATAATGGCGGCTTTGCCGTCATGAACCCGGATCGCTTCGGTGGGGCAGTGCTTGATGCAGGTTGTACACCCGATGCATCTTTTGAAGTTCAGCTTCACGGAATGAAAATATTGTTGCATATTCACCTACCTAGCCAGCACAGGCATTCGAAGTAAAATAAACCGTCGCCTTCAGGGTTGTCCCGTGACTGATCTGCGACTTCACGGAGAGTTCATCGGAACATTGCTTGATATTGGGCAACCCCATTCCAGCCCCGAAGCCCATTTCCCTTATTTCGTCCGGGGCGGTGGAGTACCCCTCCTTCATCGCCTGATCAATATCGGGAATCCCGGCGCCTACGTCTGCAGTCTGAACGGAAATGGACTCCGGATCGATCCGGACCTCGAGTTGCCCATAATTTGCGTGGATGACGACATTCATGGCGGCTTCATAAATAATGATGGCCACCCTCTTAATGATGTCCGGTCTCAACCCCAGCTGCTGCAGCGTGGTTTTAACCTTCGATGCAGACTCCCCGGCCATGTAGAAATCCTTTTCCCCGATGGGAAATTCCAGGGTGATCTGAGGGTCACACGGTTCATTATATGCCATAGTTCAATCTCCGCCGTCCGCCTTTCTGTTATGTCACTTGAGTCCCCTGGAAAAAAGCAACCCGCAGCATTCAAAAATCAGAAAGGTCGTCGAAAAGAGAGGGATGTTGTTCGATCTGGCATTGGCAATGATCGCCTCGTCAGGTTTTTTCCCTCCGGTAAAGACCACGCCGCTGGCATCCATGACATGGGCGGTGTGCACAACGTGCGCATTCATGAGGGAGGTGACCAGGAGTGATCCGGGCTTGATGTGAAGGAGCATTTCACTGATGAGATCGCAGGCGAAACATCCTCCGATCTCTTGATCAAGGCAGTCATCTCCGCAAAGGATCTTTGCTTCCAGAATTTCTTGTACGTCTTTTATTTTCATCTGTCTTTTATTTTCATATCCAGAGTCCATCCGTCTTCCGCACCCCCCCCCCGGTAGGGGACTTTTAAAGAAGAGTGGATGGGATGATTAATCTTCCCTTTAATGCACAAAATATACAAACAAAGGCATTCAAAATCAATCACAGTGAAACGCCCGGGTCCTTCACTGCAAGCTTTTTTCCTGAAAATCCATGACCTTCATGAGGATCTAAGAGACCCTTGTTCGCCATCCTTATAATAACCTTCCCCCATTGTCAATGACCATCAGGACTGCGTTTAAGGTCAAGTCATACAAGAACATAATATATTGAATATACTAAGCAAATAGCGAAATATATTTTATTTTGCAAGTGCCGGTATTTCAAATAAACTGGCCGACTTTGACGTAACCCTGGGACTGCGTTATTGACAGGAAAAGAGGCTCCGCGATACAGGCTCTTCTTGTCCCCACCCCGTTTCAAAACCCTGTGGAAGATGTCCGTCGCGGCCGGATTTTTCCCCCTTTGATAGAGGAGAAAACAAGTTAACTTCTGATCACATTTTGATTACAAAAACAATTGACTAAACCGGGAATTGATAGTATTGAAGCCGACCGTAGGGCACACGATTTTTCGTGACCGCCCGCAACAGGCCTTGCCCCGAGGAAAGAGGGAACAGTCCGCAAGGAGTTCCACCGATGATCAGGGAGTTCTGCTGTGATTTCCATGTTCACACCTGTCTTTCGCCCTGCGCCGATCTGGACATGTATCCCCGGGCTATTATTGCAATGTCACTGGCAAGGCGCCTCGATGTCATTGCCATCTGCGACCACAATGCATCGGAAAACGTCCAGTATGTGATCCAGGCCGCGGAAGCGACGGGGCTGGCCGTCCTGGCCGGCATGGAAGTCATGAGCTGTGAAGAAGTTCACATTCTCGCGCTCTTTGACAAGATGGACAGTCTTTATGCCTTGCAGGACCTCGTCTACCGCCATCTCCCCGGGGAAAACGACGAGGACCGCTTCGGCTGCCAGGCCATCGTCAATGAGCACGATGAAGTGGAAGGGTTGAGTGACCGGCTGCTCATCGGATCGACGGAACTTTCACTTCAGCAGATCGTGGAGGAGATTCACCGCCTTGGCGGGCTGGCCATTGCCGCCCACATCGATCGTGAAAGCTTCAGCATCCTGGGACAGATCGGATTTGTGCCTGCGGATCTCCCCCTGGATGCGCTGGAAATTTCTTCCCGGACAGGCCTTGCCAAAGCGCGCCTCCTTTACCCGGAGCTGGCGCACTTTGCCTTCATCGAATCTTCCGATTCCCATATCATCACCGATATCGGGAAAGGAATCACCCGGGCCTTTCTGGAAGAGGCAACAACGCCGGAGCTGAAGTTGGCCTTTCAGAAAAAGGACGGCCGCTATATTCTGGAGTAGGATTTTGCTGGAGCTGGCGCTTCACATCCTGGACATCATCGAGAATTCCATCCGCGCCGGAGCGGGCCTGATCCGGATTCTGATCCGGGAGGACGCAGAGAGGAATCTATTCCTCATGCGGATTTCCGACAACGGACACGGGATGTCGCCGGAGGAGCAGCGGAAGGCTCTGGACCCCTTCTACACGACGAAAAAAGTCCGGCGGATCGGACTGGGGCTCCCACTGCTTTCCAGTGCGGCGGAAGGTACGGGAGGAAAGATGGCCCTCCGCTCGAAACAGGGCGTGGGGACGATGGTCGTCGCCAAGTTCAGCCTCGATCACCTTGATCGGCAGCCTCTGGGCGACATCGCCTCGGTACTGGTGGCGGTGATCGTAGGCAATCCGGAGCTCGACGTCATCTACAAGCACGAAGTGAACGGCGGGACCTTCCTGCTGGATACCAGAGATATCAAAAAAGCATTAGAGGATGTTCCACTGAATCACCCGGAAGTCACAAGCTTTCTTCGTGAGCACATTGCGGAAGGGCTGAACGACATCGGGACGACGGCATGACATTCCCTGAGAGAGAGGAGAAGTTGCATGGAGCACGATAACAGCGAATTACTCAAAGAGTTCACTCCCGAACAGATCGCGAAGCTGGACGAGATCATCGCCCGCTTCAAGGGGAAACCCGGCGGTCTCATTCCCGCCCTGGAAGAGGCCCAGGTAACCCTGGAGTACCTTCCCCTTCCGGTGCAGAAGCGGATCGCGGACGGCCTGAACCTGCCCTTGGCCCAGGTTTACGGTGTGGTAACGTTCTACTCCTTCTTTACGATGGAGCCGCGAGGACGCCACACGGTGCGGGTCTGTCTGGGTACGGCCTGCTACTGCCGCGGAGGGAAGGCCATCGCGGAGAATATGGAGAAAGCGTATAACGTCAGCGAAGGCGAGACGACCGAAGACCGGCGGTTCACCTACGAAACGGTCCGCTGCCTCGGCGCCTGCGGTCTTGCCCCGGTGATCGTGGTGGACGAAAATGTCCATGGTCGGATCAAGGCGCAGAAAATGAAATCGGTTCTGGATGAATATGAATAACAACCCCGGCGATCGGGTCCAGGGCGACGGGAAAAGAGGATCCCTCGGGACATTCCGCTTCATTCCCCTCGGCCTTGATCCTGAGCCTGTAAGGAAGAGGTAATCAAAATGGCGAAATTGAAGATTGAAGATCTCAAGAAGATCAAGGAGAAGGTTCAGTCCGAGACATCCCTGCGGGCAGGCGAACACCGGGCGAAGGTCACCGTCCACATGGGAACCTGCGGCATCGCCTCCGGCGCCCGCGAAGTGCTCAATGCCCTGATGCGCGAGATCGAGGAACAAGGCGTGACGGACGTCGTCGTCACCACGTCGGGCTGCATGGGACTGTGCAGCCGCGAGCCTTTGGTCACCGTGGAGATGGCCGAGAAGGAGCCCATCAAATACGAAAAGATGGACGAGCTGAAGATGCGGCAGGTGTTCAAACGCCACGTCATGGAAGGCGAAATTCAGACCCCCTTTGTGCTTGCCAAAGGCGCCGAGATCGTTCGTTAGGGGGCCGGGGCCGTTATCCCCAATAGTGGAATCCATTTCAGAGGAGGAACAGAATTAATGAAAGTTTTTCGCTCGCACTTACTGGTCTGCGGCGGCACCGGATGCCACGCGTCGGGCAGTATTGCCGTCAAGGAAGCCCTTGTCGACGAGCTCAATAAGCGCAACCTGGCCGATGAGATCAAGGTTGTCGAGACGGGCTGCAACGGTTTCTGCGCCATGGGCCCCATCATGGTCGTCTACCCCGAGGGCATCGTCTATATGAACATCAGGACGGAGGATGTCTCCGAACTCGTCGAGGAGCACTTCATCAAGGGACGCCCCCTGGAGAGACTTTTCTACAAGGAACCGGGAAAGGAAGAGGGAATCCCCACCATGCAGGAAATCCCCTTCTTCGCCCTGCAGGACCTCCGGGTGCTTCGTAACCGCGGTCTCATCGACCCGGAGAATATCGAGGAGTACATCGCCCGGGATGGTTACGCCGGTCTGGCCAAAGCCCTGACCGAGATGACCCCCGAGCAGATCGTACAGGAAGTTCTCAAGTCCGGACTCCGTGGCCGGGGCGGCGGCGGGTTCCCCACGGGCCTCAAGTGGCAGTTCGCCCAGCGTTCCGCCGGAGATGTGAAGTACGTGCTCTGCAACGCGGATGAAGGCGATCCCGGGGCGTTCATGGACCGCAGTGTCCTTGAAGCGGATCCCCACGCGGTCCTCGAAGGGATGACCATCGCCGCCAAGGCGATCGGCTCTAAGTTCGGCTATATCTACTGTCGCGCGGAATATCCCCTGGCCATTCACCGTCTCAACGTCGCCCTCGGGCAGGCCCGGGAGATGGGATTGCTCGGTGAGAACATTCTGGATACGGGCTTCAACTTCGACATCGAAATCTATCAGGGTGCGGGCGCCTTTGTCTGCGGCGAGGAAACGGCGCTGATGACCTCCATCGAGGGAAAGCGCGGCATGCCCCGTCCGAGACCGCCCTTCCCCGCTGAAGCCGGACTCTGGGGCAAACCCAGTGTCCTCAACAACGTGGAGACCCTGGCCAACATCGGCCAGATCATGCTGCGCGGCGGAGACTGGTACGCCGGCGTGGGCACGGAAAAGTCAAAGGGTACCAAGGTTTTTGCGGTCACGGGTGACGTCAACAACGTCGGTCTCGTGGAAGTGCCCATGGGGACGCCTCTGGGAACGATCATCTACGACATCGGCAACGGCATCCCCGGCGGCAAAAAATTCAAGGCCGCTCAGCTCGGAGGACCCTCCGGCGGCTGCATCCCCGTCGAACATCTCAACGCCCCCGTGGACTACGAGAAAGTGGCCGAACTGGGCGCCATCATGGGCTCCGGCGGACTGATCGTCATGAACGAGGACAAGTGCGCCGTGGACATGGCCCGCTTCTTCATGGACTTCTGCAAGGAAGAGTCCTGCGGCAAGTGCACCCCCTGCCGGGAAGGCACCAAGCGGATGCTCGAAATCCTGACCAATATCTGCAATGGAGAAGGCAAGGAAGGCGACATCGAACTGCTCGAATCCATGGCCTACACGATCAAGGATGCCGCCCTGTGCGGCCTCGGTCAGACGGCCCCCAACCCCCTGCTGTCAACGCTG
This sequence comes from uncultured Syntrophus sp., assembly GCA_964555065.1. GTDB lineage: Bacteria > Desulfobacterota > Syntrophia > Syntrophales > Syntrophaceae > Syntrophus. The sequence goes on from CAZKRB010000030.1 coordinate 28,637, forward strand.
CGGTACTTCCGGGACGAATACGAGGAGCACATCCGCGACAAGAAATGCCGTGCCGTTGTCTGCTCGGCCCTCTTCAAGTCACCCTGCCAGCACACCTGCCCGATCGGCATGGATATTCCGTCCTATGTCGCCCTGATCCGCGACGACCGTCTGGAGGATGCCTACAAGGTGATGCTGCGAACGAATCCCTTCCCGTCGGCCTGCGGCCGTGTCTGCGACCACCAGTGCATGTCCAAATGCCGCCGGGGTCTGCTGGATGAGCCCGTTTCCATCAAGTTCCTGAAACGCTACATCACCGACAATGCGCCGCGGCCCGAAATCAAGCCGGTGGGCGTAACCCGGACAGAGAAAATCGCCGTCATCGGCGCCGGTCCCGCGGGTCTCACCTGCGCCAGGGATCTTGCCCTGCGCGGCTACAGCGTGAAGGTGTTCGAAGAGCTTCCCACGCCGGGCGGCATGCTCAGCTGGGGCATTCCTTCCTACCGTCTGCCGCGAGAAATCCTAAACAGAGAGATCGATGACATCCGCAAGCTCGGCGTCGAGATCCAGTGCGGCGTTCGCGTGGGACGCGACATCTCCTGGGATGCCGTCAACAAGGACTTCGATGTCGTCTTCCTGGCGCCGGGCGCTCACAAGAGTCAGCGCATGGGCATCGAGGGCGAGGAGCTGAAGGGGGTCTACGGCGGCGTCGAATTCCTGCGCGATTACAACATGAATGAAAAGGCCTGGACAGGCGGTGAAAAATCGCTGGGCGCCAGGGTGGCCGTCATCGGCGGCGGGAACTCCGCCATCGACGCAGCCCGTACGGCGGCAAGGCTCGGAGCCGAGGTCACCATTCTCTACCGCCGTCTCAGGGAGGATATGCCGGCCGCCGCCGAAGAAATCGAAGCCGCGGAACATGAAGGAATCAAAATCGAGTACCTCGTAGCGCCTCTCCGCGTTGTCGGAGCCGAAGGAAAGGTCACCGGAATTGAATGCCAGCGGATGAAGCTCGGCGATTTCGATGCGAGCGGACGAAAGCGGCCGGTAGTCATCGAGGGCTCCAATTTCACCCTCGATGTGAACAGCGTCGTCGCCGCCATCGGCCAGACGCCCGACCTGTCCTTCGTACCCGCGGAAAGCGGAGTGGCGGTGAACCGGTGGTCCTGCTTTGACCTGGGCGGCAACGGATTCCGTTCCGCAACGACCAACCCGAAGTTCTTCACCGGCGGCGACGCCCTGACCGGTGCCAGTACGGTCATCAAGGCGATTGCAGCCGGACATCAGGCGGCCGATGACATCGATGCTTCCATCCGCCGGAAGAACGGCGAACCGGCCTGGACGCCTCCTCCCGAGGAAGAGATCACCATCCCCTTCATCATTGATGAAGATACGGAAGAATTCCCCATGGCCCGAATGCCGGAAATGGAAGCTGCATTCCGCAAGTCGAACTTCCAGGAAGTGGAACTGGGCTACACCCGGGCGCTGGCCATGAAGGAGTCCACCCGCTGCATCCGCTGCGATGCAAAGATCTGATCCTGCAATAGCAAAGTTTCGGCGGCTCCCCGCCGGGTTAGATGCCATAACGCAGTCCCTGCGGGGAGCGCCTTTCCATAGGAGAAAGAAACATCATGACTTCAAACGGAATGTTAAACGTAACGATTGACAAGCAAAAGGTGCAGGTCGAACCAGGCACCACCATTCTGCAGGCGGCGAAGAAGCTGGGAATCAAGATTCCGACGCTCTGCGCCTACCAGGAGCTGGATCACTTCCCCGGCGCCTGCCGCGTCTGCGTCACGGAAGTGGAGGGGCAGAGAAGCCTCGTGGCCTCCTGTGTTTTTCCCGTCGCCGACAACATGGTTGTCCATACCAATACGGAACGTGTTCGACTGGCCCGCCGCATGGTCGTCGAGCTGCTCCTGGCCAGCCACCCCACGGAATGCAACCACTGCGTACGCAACGGCAACTGTGAACTCCAGAAGGTCGCCGAGTTTACCGGAGTTCGGGAAGTGCGCTTCCCCTACCCCGCCTTCGCCGCCGAGAGCATGATCGACACGTCAAGCCCCTCCATCGTGCGCGACAGCCGCAAGTGCATCAACTGCCACCGCTGTGTGACCGTCTGCGAGCAGGTGCAGACGGTGAGCGTCCTGACGCCTTCATGGCGCGGCAGCGAAGTCAAGGTCGCTCCGGCCTTTGACCTGCCGCTCCTTGAAACCAACTGCATCGCCTGCGGGCAGTGCGTCATGGTCTGCCCCGTGGGCGCCCTCTATGAAAAGGATGATGTGGACAAAGTCTGGAAGGCCCTGGAAGACCCCACGAAGCATGTGGTCGTTCAGGAGGCGCCGGCCGTCCGTGCAACCCTGGGCGAAGAATTCGGCCTGCCTCCCGGAACTCTGGTGACGGGAAAAATGATCGCCGCCCTCAGGCGGCTCGGCTTCGATAAGGTTTTCGACACCAATTTCGCCGCCGACCTCACCATCATGGAAGAAGGCACGGAACTGCTCCAGCGGGTCAAGACCGGCGGCAAGCTTCCCATGATCACCTCCTGCAGCCCCGGCTGGGTCAAGTTCTGCGAACACTTCTACCCCGATCTGCTGGAGCATGTCTCCACCTGCAAATCGCCTCAGCAGATGTTCGGCGCCATGGCCAAGACCTACTACGCCAAGACAGCCGGAATCGATCCGAAAGACATCGTCGTCGTCTCCATCATGCCCTGCACGGCGAAGAAGTTCGAAGCCCAGCGGCCGGAAATGTGCGCCTCTGGTTTCCGCGATGTCGACTATGTCCTCACGACGCGGGAGCTCGGCCGGATGATCAGGGAGGGAGGCCTCGACTTTGTCAATCTGCCCGATGAGGACTACGATGCCCCCATGGGCGAGTATACCGGCGCGGCGACCATATTCGGCGCCACGGGCGGCGTTATGGAGGCTGCCTTGAGGACCGTTTATGCCGTCGTAACGGGGGAGAACCTGCCGGATCTCAACGTGACCCCCGTGCGCGGACTGGAGGGCGTGAAAGAAGCGGCCCTTGAAGTCGGCGCCCTTGGCAAGGTGAAGGTGGCCGTCGCTCACAGCATGGTCAACGCCCGGAAGATCCTTGACAAGATCCGCGCCGGCGAGGCGGACTGGGCCTTCGTCGAGTTCATGACCTGTCCCGGCGGATGCATTGCCGGCGGCGGCGGACCCATCCCGACGACCAACGAAATCCGGGGTTTCCGATCCCAGGCGCTCTATACGGACGACTGCGAGATCCAGGGGAATCGACAGTCTCATGAAAACGCCTCAATCAAGAAAGCTTACGAGACCTATCTCGGAGAACCCAACGGGGAGCTGTCCCATAAACTTCTTCACACTCATTATACCAAGCGTGGAACCGAACTCCCCCACAAGGACGTAAAGCTGGGCGGAGTGGAGATGCCTGAGCCTCATCACGCAGAGCAGAAAGTTTCCTGATTCCATTCCATTCAAAGGGGGGCGGATCGACGCCCCCCTTTCCCGACTTCCTCGGGGACACTTGCGTATCAGCTCCGCGCTTACGGCCGACAAGACCCACAGCGAGAGCGACCTTCTCTGCAGCTCCGCGGCCACAACAGACCAGCCAGCCCCGTCCTCATCCCGGTCTCTTTCTTCGCGTCTCCTTTTACTGGAGTAATTCTCCCTATGCCATACTTTCTGTGCCCAGTTAGGATTTTTTCCGTTCCGGAATGATGACTTGAAAGGGCTTCGTCGGCGTTTACAACGCGCGGGTTTTTGTTGGATTGAACATATAGATTGTAAGCGATTTATTATTGATGATTGGCGTAGATCAGAAGCGAAGACACTTTTTTCACAACAACCCAGCAGTTCCGGAAGGTAGCGTTTTTCAGTTGTTGTGCTCAAAGACTGATATTTATAACTATGTAAATATTTGTCCATCAGCATTATTCCACTGGGCATGTTCCATGGTGTATTCTCTCCTGAGTTTTATCTGTTGCAATTTATGCTTTATGTAGCTATATATCCACTGTTTTTTATTATGTAACGAGCTGAGGAAAGGGAGGCTTCATGAATATTATCATCGACGGCAAGGAACTCGAGTTCAATCTCGGACAGACGGTATACGAGGTGGCCAAGGCAGCCGGCATCTACATTCCCGTATTGTGTCATCACGAACAGGTGAAACCGGTAGGCGCTTGTCGCGTGTGCGTGGTCGAGGTTGAAGGCGCCCGCTCCTTGATGGCATCCTGCACCACACCTGCCGGTAACGGCATGGTCGTGTCCACCAATACCGAGCGGGTCCGCAACACCCGGAAGCTCATCGTTGAGCTGCTCATGACCCAGGGTCACCACAACTGCATCACCTGTGAGTCAAGTGGCGATTGTGTGCTGCAGGATCTGGCCTATGAACTCGGGGTGGAAACTCCCCGTTTTGCAGAGCCTTCCAGCGTGCTTGAAACAGAGATCGCCAACGAGATGATCGTGCGAGACATGAACAAGTGCGTACTTTGTGGTTTGTGTGTCCGGGCCTGCAATGAGGTGCAGGTCAACCAGGTTCTTGATTATGTCGGCAGAGGCGCCAACTCCAAGGTCGGCCCTCCATTCGGCCAGCGCTATGAAGAATCGAACTGCGTCTTTTGCGGGGAATGTGTACGGATCTGCCCTGTGGGGGCCTTGTACGAAAAGCAGGGACGATTCCAGGGCCGCGCCAAAGATCTGATCAAGACTCGGACCACCTGCAGTTATTGCGGAGTGGGTTGTCAGATGGATGTGCGTACGAAAAATAATAAGATCGTCA
>CAZKRB010000031.1:0-33368 GCA_964555065.1 uncultured Syntrophus sp.
AAAGCCGTATCCCCAGTGCATGTCCGGCATGGCCAGGGAATACTTTACGATGCCGGGAAGATGGGCGACGTTCATGACCTGCCTGGGGCTTTCGTCTTCGCCCATTTCCCTCAGCATCGCCTCGCTGGTGTAGATGATTCCGGGAACGCGCATCCCGCCGGTTTTCGGGATCATCCAGCGGCAGGCATCAAGCTTGTCCAGGGTCACGCTGACTTTAGACATCGAAGATCACCCGTCCTTTCCACCCGTCCGGGGTGCGGATGACTTCCGCCTGGTGGTAGGTCACCGCCTTGATTTCCATGATGAGCTCATGGCGGCGGGAATTGTAGGGTTCACCGCAAAGGGTTGCCTCCAGCGAGGTGTCGGTGAGTTTTTTGATGGCGGCCCTTTTCATGAGGAGGCTCTCCCCGCCCCAGAGGTAGAGCGCTTCCCGGAGGAAGTTGACCCAGAGATCGGCCAGATCGGCTCCCTCCACGGCCAGCTCGCGGCGGATCGTCGTCTCCACCGTCTCCGGATCCACCATCAGCTCGCAGATCGCCTCTGCCGCCCGGGAAAACAGCTCCTCCAGTGAGGAACCTTCCACTTCAATGCCGAGATCGGCCGTGTGGTCCAACAGGCGCCAGGATGTGCTCACCCTTATTCGTCCGCTTCGGAATAAGAGCTGTCCGCGGGTTCTCCCTCTTCCGGGAGATTATCCTCATCCTCACGGACTTCCTCCCGCTCCGCACTGGTCATTCCCACGAGATATTCCTCCGCGTCGAGTTCGATGAGCTTGACGCCCTGGGTGGTCCGGTGAATGAGCGGCACGCCTTCAATCTTCATCCGGATGATCTTGCCGCTGTTGCTCATCAGCAGCAGGTCTTCCTCGCCGGTGACCTGGAGAACGCCGGCAACCAGTCCTCCCTTGGGCACGACGCGCAAATTGATCGTTCCTTTGCCGCCCCGGCTCTGGAGGCGGTATTCCGAGACCGCGGTCCGCTTGCCGAAGCCCTTTTCAGAAACGGTGACAATGGCATTGCCCTCTCTCGGGATATCCATGCCGATGACCACGTCGTCGTTATCCATGGAGATGCCGCGCACGCCCCGGGCCGTTCTTCCCATGGTGCGGATGTCGTCCTCGCTGAAGCGGATGGCCTTGCCCTGCCGGGTGGCCAGAAAAACATCCTGACCGCCGCTGGTGAGCTTCACATCGACCAGCTCGTCGCCCCCGTCGATGGACAGGGCGATAATCCCTCCCGACCGGGGATTTGAATAGGCGGATAAATCGGTTTTTTTGACGACGCCCGCCCGGGTGGCCATGATCACCGCCTGCCCCTCTTCGAAAGATCTTACGGGAAGGACCGCCGCCACCCGCTCCTCCGGCCCGAGATTGATCAGGTTGATGATGGGCTTTCCTTTGGCCATTCTTCCCGCCTGGGGAATCTGGTAGACTTTCAGCCAGTAGAGCCGGCCGGCGTTGGTGAAAATCAGGACATAATCATGGGTGGAGGCGATGAAGAGCTTCTCCACCACATCCTCTTCCTTGGTCATCATCCCGACCTTTCCGCGTCCGCCCCGGCGCTGCGTCCGGTAGAGGCTGGAGGGATTCCGCTTGATGTACCCGCCCTGGGAGTAGGTGACCACCATCTCCTCCTCGGCGATCATGTCCTCAATATTGATGTCCTCCGAGCTGGCCACGATTTCCGTCCGCCGTTCGTCGCCGTACCGCGCGACAATCTCTTCCATTTCGGCGACGATCACTTCCAGCACCTTCCGGGGATCATCCAGGATGCCCTGCAGCCGTTCGATCTCCTTGAGCAGGGCGTCAAACTCTTCCTTGATCTTGCTCTGTTCCAGGCCGGTGAGGCGCTGCAGCCTCATGTCCAGGATCGCCCGGGCCTGGATGTCCGTCAGCGCGAACCGACTGCACAGAGAGGCGGCTGCCTCCTGGGGGCTCTTGGAGGCCTTGATGACGGCCACCACTTCATCGATGTTGTTGAGGGCGATGATGAGGCCTTCCAGGATATGGGCCCGTTCGCGCGCCCTGTTGACCTCGAAGGTGGTGCGCCGGACAATGACAACCTTGCGGAATGCAATGAAACTGTTCAGGATTTCCATGAGAGTGAACACATGGGGCTGGCCGTTGGCGATGGCCAGCATGATAATCCCGAAAGTCGACTCCATCTGGGTGTGCTTGTAGAGCTGATTGAGGATCACACTGGAGTTCTCGTCGCGCTTCAGGTCGATGACGACCCGGATGCCTTCGCGGTCCGACTCGTCGCGGAGATCGGAGATGCCCGATATTCTCTTGTCCTTCACCAGCTCGGAGATCTTTTCGATCAGGGCCGCCTTGTTGACCTGATAGGGAATCTCGGTCACCACGATGCTTTCCCGGTCGTTCCGCTCGTTCTTCTCGATGATCACCTTGGCCCGCAGGCGGATAATGCCCCGCCCCGTGCGGTAGGCGGAGAGGATCCCCTCCCGGCCGTTGATGAAGCCGGCCGTGGGAAAATCCGGCCCGGGAATGTAGGTCATCAGCTCTTCCAGGGTCATCTCCGGATTCCGGATGAGGGCGATGGTCCCGTTGAGAACTTCCGTGAGGTTGTGCGGCGGAATGTTCGTCGCCACGCCGACGGCGATTCCCGCCGTCCCGTTGAGCAAGAGCGTCGGAATCCGCGAGGGAAGCACGGACGGCTCCGTCAGGGATTCGTCGTAGTTCGGAACAAAGTCCACCGTGTCCTTTTCCAGGTCTGCCAGGATCTCCTCGGTGATCCGGTCCATGCGGACTTCCGTGTAACGCATGGCTGCGGGGGGGTCAGCGTCGATGGAGCCGAAATTTCCCTGCCCGTCGACGAGGGGATAGCGCATGGAAAAATCCTGGGCCAACCGGACGATGGTGTCGTAGGCGGCCTGGTCGCCGTGGGGGTGGTACTTGCCGATAATATCGCCGACGATGCGGGCGGATTTCTTATAGGGCTTGTTCCACCGGTTTCCCATTTCGCTCATGGCGAACAGAACGCGCCGGTGAACCGGTTTCAGCCCATCGCGCACATCGGGAATGGCCCGGCCGATGATGACGCTCATGGCATAGTCCATATAGGACTTTTTCATTTCATCTTCTATATTTACAAAGATATTTCTTTGTGTCAGCGGTGAATCCATTCTTTTTCTTCCTCTTTCTCGTTAGCGACCCACGCCCCTTCGGGCGCTTTGAAGTAGAGTAACTTTTTCGAACTTACTCAGAAGACACCCAGATTGGACACCTGCAGGCACAGGATGAGCCCAACCAGGAAAGGGATGCTTTCTCTCTATACATCCAAATTGGACACATACAGGGCGTTCTCGTAGATGAATTCGCGGCGGGGTTCGACCTGGTCGCCCATCAGCGTGGTGAAAATCTCATCGGCCTGCACGGCGTCATCCACCCGGACCTGCAGGAGCGTCCGCTTCTCCGGATTCATCGTGGTTTCCCAGAGCTGTTCCGGGTTCATTTCGCCCAGACCTTTATAGCGCTGGACGGAGAGCCCCTTCTTGCCCATGGAGGTCACGAACTGCACCAGGGAGGACATGTCGGCGATTTCCTGGCGTTCCGTTCCGTCGCCGTCGATGGCCACCACGGCATAGGGCGCTTTGGCGGTTTTGGAAATCTCTCCCAGAAGCGCCTTGACTTCCGAGAACTTCGGGGCCCGGTAGATGGATTTTCCAAAGGTGATCCGCTGCTCCTTCCCGTTTTTCTGCAGCGATAAGAAAAGCCGGTATCCGCCGTGCTCCTCGTCGGCTTCCACGCCCCACTCTCCGACCTCTTCTCCGATTTCCGCCGCGATCCAGCCGGCCACGCTTCCCAGGAGGGCCTCGTCCTCGAAATCCTGCACGGCAAAAGAAGGCCGCTCCGCGAGCAGGCGGATCACCTGGCGGTCGCAATCCTCCTTTTCGAACTTCTCCAGGATGGTCTCGATCCGCATCATCTTTTTGATCAGGTTGAGCAGCGCATTGCCGGTGACGGCCTCTTCGTTGCCGTTGAACAGCTTGATCCGCTTGACCCCGTTCTGGAGGATGAAGTTGTTCATTTCGTCCTCGTTATGGATGTACACCTCGTTTTTCTTCTCCGTGATCTTGAAGAGCGGCGGCTGGGCGATATAGAGATAGCCCTTTTCCACGAGCTCCCGCATCTGCCGGAAAAAGAAGGTCAGAAGGAGGGTGCGGATATGCGAACCGTCCACGTCGGCATCGGTCATGATGATGACCTTGTGGTAACGGATCCGGCTGACGTCGTAATCCTCCTCGCCGATCCCCGTTCCCAACGCCGTAATCATGGTCTTGATTTCTTCGTTCTGCAGCATCTTGTCGAAGCGGGCCTTTTCCACATTGAGCACCTTTCCCCGCAGGGGCAGAATGGCCTGATTGCGCCGATCGCGCCCCTGCTTGGCAGAGCCGCCGGCCGAATCCCCCTCGACCAGGTAAAGCTCGCTTCGGGCCGGGTCCCGCTCCTGGCAGTCCGCCAGCTTACCGGGAAGGGAGCCCACTTCCAGGGCGCTTTTCCGGCGCGTCAGTTCCCGTGCCCGCCGGGCTGCTTCCCTGGCGCGGGAGGCATCAAGGCACTTGTTCAGCAGCTGCTTGGCGACGGTAGGATTTTCCTCCAGGTAGGCGCCGATTTTTTCGTAGACGATGCCTTCGACCAGCCCCCGCACCTCGCTGTTGCCGAGTTTGGTCTTGGTCTGGCCCTCGAACTGTGGGTTCTGAACCTTGACGCTGATCACGCAGGAGAGGCCTTCCCTCAGGTCTTCCCCGCGCAGCCCCTCCTTTCCCTTCAGTAGGCCGTTGTTGACCGCGTAGTTGTTGAAAACCCGGGTCAGGGCCGCCCGGAAGCCGCTCAGATGCGTTCCGCCTTCCGTGGTGTTGATGCTGTTGGCGAAGGAAAAGATGTTTTCCGTATAGGTGTCGTTGTACTGCAGCGCCACTTCTACCGTGCAGTCTTCCCGCGCCCCGCTGACGTAAATGGGGGTGTTGTGCAGGAGCTTCTTGTTGCGGTTGATATACTCCACAAAGGAAACGATGCCGCCTTCATAGAAAAATTCGCTTTTCCGGTCGTCACGGTCGTCGATCAGGTTGATGTGGATGCCGGAGTTCAGGAAGGCCAGTTCCCGCAGGCGGTTGGCCAGAATGTCGAAATTGAACTCCATCTCTTCGAAAATCTCGCTGTCGGGCTTGAAATAGATCTTGGTGCCCCGGCCCGCGGTCTGGCCGGTGACGGCCAGGGGGACGGTGGGTACGCCGCGGATGTAGGACTGGGTGTACACCTTCCCGTCCCGACGTACGTTGAGCTCCAGGGAACTGGACAGGGCGTTGACCACCGAAACGCCGACGCCGTGCAGCCCGCCGGAAATCTTGTAGCTGTCGTTGTTGAATTTTCCGCCGGCGTGCAGCTTGGTCAGCACCACTTCGGCGGCTGAGACGCCCGACTCGTGCATATCCACGGGAATCCCCCGGCCGTTGTCCTCAACCATGATGCTGTTGTCGACGCGGATCTTGACGGTAATCTGGTCGCAGTATCCAGCCGCTGCTTCATCGATGCTGTTGTCCACCACTTCATAAACGAGGTGGTGCAAGCCTTCCTTGCCGATACTGCCGATGTACATGGCCGGTCTTTTTCTGACGGCCTCCAGGCCTTCCAGGATTTTGATGCTGTCAGCGGAATAATTGTTTTCTGTCATAACCTCTCTTCTCTCTTCTCGACTGCTCTCTTTTTCTCTTCAGACAGGTTGTTTAAAATTTCAGGCCGGTTTCAGAGAATTCTCCCTTTCCGTGGGGATCCTGAAAAATTTATCTGAAAAACAATCCAGGGGATGGATTGTTTTCATCCTTCCCTTTGCCCGCGCTGCGCATGAGGGTTCGTTTGGTTCCTAGAACTTCAGGGGCATGACCACGCAGAGCGCCTGATCATTGTGCACCGGCATGATCCGGCAGGGCTTCATGAAGGCGCCGATATCGAACAGCACTTCCTCTTCCCGGATGACGTCGACGGCGTCGATGAGGTAATCCACATTGAATCCGACCTGGACCTCCTCCCCGGAGTACGGGATCTCCAGTTCATCATTGGCCTCTCCCACATCGGGATTCGTTGAATTCATGACCATCCGGTTCTGGCTCAGGGAGAGAACGACGCCGTTATACTCTACCGTCGAAATGACCTTCATCCGCCGGAGAGCATGGAGCAGGAGATCCCGGTTGAAAATCACCCGGATTCCCTGCTCGCTGGGGATGACCCGCCGGTAATCGGGATAGAGCTCATCGATCAGACTCACCTTCAGGAGGGTATCGGCGGTTTTCAGGACAAACATCCCCCGGTCCGCGCCGATGAGGATCTCTCCCGCCTCGGCATCGATGAGCTTCCGGATCTCGGAAATTCCCTTGCGCGGCAAGATAATCCCCCGTTCGAGCGAAAAGGGGTTCGCCCCTTCAAGAATCCCGTAACCCAGGGCCAGGCGATGTCCATCCGTCGCGACCATCCGCAGCAGGGCCCCCTTTTCCGCCTGCTCCGTCTCCAGAAGGGCGCCGGTGAGATTTTTCCGCGTTTCATCATTGGAAATGGCAAAGGAGGTTGTGGCAATCAGTTCCTTCAACAGGGACGCCGGTACGGAGGATAAAGGCACATTTTCATCGTAGACCACGGCGGGAAATTCCTCGGCGGAAATGCCGGAAATCCGGTAGACGGCCTTCTGAGAGGTCAGGGTAATCTGATTGGAATCATCGCAGGCAAAGTGAACACTTTCCCCCTGGGTTTCCCGGATCATCTCGAAAAGCCTTTTGGCGGACAGGGTGATTTCTCCGCCCGTGACGATCTGCGCCCCGTAGTCGGCCACCAGTCCAAGTTCCCGATCGGTGGCGACAATCTTTACCCGGCTGTCCTCCGTCTTGATCAACAGGTTTCCCAGAATGGGCATGGTGCTTTTTTTATCCACAATTCCCAGGGTTTTCTGAACGCCTTCCAGGAACACCTGCCTTGAAATCTCAAATTCCATGACCTTTCCCCATCCTTTACTTGTATTCTGTTTTTTATTTTTTTGTTTATTTATTTAAAGTCAGTAGGAGTAATAAGAGCTGTTGACTTCTGTTTATAATCATAAAATTATTTAAATTACAAGGCGTTATATCAAAAATAAGCTGTTGATAAGTCCCTTGTTTGATTGTTAGTTCTTCTTCAGGAGCTGGTCTTCGATTTCCTGGAGGGTGGTTTTCAACTTGGAATCCGTCTCCAGCTGTTTGCGGATTTTATTGTTGGCGTAAATCACCGTGGAATGATCCCGGCCTCCGATTTTTTCTCCGATGTCGGGAAAGGAGTTTCCCGTCAGCTTCCGGGCCAGGTACATCGCCGCCTGCCTTGCCAGGGCGATATTCTTGCTTTTGCTCTGGGACTTGATTTCGGAGATTTTCACGTTGAACCGGGCCGATACCGCCTTGAGAATATCTTCGAAGGAAACTTCGTTGGTTTCCCGCTGCTTGATGATGTCTTTGAGGACTTCCTTGACCAGGTCCAGATCGATGTTCCTTCCCGTGACGGAAGAATAAGCGGCAATCCGGACAAGAAAACCCTCCAGTTCCCGGATGTTGGACTCGGCGTGGGAGGAGATGTAATAGGCCACGTTCGTCGGGAGCAGGATGTTGTTTTCCTGTGCCTTTTTTTCCAGGATGGCGATCTTGGTTTCAATCTCCGGCGGCTGGATGTCGGCGATCAGGCCCCACTCGAAGCGGGAGCGGAGACGGCCCTCCAGGTTGGGAATGTCCTTGGGAAATTTGTCGCTGGTGACGACGATCTGTTTCCCTGAATCATGGAGAGTATTGAAGGTGTGGAAGAATTCCTCCTGTGTTCTCTCCTTGCCGGCAATGAACTGGATGTCGTCCATCAGCAGGCAGTCGATGTTGCGGAACTTTTCCCGGAACTGCGGCATCTTGTCGTACCGGATGGAGAGGATCAGTTCGTTCATGAACTCCTCGGCGGAGACGTAGACGACGTTCATGCCGGGATAAATGGACATGCACAAAAGCCCGATGGCGTTGAGGAGATGCGTTTTTCCCAGGCCGACCCCTCCGTAGATGAACAGGGGGTTGTAGTTTTTGGCCGGCTGTTCGGCGACGGCAACGGAAGCCGCATGGGCGAACTGATTAGAAGAGCCGACGACGAAGCGTTCGAAACTGTAATTGGGGTTCAGGGTCGGATGGACTTTGGGGCGCAGGTTTTCTTTCGGAAGCTGCTCCAAGATTTTTTTCTTCCGTGTCGGATGGGGGGCGCCGGGATTTTGGTCCCCTTCCTGCTGAATGACAAAATCGATCCCGAATTCTTTTCCCGCCGTGGCGGAAAGGGCCTCGGAAATCACCTCCCGGTAGTTTTCCGTCAGCCAGTCCTTAAAAAACTTGTTCGGCACCGATAAACGGGCGTGAGAATCCTCCATCGCGGCCACTTTGAGCGGACGGATCCACGTCTCAAAATTCTGCGGACTTATTTTTTCTTTAATGATTTTAATGCTTTCTTCCCAGAGCTGATCCACTTTGCGATACCTGTCCACATGCTTATCAACAACTGTTGATAAGCATTGATAAAATGATCCTGTCGAAGTTGAAGCCGGGGTTCGAAAACGCTCCCGCCCCGAGAGGCTATTCGGGTGGGTTTAACAGCACCAGCAGGCGGTCCCGCTCCTCGGAAGAGGAATAGCGAATCTCGATTCTGCCTGATTTTTTTCCCTGCCGAATGAAGACAGAAGTTCCCATCCTGGACGAGAGGGCGGTTTCGAGCTTCCTCAAGTGAGGGCTCTGCTCGCTCCGGTGGCGGCGAGGCTCTTCCAGGGGCTGACGCGCATTCTGGACCAGGCGTTCCGTTTCCCGGACGCTGAGCTGCTTTTTCAGGATGAGATCAAGGCACTGGAGCCGGTCTTCCCTGCGCTCCAGGCCAAGCAGGGCGCGGGCATGACCGGGGGAAATCCTTTTTTCGATCAGGGCCGCCTTGATCGGATCCTCCAGCTTCAGGAGCCTCAGGGTATTGGCGATGGTGGAACGGTCTTTTCCCACCCGCAGGGAGATTTCCTCCTGGGAAAGACCAAATAGATCCATCAGGGTGCGATACGCCGCCGCCTCTTCCAAGGCATTCAACGCCGAGCGCTGGATGTTCTCGATGAGAGACAGTTCGGCCACTTCCGCGTCTTCCGCCTTCCGGATCACGATGGGGACTTCCGCCAGCCCGGCCTCCTTGGCCGCCCTCCAGCGGCGCTCTCCCGCAATGATCTCATAGCCGGCCTCCAGGGGCCGGACGATGATCGGCTGCAAAAGACCGTTTTTCCGGATGGAAGCCACAAGGCTCTGGTGCTCCTCATCGCGGAAGTCCTTCCTCGGCTGAAAGCGATTGGGAACCAGCTCTTCAATGTCGCAGCGGAGAAAAGAGGGGATTTCGGTCAGGTCGTCAAGGATATCGGGGAGAATTGCCCCCAGCCCCTTGCCGAGAATGTTTTTGGGCGGCATTTAGATCCTCTTGCTGTTCAGGACTTCCTGGGCCAGTTCCATATAGGAAACGGCGCCCCGGGATTTGATGTCGTAATAAATAATCGGAAGCCCGTGGCTGGGGCACTCCGAAAGGCGGACGTTGCGCGGAATGACGGTTTTAAATACGTGGCTGCCGAAATGGCTGCGCACATCCTCGCTGACGCGGCGGGAAAGCAGGTTCCGTGAATCGAACATGGTCAGCAGGATGCCTCCCAGGGAGAGGAGAGGATTCAGCCGCGTCTTGACGCGTTTCAGGGTGCTCATGAGATGTCCCAGGCCCTCCATGGCGAAGTACTCGCACTGAAGGGGCACGATGACGGAAGAAGAGGCCACCAGGGCGTTGAGCGTCAGAAAGCCCAGGGAGGGCGGACAGTCCAGGATAACGAAGTCGTAGGCCGAGTCCAGTTCCCGGATGAGCTTTTTCAGCCGTTTTTCCCGCTCCTCCAGGGAGGCGAATTCCACCTCGATTCCCACCAGATCCTGAGTGGCGGCTACGGCATCGAGATAGGGAATGCAGGTCGGCAGGATCACATCCCGTAGGGGGACCTTGGAACTCAGGGCGGCATAGAGATTTTTCTCTCCGCTCTTTTCCCGGTCGATCCCGACGCCGCTGCTCGCATTGCCCTGAGCGTCGCAGTCGATCAGCAGCGTTCTTTTTTCAGCGGACGCAAGAGTCGCGGAAAGGTTGATGGCGGTCGTCGTTTTTCCGACCCCGCCTTTCTGATTGGCAATGGAGATGATTTTACGCATGGGAATGTCAACCGGTTTTTCTTCGTGCCTTCTGGACTGTGAAGCGGAGCAGAAACTAGCACAAAACAAGTGGTTTGAGAAGGAGTATTTTTATTAATGAGTGACAGGTATTTATGAGCCATAAATAATAAATTATGCGTTTATTTCCCTTTTTTTCGGGTGCGGGAAGATCAGGAAATAGACTTTCGAAAGATGAGAAGGACACGGGAGTCTCCCGCCAGGGGAAGAGTCAGGCGGCGTTCTTCGGCCAAGGCGAGGCCCCAGTCTGCAAGTTGGCCCTGGACCTCTTCTAATTCCCGGGAATAATTAGCCCCTTTCATGGCGATGATCACCCCTTCGGGCGTCATCAGCTCTTTTCCCCACCGGAGGTACTCGGGAAGTTTCAGGGCGGCTCGGGAGACCACCATGTCGAAGCCGTGGCGGAAGGCGTCCCGTTCCGCCAGGTTTTCGACCCGTTCCTGAAGAACTTCCAGTTCCCCGAGGTCCAGCAGCCGGCGCAGGGATTTCAGAAAGGACGCCTTTTTCCGCGACGCCTCCACCAGCGTGACCTGCAGCCGGTTCAGAGTGATCTTCAAAGGAATCCCCGGAAATCCTCCCCCGGTGCCGATGTCGATCAGCCGTCCGTCGGGGAGGGGAAGGCAGGGGATCAGGGTCAAAGAATCGAGGAAATGTCTGAGAAAAATCTCCTGGGGGGATTCGGCGGAGGCGATCAGATTGAACTTGGAATTCCAGAAGGCAAGTTCCCGATAATAGAGGAGGAAACGGTTTACCTGTGCATCCGATAAGAAGATCTGAAGCTCGGCGGACGCTTCCCGGAGAGCCTGGCCCCAGGCTGCCGGGTTGGCGGGGTTGCGTTCCGGCGACTTGAGATTGAAATTTTTCAAAAAAATACCCCCTGTGTAAAAGGCTTCGGGAAATCCCTTTCGAAGAGATGATTTTCCGGCGGGGAACAAAGGGGAGAACGTTTCACCGCGGGGATTTTGGATCTTTGAACTTTTCTTTTCCCCGGAAAAGGATTAAGGTTCGCCTTCCCCTATCTAGGGCAGGCCGGGGCGCGTGTCAACCGGCATCTTGGCAAAGGCGGACGGAAGGGACCGAAGGGGTCGCGAAGGAATGATTCTAAAGACCACCAGGGAACATCTTGCGGTCGTTTTGAACCGGCCGAAATATGCGGGCAACATCGGTTCGGCGGCGCGCTGCGCCAAGAACATGGGGGTGGAGCGGCTCATCGTGGTGAGCGACCGGTCGTACCCCCAGGAAGAGATCCGGCAGATGTCCACCCACCTGGCCGCCGACGTGGTCGATTCCATCGTTTACTGCCGGGAGTTGGGCGAGGCCCTGTCAGGGTTCAACTATGTGGTCGGTACGACGGCGCGGCTGGGTCTGGCCCGGGGACCCGTGGTCACTCCCCGGGAAATGGCGGAAGCGGTGGCGGATATTTCCCGGGAAAACGAGGTGGCCCTTCTCTTCGGGCCCGAGGATACGGGCTTGACCAACGAGGACCTGCGCTACTGCCAGACGGTGGTTTCCATTCCCACCTCGGAGCGGTTCCGGTCGCTCAATCTCTCCCATGCGGTCATGATCCTCTGCTACGAAATCGCCGTGGCGGAAAGGGGGATGCCCGAGCGCTTCACCCCGAAGCTGGCCTCGTCCCGGGAACTGGAGGGGATGTACGGACACCTGGGCGAGATGCTCCGGGAAATCGGTTTTCTGAATCCGGAAAATCCCGAGTACTGGATGATGCACCTCCGGCGGCTCTTTTCCCGGATCCGCCTGACCGCCAAGGAAGTCCGCATCGTCCGGGGGATCTGCCGCCAACTGTCCTGGTACCTGCACCAGAAAAGGACTTGACTTTCCCTTTGGGGAAACTTATGAGTCTTCAAATTAACCCTGATGCCCGGTGCGGGAACAACGAAGAACGAAAATAATCAATCACTTGGATTTTTTCATACGATATGAACAGGGGAATATTCTCAGGGAGGTTGCGTCATGCCCGGTTTTGAACTGATGGGTCCCGAAGAGCTCAAGGAAGTGCTGGAGGTCATGGAGACAGGTGTCCTGATGCGCTATGGTTTTGACGTCGAAAGGAAAGGCGTTTTCAAGGTCCGGCAGTTCGAGGAGGAATTCGCCCGTTACTGCGGCGCGGGATACGCCCTGGGGGTAACGTCCGGTTCCTCGGCGCTCAAGATCGCCCTCACCGCCCTGGATGTCGGTCCCGGCGATGAAGTGCTCGTTCCGGCTTTCACTTTCCTGGCCACCTGGGAAGCGGTCCTCGAAGTGGGGGCGATTCCCGTCATGACGGACATCGATGACACCCTGAACCTGGACCCCACCGATATGGAGCGCAAGATTTCTCCCTCTACGCGAGCGGTCATCCCCGTGCACATGTGCGGCTCCGGCGCCCGCATCGACCGGATCGTGGAAGTGGCCCGCCGGCACAGCCTCCTCGTCCTGGAGGACAACGCTCAGGGCTGCGGCGGTTCCTTCCAGGGGAAGAGGCTTGGCACCTTCGGCGATATGGGCATCTTCAGCTTCGATTACTACAAGACCATGACCACCGGCGAGGGCGGCATGCTGATCACCAACAGCGAAACCCTCTATCACCGGGCCGACGAGTACCATGATCACGGCCATGACCACAATCCGAAGGTCAGCCGGGCCATGGAAGGGCGGTCGATCCTGGGGTTCAATTACCGGATGAACGAGCTCCAGGGGGCGTTGGGGCTGGCCCAGTTGCGGAAGCTGGACACCATGATCGCCGAGCAGCGGAAGAACAAGGCGGCGATCAAAACCATGCTGTCCGCGGTAAAGGGAATCAAATTCCGGGAACTTGCCGATCCCGAAGGCGATACGGCCACCTTCCTGGCCTTCAACCTCCCCGACGAAGGCGCAGCGGAGAAATTCCAGCGGGCCCTGAGCGCCGGCGGCCTCGACACGGTCTGCTACAAGAGAAACGCCTGGCATTACCTGCCGAACTGGGAGCACTTTTTGGCTCAGTCAACGGCCAACTCGAAAAAGTATCCCTTTACCAGCCCCCTGAACAAAAGAACAGTGTCCTACAATCGTGAGGATATCCCCCGGGCGGAGGACCTGCTGGGCCGGACCCTGGTGATGGGGATCAACATCCGGATGTCCGAGGAGCGGATGGCGCAGATCCGGCAGGCCATCGAGAAGGCCGCCGCCGTCCTTTAACTTTCAAACGGAAGGAGAACGCATCGTGTATATCGTCACCGGCGGCGCCGGTTTTATCGGCAGCGCCTTCGTCTGGAAGCTGAACGAGGAAGGGATCGACGACATCCTGGTGGTGGACCACCTGGGCGAGTCGGAGAAATGGAAGAATCTCGTCAACCGGCGTTATTCCGATTATGTGCACAAGGAAGACTTCTGGCACATGCTGGACGAGGATGCGCTCCATGGGGAGAAAATCGAGGCCGTCGTGCATCTGGGGGCCTGTTCCTCCACGACGGAGCGCAACGCCGATTACCTCATGGACAACAACTTCCATTACACCTGCACCCTGGCCCAGTGGGCGGCCAACCACGGCATCCGGTTCATCTATGCCAGCTCGGCGGCCACCTACGGAAACGGTTCGCAGGGATTCGCCGATGATCGGGAGGGGATTGCCAAACTCCGGCCCATCAACATGTACGGCTATTCCAAGCAGCTCTTCGACCTCTGGGCGATCCGGCAGGGGCTGCTCGACCGGCTGGCGGGAATCAAGTTCTTCAATGTCTTCGGCCCCAATGAATACCACAAGGATGACATGGCCAGCGTCATCTTCAAGTCCTTCCACCAGATCCGGGAGACGGGCAGGGTGCAGCTCTTCAAGTCCTATCACCCCGACTATGCCGACGGCGGCCAGATGCGGGACTTCGTTTACGTGAAGGACTGCGTGAACATCCTCTGGGAGTTGGTCCAAAACCCGGAAGTCAACGGGATTTTCAACCTGGGGACGGGAAAGGCGCGAACCTGGAATGACCTGGTGAACTCCGTGTTTGCCGCGATGGGCCTTCCGTCAAGGATCGAATACATTGACATGCCGGAATCCCTCCGCGGGCAGTACCAGTACTTCACCGAGGCGCGGATGGACAAACTGCGGGCGGCCGGCCTGGAGGCGACATTCTCCCCCCTGGAAGACTCCGTGGCCGATTACGTGCGGAACCACCTGCAGGCCGCAGATCCTCACCTGTAAAAATAAGGAAGAAGGAAGCCGGAATGGAAATCGTCTGTATAATCCCCTCGCGCTACGGCTCGAGCCGCTTTCCCGGCAAACCCCTGGCCGACCTCTGCGGCAAGCCGATGATTCAGCATGTCTACGAAGGGGTTCTGCAATCGGGCCTCGTTTCCGCAGCGGCGGTGGCCACCGATGACGACCGGATTTACGAAGCCGTCCGGAAGTTCGGCGGCACGGCGATCATGACGGCGGAAAGGCACCGCTCGGGCACAGACCGCATCGCCGAAGCGGTGGACGCGCTGGAACTGGACGATGGGGATATCGTTGTCAATGTCCAGGGGGACCAGCCCATCTTCGAACCGGCTCACATCGACGAGGTGACCCGCCCCCTCCGGGAGGATCCCTCCCTGCCCATGGCGACCCTCATCTACCGGATCGTCCGCCAGGAGGAGATCACCCATCCCAATGCGGTCAAGGTGGTGTTCGACGCGAACTTCAACGCCCTCTACTTTTCCCGGTCCACGATCCCCTACGTCCGGGACGACCGCCATCCCATCGCCTATTTCAAGCATCACGGGATCTACGCCTACCGACGGGGCTTTCTGCGCACCTTCACCGCCCTGGAAGAGGGAAAGCTGGAGGCCGTCGAATCGCTGGAGCAGCTGCGCGCCCTGGAATTCGGTTATCGGATCCGCGTGGTCGAAACCTCCCGGGACTCCGTGGAAGTGGACACCCCCCAGGAGCTGGCCCGGGTCCGGGACATTCTGCTGGGACGCGCCCGATCAATCTGATGAAACTAAACAGAGGACGTTCCTGTATCTTTATTATTTAACTTTTTTTTGCGTATCCCCCAAGCCGATCATGGGGATGGCGCCCCCGCCCGTTACTTGAGGAAGGATCCCATTCCATTTTTCGATGGCCTTCATATTGGCTTCAATTCTCCGTAGCTCTATCAGATCCGGGGAAATATTTGCCCTCTGCAATCTAAGCGATTCTGCTTCCGCCGTGGCCGCAGTGATCTTTTGTTCCGCCTCGATCTTTATCCTTTCGAGATCCCTTTTTGCTTTCAATGCCAGCTGTTCTGCCGTCTGTTTGGCTTCGATGGCCTCGGTGAAAACCTTCGAGAAACTGAAGATAACAATGGAAAAGGCGTCCACTGCAATATCGTTCGCTATCAGCCTATCCATCAGAGCCACCCTCATCGCCTCGCTGACGGCCGGCCTCTTGGTGATGAGTTCCTCTGCGGTGTACTTTGCAGTGACGGCCTTGACGACTTCCAGAATGGCAGGATCAATAATGCGCTCCTTGTACTCGACGCCGATCCTCTGGTAGACAATATTGGCCTTGTTTGGCACGATATGATAATTTAAAGCTACCCTGGAACTAACATCCTGAAGATCCGCAGAGGCTGCCGCCGCATCCGTCTCCGCCTTTTGAACTTTCACATCCATCAACACGATCTCCTGCATCACCGGAACCCGAAAATGCAGACCTTCCTCTAGAACTTGCTTTTGCACGGCGCCGAAATTAAGAACGATGCCCCGTTGTCCTGGACCGACCTGCACCCACGGCCTGAAGAAAATTAAAACAAAAAGGATCACACCTGCAATCACAATCAATCTTGTCGGAACTTTCCTTGCTAAAGCCTGAATAGCCTCTCTTGTCTTATCCGTCGGACTCTCATACATTCTCCTTACCTCCCTTTTCCCGATATGGGCTTTGCGTTCAATCTCTGCCTCATAATGCGCATAATGACTTTCAGGACTGCTGCCAATCTCCGTTCACCAATCCGGTTCAACTCTATCCGAGACTGTGTTCGGGGTGTGCGTTTTTATATTCACTTTCTCCTGTTCAACCAGTTTGCGCTTCGATGCTCTATCTATTTGTTTCTGCTACCTTGCTTTTTATTCCGTCGAGTTAACATGATCATACATGGATTTGCCAATTTTTAAGCTTCTTTTTTCCCTATCTTTCAAAAGTTACAGAATCTGTTAAAAGTAGAAAGGCGATCCAACGCAGAATATACATAATGATGGATCGCCTCTTTCGTGACGATCAGCAGGGTTTCAGGTTTTCCGCTGCCGGGCCTTTTGTGCACTGGTCAGCATCGAAGCTTACAGACCGGCCTTCAGCAAAAATCTTGAAACCATCGGTCTGAATGGCTCTGTAGAGGATAAATACATCTCCGCCATCGTTCTTCTTGCCAGTCTTTGATAACTGCCAAGGTCTATTCTTTCTTTTTCTTTTTTTCCTTGCCTTCAACAGGCGTCTCCTTGATCTTCTTCCTGTTGATTCTTTCCGGATCTTTCTCGATGGCTGCCTTTTCCGCCTTCATTTTTGCCAGTTCTTCGCTCTTCTTTTCTTGAGCGTCAATTGCCTTCAGCCTGGTATTTACAGCACGAATATTTGCCCGCAATTTTTTTACGAGCGTATCTTTCTCAATCTTGAGAGATTCGATCCCTTTCTCTGAAAGGGAAGCCAAACGATCTTTCAGCTTTTGTCCGAAAGACTCTTTTTGTCCAACTTTTACCTGCTTCTGATTTGATCCCATATTTTTCCTCCCACTGAGATTGTTATTTTTCTCCGACAGCGATTCATCAGGAATTCCTTTGTTACCTCTTCTTGCTTGCCATCTTTGCCTCTTTTGCCCGGAGTTTCAGATTCTTTTCATGCCTTCTCCTTTTGCGGTCCAGTTCCCTTTTTCTTGCGCTTCTGTGCTGACTCATGATGCCTCCCTATTATTCCATAATCTCACTAAAATCATTCGGATATTCCAAATCTTTATCCAACTCTTGCCGCGCAATGCATTAAAGCCCGATAGACCGAATAGCAGTCAAAACCCTGCTCCTCGACCAACAGCATTTTACGGGTCGGGAACATTCCGTACACCATTCCGGCCCGTTCTGTATCGTCCATCGCATCCCACAATAACTTTGCTTTCACCCTGATCGCTTCATTCAAAATTTAACTCCTTCTTCGTATATGAAAATAAATACAAATTATTGATTATTTTCATGATTCGCTGTTCCTATTTTAGGCATCGAGATTCGTTTTATCACTGTTTCCCCCAGACTTTCTGCGGATTAATCGCTATGGCTCTTCCATCTATTTCGCTTTGATCTTCTCTGCTGCACCCACTATGGAGATCATCTCTTTTTCCAAACCATGCGTGACGACACGGGGATGTACCCCTTGATATAGCCGTGATTCAGATCGGGGGGGCCCGCAGCTGAATCAGCGCCACATCCCGACGAACGAGGCGCTTATTTACGGAGTCGATTGCCCTGCGCGATCGCGAAAGTCTGCCGGCCCCGGACAGGACAGACCCGCTTTGGTTAATGTAATCGATCCGGCATTCCGGGTTGCATGAGGAACCAAGCAACGATTCCGAGAGGATACCTTTGCAGAAGTCCATTATCGAGAGCGGACGGGATGCCGCGCTGAACAAACAACTCGGATCGGAGCGGCGATTCGCCGCTAATGCGCTTTTGTGCTGGACTGTTTCCATGGAGTCGTGCCCAGAGGGCAGGCGCCTGATAAGGGTCTTGCCGGGTGACGTCAAATTAAAGATAAGGACTCCTTACTTGGAGCTAACGATCAAGCCGGCCGGATTGTGGCTAGGGTAGCGTTTGGGACTCCCACTTCTCCGGATATTGATGGTAATCTTTTCTCGAGGTGGGGACAGGGTGGAGTTTCATGTACAGGTTGTTTACACCGTTTATGTGTGAGATACCAGCTTTATATTTGCCTATTATTTAGACGTTTTACAGTATTCAAGGAAAGTCGCGAAAGCTCCATGGTCGGGTGTCCGATATTCCGGCATCCCCCGTTTGTCTCGCCGGTTCCTGCAAATCACCTAGTAAACAGAAAGGCTCATCAGCCCTTTTTCTTTTGCTGTTTTACCTTCTTCTTCTCTTTCGCTGTTTTCATTGGTTTTTTCTTCTCTGATTTTTGTGCATCATGGGATTTTGCCATAACAGATTCCTCCGTGCTGCTTTTTTATATCGCTATTGCATGCTGCTTTCTTGCCAAGGCCTAAGGAAGCGCCGGTGAAATTCGAAGGGGCCCGGGTGAGGGCCGAAAAGGCGCGGGAGCAAGATCAGGACAGTAGGAGCTGGTTGTCCCGGGAGCGGGACTCGCCGAGGCTGGTCACGGAAATGGCGGGTCTGCCGAGGACGGGGCATTTCGCCTCGCAGATGCCGCAGCCCACGCAGCGCTCCAGGTCCACATGGGGCTGGCGGAGGGTAAGGGCCGTGCCCCGGCGGTTCTTGACCTTCACCGCTTCAAACCAGATCGCCTTTTCCGGAGTGGGGCAGACCTCCTGGCAGACGATGCAGGGGGTGGCGTGGGCGAAGGGGAGGCAGCGCCCCTTGTCGATCATGGCCGATCCGATCCGGACGTCCGCCTTTTCCTCCAGGGAAAGGCTCCGGATCGCGCCCGTCGGGCAGACCTGGCCGCAGAGGGTGCAGCGGTACTCGCAGTATCCGATCCGGGGGACCAGCACCGGCGACCAGATCCCCTCGAGGCCCGCCTCCAGCAGGGTGGGCTGGAGGCCGTTGGTGGTGCAGACCTTCAGGCACTGTCCGCATTTGACGCAGCGTCTCAGGAATTCCTCTTCCGCCAGAGAGCCGGGGGGACGGATCAGCCGGGGTTCCGAGGCGACGGCCTTTTTCAGCGGAGAGACCCAGAGGAGGGGGGCGGCGATCATTCCGGCCACGGCCGCCCCGAAAATCCGCCGCTTGCCCAGATCCGGCCCGGCCCCGGAGAGCTGCCGGGAAAAGCCGAAATGGACCGCGCCGCGGGGACAGAGGTCGTCGCATTCCATGCAGACCAGGCATTCCGACTTACGCCAGCTTTTCCGCGACTCGGAGACTGCGCCCCCCGGGCATTCCTGGATGCAGGCGCCGCAGCCGTTGCAGGCCTGGCTGACGGCGCGGTTCACCAGGGCGTAGCGGGAGCACAGGCCGAGCAGCGCGCCGAGCGGGCAGAGGTATCGGCACCAGAATCGCTTTTCCCGCAGATTCAGGGCCAGAATCCCGAAGAGCAGCAGCCCGGCTGCGACCGCCTGCTGGAAATGGGGCTGCTGGAAGGCGAGAAAGCTTTTTTTCAGCAGGCTGTAGAGAAACTCGGAAAAGTCTGTGAGGAGCGGGAGATTCCAGGCGTAAAGGGTGTCGAAAACGGTGGTGGTTGCAGCCTGGATCAGGGGGTGAACGGCCAGCGTCAGGGAGCGGATCAGCAGGGAAAGCGGATCGGCGAGACCGGCAAGCTGAAGGCCGAAGGCCGCGGCCACCAGCAGGAAGATCAGCAGGAGATATTTGACAGCGGCGAGGTTCCGGTATCTGGGCGGCTCCTTGCGCCGGTTCAGGGCGCCCGCCAGGGTGTTCAAAGTTCCCAGGGGGCAGATCCAGCCGCAGAACACCCGACCCAGCAGGGCCGTGGCGACCAGGACGATCAGCGCGAGCAGAAAGGGCGTATGGAACCGGCCGGTGGCCAGGACCGTGGAAAGGTAGAGCAGGGGATCGGCTTCGAGGAAGACCTTGACCGGATATCCCAGTTCATTGGCGCCCCGGGATTCCGTCGAAAGGAACAGCCAGAGAAAAAGCAGCAGAAAAAGGGCCTGGGTGAGGCGTCGAATCGTTTTCAGCATTGGATTTCTCGTGAACTCAATTCAAAAGCCGGCCTGCCGGCGGTAACGGCCGTTCACTTTCCGGGGAAGACACACGCGTCCCGGCTGCCTGATCGGCTCCCCGGCAAAGGGCTTGGGCACGCCGGCAGGGCATCGGCCCTGCCGCTTCGCCGCCTCGCGAACACCGCTGCCCGGGAAGGGGGTTTAAAGGGTGATCCGCCGGATCTTCATTCCCGCCAGATCCATGCTGCCCAGGCGTCGCTGATGGCCGATGCGGACAAACCCCAGGTCGGCCGGCTTCATCCCGAAGAGCGTCGCCCCATAGGCATCGACGGCCACGGCATCCGTTCCGGCGATGACGGTGTTGAGCTGCCGGACATCCGCCAGGTTTCCGCCCTGGGGACCGTTGTCCGTCAGGATCCGGACGGCATCGAGGACTGTCAGCGCGGGCTTGATGAAAGCCGCCAGATCCACGAGGCTTTCATCGATGCGCTGATGGATCCGTCCCCGCCAGCCGCCCATCACGCCCATCCAGTTTTTCATGCCCAGGGTCAACCTGGACGTCCCGTGGGTCTTAGCGATGGGGATGTTGATGACCTTGTCCGCCTCGAAGACTTCCGTGTACAGGGGCCAGGATTTCAGGGACGCGCCGTTGATCCGCATGTCCTTGAATTTCCGGCCGTCCGGGAAGGAGACGGAGGCGCCCACGGCGGATGCGGCGGCGGCGATGCCGCTTTGCCGGTAGGTCCGCCGCGGATCATTGACGGGATGATCGAACACCTTGACCTTTTTGGCGCCGGCCTCGAAGCAGAGCCGGACAACGGCGGCGACCACTTCGGGATTGGTATTGGCGGCGTATTCGGGGGTGCGGTCCCAGCCGATATTGGGCTTCACGACCACGACATCGCCCCGGGACACGAAGCGGTTCATGCCCCCCAGGCTGTCAATGGCGGCCCGGGTGATTCCGGCGGGCGGCGTCCCCCGGGCGACCGCCAGGTCTGGTCTTTCCGCCGCGTGGAGGACGGCCAGAAGTGGATCCAACCCCACCGGCAGGCTGATGACGGTTCCGGCAACCAGTGTCGATTTCAGGAAATCTCTGCGGTTCATGGCTCTTATTTCCTTGGGAAAGGTCTTGCAGGCCGGCGTTATTGCCGTTCCGCGGGCGGAGAGCGAATCACCACCTTCCGGGCAGCTCCCACAACCCGATTAAATTTTACTACAACGGGAATGGATTTGCCAACAAAAGCCGCAGCTCCCGCAAGGTCAAGTCAAATAAGAACATCAGGCACTGAATTTACTGCATAAAAAGCAAAATATACTTTATGGTGCAAGTGTTTGATGCTTATAATAAATTTACCGACTTTGACGCGACCTTGGCGCCTCCCGGCAGAAGATGAAGAACGTTTTCGGCGCCAGGCCCCCAAACGGGATGAGAAGAGTTTGATTCTTCGGCACGGATGATCTAAAAGGGAAAGAGGCAGGTTTTCGGGAGACGAGTTCCGGGATGGCCGGGATGGGGCCGGGGAATCCACTGGATGTTCAGGCCGTCCGAAGAGACCTTTCGCAGGGTCCGCAAGCGAGGCAAAAGAACATGAAAGAGATCTGGAAAAATCTTTTTCCCAGGCACTGGGGCATCATGACCTTTCATCAACGCTTTGAAAGCCTGGTTGCCCTCATCCTGACGCTGCTGATTATGGTCGTTGTGGTGATGACCATCTACCGCCTGTCCATTGAGGTTTTCGGGGGCATCGTATTCGGCGGTCTGGACCCCCTCGATCATCGCGTATTCCAGAATGTTTTTGGCGAGATCCTGACCGTGCTGATCGCGCTGGAGTTCAGCCATACCCTTCAATACACGGCCACGGGGCAGCACAGCACCCAGACCAAAGTCATCCTGCTCATCGCGATGCTTGCCGTGGCCCGAAAATTCATCATCCTCGATCTGACGGTGACATCGCCTGGAACCATGCTGGGCCTGGCGGCCATTGCCTTGGCGCTGGGGATTATCTACTGGCTTTTGCGGGAGCGTGATGATCGGATCTGTCTCCCTCAGGATGTGTGCGATAGCGAAAGCCCACTGAAGGATGCCCACCGCTGATCGAGAAGCATCTCCAAGGGTCGAAGGAATTTAGATACGCGCCGCGAAAAAATAAAAAGGAGCAGAACCGATGCAGACCACTTCTTTTATGTGTCCTCATTGCAAAAAAGAGCATGGAGTCCGCGAGGTAAGCCTGTGGGCGGCGGATTCGGACCAGTTGTTGGTCCGGACCGAAATCCAGGAGGCCGAGTTTTTTGACACGGAATCCCTGAACGCAAGGCCCCAGTTCAAAGCGGACCTGGAAGAGGAATACGGACGCCCTGCCGATTTTGTCGTGGGGCAGTATTCCGGCTGGTGCCTCCGCGATGAATAAGGATGAGGGATGAAGATCGGCCGACCGGGGTCATTGAGATCTTCCCTATGACACGGCGCGGAAAAGAGCGGAATGACAAACAGCGCAGGACGCCAGGTGGATTCAAGCTCCCGATTGCCCTTGTCAGGCGACATTGGCCTGCCCTGAATTGGACGCGAGGCCGAGCGGTCGGAATCGTTCAGGGGGCGGGGGCCGTCGAGCGACCCGATAATTCCCCGACGATCTCGCGGCTGGCCTGGCCGAGGGCATGGCTGACGGCGGCCGCCAGGGTTTCGTAGCGGCGGTCTGCCAGGCGTTCGGTATAAGTCCCCAGGTGCGTGACCCCTGCCTGATCCGGACCGGAAAAGACCGTCCATTGCGCCTTGAGGAGCACCCGGTCGCCGGGCGCGCAGTCGAGGCGGAGAACCCGGAACTTCAGCAGATAATCGCTTTTCTCGGCCCGCACCCGGGGGTAGACGAAGACCCGGTCCGATCCCAGGAGCAGGGAGAGGTTCTCCGCCAGCACGTCGGCCATGTTTTCCCTCAGTGAGCCAGCCCATCGGTCGAACTCGGCAAGGTTCACTTCGTTCCGGCCATCCCGGGTCACCATCTGGGGGCGGTCCAGGTAATCGGGGATTTCGACAGGAGCGATCGTCAACGATGGGGGGGCGGCGGTTTCACGTGAAACCGCTTTTGCATCGCGGGGCTCCAGGGGCGTGAGCGTGTAAAACCGGGCGGAGGGTGTCACGGCGCAGCCGGCAAACAGCAGGGCGGCGGCGAAGAGAAGCGTTCGGGCGTGGGATGGCAGGATTTTCATATCATTTTCCTTTGAGAACGGCCTTGCCCCGGAGGAGGGAATCGGGGTGGCGTTCAAGATAATCGGTAAGCTGGCGCAGCGAACGCGATGTCGCTCCCAGTTCCCGCAGGGTCTTGTTCAGTTCCGTGGCCAGGGGGGAATCCTCCGAGTAGGCCGAAAGGGTCAGTTCGGATTGCTTCAGGCTCGCCTGGGCCGCCTCCAGGGTCGTCTTCATCGCTGACGCCAGCTCCTTCATGTTTTCCCTGGCGGCGGCGGCCGTCTCCCGGCTTTCCTGCATGGTCGCCTCCGCGGCGCTGGAGGCCCTCTTAATGCCGGCAACAAGGGGATGGATCTGCTCATCCAGGTGCCGGACAAGGATCTGAATATCCCCGATGGCTGCCTCCAGGGTCTGGGTGGTCTTGCGCGTATCGATGGAATTGACAATCTTGTCGATTCCCTGGACGGCGCTGTTCAGGCTGACGACGATCTCCCGGAGGGGAAGATGCTCGACGGTTCTCTGCAGCTCCTGGAACTCGGTGGGAACGGTTGGAATCTCCGTATAGTCCCTGTCCGTACCCACATACTGGGCGGGCTTTTTGGGAAAGAAATCAAGGGCCACCATCAGCTGCCCGGTCACAAAATTCTGCAGTTGAAGCTGGGCTCTCAGGCCCCTTTCGACGGCCCGCTTCATCGCCTGCTCATCTCTCCTCAGCAGGCTGCCGCCTTCGATCCGCTCCGGCTGAAGTTCGATGATCACCGGGATTCGCAGGGCGTGATGGAACTGGTCGATCTCCACGCGGATATCGGAGACTTCGCCGATCTTGACCCCCCGGAACATCACCGGAGACCCCACATTCAGCCCTTTCACCGATCCTTCGAAAAACAGGATGTACTGCTGGGACCTGGTGAAGAACTTTCCGGATCCGAGGACCAGCACCGCCAGGACCAGGATGGCGATGGCGCCCACCACAAAGGCCCCGATCAGAGTCTTATTTTCCTTTCTGCTCATGCTTCTTCCCTTTCCGCCGTGAAACGCTCCGTACCTTTCATGATTTCCGCCCCGCGCCCCGGGTGAGGAAGCTGACCACCTTCGGGTCTTCCGACTCCGCCAGGATTCTCTTGGGGTCGCCGGAGGCCGTCATGGTCTTTGCCTCGGGATCGAGGAAGACCGAGTGGGTGCCGATGGCGAAGATGCTGGCCAGGTCATGGGTTACCACGATCACGGTGGTTCCCAGGCTTTCGCTCAGCTCGATGATCAGGTCGTCCAGCAGCCGGGCGCTGATCGGGTCCAGTCCGGCGGAGGGCTCATCGAAAAAGAGGAGATCCGGATCGAGGGCCATCGCCCGGGCCAGTCCGGCCCGCTTCTTCATGCCGCCGCTGAGCTCCGCGGGATAAAAGTCTTCAAAACCCCCCAGCCCCACCAGGGCCAGCTTGAACGACGCCAGTTCCCGGATCGAAGCGGGCGACAGATCGGTGTACTGCTCCAGCGGCAGGGCGATATTTTCCGCCAGCGTCATGGAACTCCAGAGGGCGCCGCTCTGAAAGAGGATGCCGAAGCGCCTCTTGAGCTGCTCCTGGACGGCCGGTCCGGCGTCCCAGAAACTGGTGTCGCCGTAAAGAACCCGGCCGCCGGCGGGCCTCTTGAGCCCCACCATCTGCTTCATGAGCGTGCTCTTGCCGCAGCCGCTTCCCCCCATGATGATGAAGATGTCGCCCCGGCGGATGCGGAAGTTCAGATCGCGCATGAGGACGAAACTGCCGTAGGATATTTCCAGGTCCCGCACATCGATAATTGTTTCCCGGCTGTCCTCGGTGTTCATATTCCCAGCACCTGGCAGAGCAGCGTAATGACGGCCGTTGCCACGACGATGCTGACGATGCCGGTAACCACGGCGGACGTGGCGGCGAAGCCGACGGCGGCGGCGTTGCGTTCGCACTGAAGGCCGCGCAGGCAGCCGGCCAGCGCCACGAGCACTCCGAAGACGAAGCTGTGAAAGAGGCCGATCCAGAGATAGGACAGTTTCACCGCCTTCAGGGTCTGGTGGTAGTACTCGAAAACGCCCAGGTCCAGCATGCCGACGCCGACGATCATGCCGCCCAGCACTCCCATGAGGTCGGCATAGATGCACAGCAGGGGCATCATCACCATGAGCGCCAGCATCCGGGGCAGGACGAGAAAGTCCACCGGCCGGAGACCCAGAACTTCCAGGGCGTCGATCTCCTCGTTGACCTGCATCATTCCGATCTGGGCGGCAAAAGCCGCCCCCGTACGCCCGGCCATGATGATGCCCGTCATGATCGCCCCCATGACCCGGACCATGGCGATGCCCACCACGTCGGCGACATAGATCTGCACTCCGAACAGCCTGAGCTGAATGGCTGCCACGAAGGCGAGGATCATCCCCACGAGGAGGCTGATGAGGGAGACGATGGGCAGGGCCTGGGCGCCCGTTTCCTGGAGCGTCAGGATCAGGTCGGACCGCCGGAAGCCGGGTTTTCCCCTCAACATTCTGAGGAAGGCGAGGGTCGCCTCGCCGACGAAGGCGAGCATCTCCCGGAAGCCACCGCCGAAATCCAGGGTGGTTTCGGCAACCCGTTCCAGAAAGGAGGGGGCCGCTTTTGCCCGCGTCACCCCGGTGCGCTGCTTTTCCGACGAGGCCAGGTCCAGAAGACGGACGATTCCCCCGGGAAGCCCGGACGAATCGACGGCGACTCCCCCTTCGCGGCAGAGGCCGTAAAGCTTCGCCAGAAAGACGAGGAGCCCGCTGTCCCAGGCGCCCAGTTCCGCGGTCTCGAAGGCCACTCGGGTCCCCACCGTCGGCCCGCAAAGATGCGGCCGGACCTCCTCGATATCCGGCAGGCTGCCGCCCGCGGTCCAGTTCCCGGAGAATTTCAGGAGGAGCGTATCCGGCGCGGCCGGGATGAACCCTACGGTGGCCCGCACTCCGGCAAATTGATCGGCTTTTTCCTGGGGCATCGGGTTAACAGAGGGCTCCTTCAGTTGGAATGAAATTCGGTCTCGCAAGAAGATAGCAAAAATCCCGATTTTTTCATAATTCTTTCGGTCGCTTCCAGTATCCCGTCGAATTCCGACAATTAATTTTTAATAGCGGGCACTTCAAATTAAAAGAGCGCCTATCGCATTTATGAAGTTAATTCAATGTGTTATGCTTGTGGATGACTTGATCCGGTGGCCGCCTCCAGCTTCGGGCAGGAAGAGGAACTGTCCTTTCCCACGTCCTTTCTCCGGGGGCTCCGGAGAAAAAGAGACACTGAGAGCGGAGGAGACATCGTTCCTCTTCCCGACCAGGACAGGAATGGTGTGGGGAGAGTCGGGACCGGCCTTACCCTTCCCGGATGAGCTGGAGCAGTTCGTCCGCCGACATCCGGCCGCTGATATCGCTGCCGTCCAGGAGGCTGTTGGCCAGATCGCGCTTCGTGGTGTGAAGTTTGAGAATTTTCTCTTCAATCGTGTCTTTCGCCACCAGGCGGTAAACCGTCACGGGTCGCTGCTGGCCGATGCGGTGTGCCCGGTCCGAGGCCTGGTCCTCCACAGCCGGATTCCACCAGGGATCCATGTGGATGACATAGTCCGCCGCTGTCAGGTTGAGGCCCACGCCCCCCGCCCGGAGGCTGATGAGGAAGAGCGATCCCTTCCCCGCCTGGAAGGCCTCCACCTCCCGCCGCCGCTCTCGGGGCGGTGTGCTGCCGTCGAGATAACGGTACTCGATTCCCTTTGATTTCAGATAATCCCGGATCAGGGCCAGGTGGCTGACGAACTGGCTGAAAACCAGCGCTTTGTGGGAATTTTCCAGCAGCTCCTCCATGACCTCCCCGAAGAGAGACAGCTTGGAGCTGGACAGGGCGCTGTCGGGTACGACGAGACGGGGATGGCAGCAGGCCTGCCGCAGCCGCATGATCTCCGCCAGGATCTTCAGCTGCTTCTGTCCGGCGGGGCTTTCGTCCTGCTCCAGGGATTCCACAGCCTCCCGGCGCATAACCTCGTAGAGTGCCCTTTCCTCGGGCGACATCTCCACCTGGAGGACCACATCCGTCCGGGGGGGCAGTTCGTCCAGCACCTGGGATTTGATCCGCCGCAGGAGGAAGGGGGAGATCAGTTTTTTCAGCTGCTTGCGGGCTTCCCGGTCGCCGTTCTTTTCAATGGGGACGGCGTAGCGTTCGTTGAACTGCGCCCGCGTGCCCAGCAGGCCGGGATTGATGAAGTCAAAGAGGGTATAGAATTCCCCCAGGTGATTTTCAATGGGGGTGCCCGTGGTGATCAGCCGGAAGTCCCCGTTCAAGGCCAGGGCGGCCTGGGCCCGTTGGGTTTCGAAATTTTTGATGGCCTGGGCCTCGTCGAGGATGATGGTCCGCCAGTGAACCGTGGCCAGGAGTTCCGCTTCCTGCTGCAGCAGACCGTAGCTGCAGATCAGCACATCCATGCCCTGGAGGCGGGTGATGCGCTCCTCCCGTTTCCTGCCGCCGAAGAGGATGGGATTGAGGGTGGGGGCGAAGCGGTCGATCTCGGCCACCCAGTTCATACAGACGGAGGTGGGGGCGACCACCAGCGTCGGACCCTGGGGGGCGCGCTCGAGAACGGCCGCCAGAGCCTGGAGAGTCTTGCCCAGCCCCATGTCATCGGCCAGGCAGGCTCCGGCGCCCCAGGAGGACAGCCGCATGAGCCATTCGTATCCGGTCACCTGATAATCCCGCAGTTCCGCCTGGAGCGTGGAGGGGACAGCGGGTTCCATGGCCATGCCCCGCTGAAAGGCTTTGAAACGCTCTTTCCAGGAGGCGTCCCGGTTGACCTGGGCGAAGTCCCCGAAAAGATCCTCCATAACGGGAACGGCCAGGGCGTGGCAGCGGACCGTTTTCCCCTCTTTGTCGGCATAGGCGTTCATCTCCTCCAGGCGTCGGCGCAGGGATTCGGTCAGCGCGATGAAGCGGCCTTCCCCGAGGGGGAGAAATCGGCGGGGCGCGGCTTCCACAAGTTCGAGGAGGGTTTTCATGTCCAGCATCAGGCCCTCATCCAGTTGAAGCTGGCCGTCCAGTTCGAACCAGTTTCCCGCCTTGCGGACTTTCAGGCGCATCTGCTCGAAGGAGACCGGCTGAGGCGTTTTCAGGGATTCACCCTCCGGCCACTCCACGGTCACCCCTCCCTGCTCCTGCATAGCCTTCAGCTCCAGGAGCACTTCGAGGCAATCCTCGGGATTTTCCAGATATCCCTGCCCCCGGTTGTTCATGACCATGGCCAGGGTGGGGCAGGAATCTTCCAGGAGCTTCATCTTCCGGATTTCCAGGGCGAGATCCCGCCGGGCGAGAAGCCGCTTTCCCTCCATGTCCGCCATGACATGCTCCATGCCCTTTCCCGGCTTCAGGCGGATTCCCCCCTTACCGAAGGGGCGCACCAGCAGCTCCAGGTGAAAGCCGTCGCCCACCGGCGCCAACTGCAGAACGGGGCGGGGATCGCCCTCGACTTCTTCAAGCGTTTCCGCGCTGCCGCCGATGGTGGAATGGATGGTCACCAGGGTGGAAAGCTCCGCCATGGCCGCCATCAGCTCGTCCCGGGCTGTTTCCGGAACGGTCAGCCCTTTGCCGCCCAGAATCTGCCCGATCCGCCGATGGGAGTCGGAAAGTTCGCAGATGCGGAACCGGGTTGGGCTTTCCGGGATCATCGCCACCCGGGATTCCCCCACTGGAACGCTCAGCCGCAGGCAGAGCCCTTCCGGTGACTCCGTCACCATCAGTTCGGCATCGCCCCGGAGGAACTCCACGGATTTTTCCGGGTTCTCTTCGGAAAAGATCAAGGGGTGCCCCACCAGGAGCGGCAGGGTTTTCTCCCATTCGAAGTAGTAATCGGCGCTGCTGTAGCCCCCGTAATAGCGGGACTCCGCTTTCAAAGTTGCCCGGATCATATGATCCTGCCGGCTCAGGTATTCCAGGTTCGTTCCCTTGTGCAGCCGGCTGAGGGCCACGGGCCGTCCGGAGGTCCACCCACCCCGCGCCTTCTGTCTCTGTTCCAGCGGCTTGAGGGACAGGCCCTCGTCGCCCTTCCTGAACAGCCAGATCAGGCGCTTTTCCTTGGAGACGACCGAAGGCCGCTCCATGGCCGCCGCCTGAGTCAGGGCGCGGAGGCTTTTTCGCCAAGGCTCTTCAAAGTGGATTGAGGGGATCAGGGAAACCATCCCGGTGCAGGCGGAGATCTCCTCGGCCTCCTGCCGGTAGAAAGACGCATTGACGCCTCCGGCAGCCAGCAGGCCGGCGCATTCCAGCGCGGCCCAGGACATCCCGTTTGCCCGAGTATGCTGATACAGCGCCTGCAGGGAAACGATGGTTTTCCTGCCGAGGCGGCGGTTCTGCCAGAACTCCGCCAGAGCCGCAAAGACCGTTCCGATTCCCGTCCAACCGGGGACGGAAAGGAATTCCGGGTAATCCGGGTCCAGCAGGAGGGTAGCGGCGATCGATCGCAGCGCGGCCAGAGCGACCGCGTAGTAATGGCTGGGGTTGTTGCGATGGGCGGTCAGGTAGAGGTATTTTTTAATTTTTGCTGCCCCCGCCGTGTCCGGTGAGGCTGCATAAGACTTCAGGAGGGCCAGCAGAAAAAGAAGGCCGGCCGGATCGGTGATAAAATTGTTCCGGACCCCCGTGTCCCGGATCAGCACGCGGAGATCCCCTTCCGTGGCGGCTATGGCCTCTTCATTCCTGCCTTCGAGGAAGTGCAGGCAGCCCCGCAGCCCATCGGTGAAACCTTCCGCTTCTGCGGCCATGGCCTCGATGATCGGCCGGGCCTCGGCCAGGCGGCCTCCGAGCAACAGGCGAAGGGCCAGGGTGGAAAGAAAGGGGCGTCCACTCCCTGTCAGCCTCTCTCTGCCTGCGGTGGCCAGAGCCTCCTTGAGCGGCGCCTCGTCCGGTTCCAGGCAGATCAGGCTGTGCATCAGGGTATGGGAGAGGGCCGTCAACCGAAGCTCCTGGGGCAGGGTGGCGAACCAGGTCCGGTCGAACGGCGAGTTGCAGACGCGCAGAAAGGGGTCGGGGGTGCGATGGGACGCCGGGCAGAAGCGCAGCATGGAATCATAGAGCGCTTTGACTTCCTTTGAATCATGACGGTAGAAGGCGATCCGGAAATCCCGGATCACGCGTTTCCAGTCATATTCCGAAGAATAACGGGAAAGGTAGCGGTTGCCGGGCATTAACCGCTGAATCGCCCGAGTCATCTTTTCAAAATGCCCCTGCGCCACGGACCGGCGGGTGGCAATCTCCCGGAAACTTTCCGGACATTGATAACGGTCATCCACAAACCCCAGCTTGACGATGCGCTTCAGCGCCGGCTGGAGGTTCTGCCAACTGGTTTTGCTCGTGTCCGCCACGGAAATTCCCGTTACCTCAAAACAGCGGATCACGGTGGTCATGCTCATCGGTTCCATGGTCAGCGAACAGAACTGCACCAGAGCCTGTTCCTGCGGGGGGAGCGCTTCATAGAGGCTCAACAGTTTCTCTTGTTTTTTCGACCCCGGTGTTTGTTGATCATTCATAAAAAACCTTCTTGGACATTTCTGATTGCGCTGGAATTCTGCGTTATTTCCATCCTCCATGCAAGGGTTTTTCCTCAAGCCGATGGGCAAGGTCCGGTCCGTGCGGAAGGCCGCAGACTTCGCTGACGATCCTCGATCAGAACGGGCGCCGCGCCTTTTTTTCCTCGGTTTCGCAGGCCGTCCCCGCTTCTCGCTGTTCCGCCATCCCGTCGAATCCAGGTTGGGATGGGCAGCAAAAACTCGAATAAAGCCCCGGACTGTGGTAGAAAAAAAGCGTCAATCCGAATTCCTCAAGGAGGTGGTTATGAGAGTACGCGTGTCCGCGGTGTTTGAACAGGCTGGAGAAATTCTGTGCATGAAGTACGTCTATGGCGGAAAGGAGGTTTTTGCCCTGCCCGGCGGCGGGGTGGACAAGGACATCCCCCTGCAGGAGGCCATTGTCAATGAATGGAAGGAAGAGCTGGGGATCAAGGTCGACATCGGCGACATTATCCTGATCGGCGAAGCCCCCGCCGGAAAGCGGCACCCCCAGACTCTGCACATTGTTTTCGAGGCCGTGGAAATCCGCGGCACTCCCAAGGTGCGGTCGGATGCCACCCATTCCCTGGATGTGGCCTGGGTCGCCATCGACAAGCTGGCCGCCCTTCCCCTTTATCCCGATGTGGGCAGGCAGCTCTCAGTCTGGTTTACCGAACAGCCCCGCCGATCCGTGGCTTTCATCGGCAACTGCATGGAACGGGGCTACTGGTAGCGGGGTTCCGCCGTTGCGCCGCCTCCCAGAACCTTGTAGAGGGTGACCAGGTTGGTCAGCCGGTTCATGCGCAGGGCAGTCAAGACCTGCTGGGCGCTGTAGTTGGAGCGCTGGGCGTCCAGGACGCTCAGGTAGCTGTCCACCCCCCGGGTGTAGCGGGCCTCGGCGAGGCGGTACGTTGCGGCGGTGGCCTCCACCAGCGACTCCTGGGCTGACACCTGCTCTCCAACGGTCCCTTTCTGGGCCAGCGCATCCGCCACTTCCCGGAAGGCCCCCTGGATCGCCTGTTCGTATTGGGCGACGGACATCTCCCGCTCCACCTTTGCCACATCGTAGGCGGACCAGGTGCGGGCATCGAAGATGGGCATGACGATCTGCGGGGCGAAACTCCAGGTGCCCTGGCCGGACTTGAAAAGGTCGGACAGTTCGGCGCTGGCCGTTCCGATGGTGGTCGTCAGGGAGATGCGGGGAAAGAAGGCGGCCCGGGCGGCGCCGATCGTGGCATGGGCCGCTTTGAGCCGGTGCTCCGCCGCCAGAATATCCGGTCGGCCCAGCAGTACGTCGGAGGAAAGGCCGGGGGAGAGATCCCTCGGGGGCTTGACGCCGTCCAGCTCCTCAGGCAGGAGCGCCGCCGGGACGGAAGCGCCCACCACGAGATTCAAGGCGTTTTCATCCTGGGCGGTCAACTGCGAATAAAGGGCGACGTTTCTGCGGGCCGTTTCCACCTGGGTCTGTGACTGGCGGAGATCCAGTTCCGAGGCGAGCCCGACCTCGTAACGCCTCCGGATCAGTTCGTGGGAGTCCTGCTGGGCCTCGAAGGTGGACCGGGAGAGTTTCAGGTTCTGGCCGTCGGCGGCTCTGTTTAACCAGATATTGGCTGTCTCGGCCACGAGCAGGATCTGCGCATTTCTGCGGGCCTGATCCGTGGCCAGGTATTCTTCCAGGGCCCGGTCTTTCAAGCTGCGGATGCGGCCGAAGAAGTCGATTTCCCAGGCCGCGATGCCGAAGTCGACGCTGTACTGCTCCCGGGTCATGATGCGCCCGGAAGACGAGAGATCGGCGGGGACGCGTTCCTTGAACGCCGTTCCCACCGCATCAACCACGGGCAGCAGCGCATCCCGCTGGACGCGATAGAGCGCCCGCGCCCGTTCCACGTTCAGGGCCGCCAGGCGGAGATCGCGGTTGTTGGCCAGGGCCGTGTCGATGACCTTCTGAAGCCGCTCCTCGGGAAGAAACTCCCGCCATGGCAGTTCCGCCGCCGGTACGGATTCACCGGGTTTCATTTCCTGATAGGCGGCGCCCGTCGGCCAATGGCCGGGGACCGGCGCCGCTGGACGATGGTAGGTCGGGGCCAGGGTGCATCCCCCGATCAGGGAGATGGTCAGCCCCAGCAGCGCAAGCCGGAATCTGTTCCTCTTTCTCTTCATGTTCTCAATCCTCGATTGGATTTATCTGCTCATCCTCTGCGGACTTCTTCCCGATGCCCGGATCGTCGTCGATCAAGCCGATGCGGGGGGATGAATTGTGCCGTGCCGCCGCGGCCGTTTTCCACCGCCGGTGTCTGCCCAGGATGGTTTCGATCAGGACATAGAAAAGCGGGGTAAAGAGGATCACCAGGATGGTGGCGGTGACCATTCCTCCCAGTACGCCGGTGCCAATGGCATTCTGGGCTCCCGCTCCGGCGCCGGTGGCCAGAGCCAGGGGCAGGACGCCGAACCCAAAGGCCAGCGAGGTCATGACGATGGGGCGGAAGCGAAGTTTCGCCCCCTCTACGGCGGCGTCGATGAGACTCATGCCCTGTTCGACGCCGTCCTTGGCGAACTGGACGATCAGGATGGCGTT
>CAZKRB010000032.1:0-17072 GCA_964555065.1 uncultured Syntrophus sp.
AGATCGCCAGGATTTTCAACACCTATGGCCCCCGCATGGCCTTGAACGACGGCCGGGTGGTGAGCAATTTCATTACCCAGGCCCTGTCCGGCAGAGCTCTCACCCTCTACGGCGACGGCTCGCAGACCCGTTCTTTCTGTTATGTCGACGACCTGATTGAAGGTCTGATCCGCCTGATGGCCACCCCAGAGGACTTCTCCGGACCGGTTAATCTCGGCAATCCCGTGGGATTCTCCATGCTGGAACTTGCTGAAAAAGTTCTGGACATGACGGGCTCCCCTTCCCGCATTCTGGTTCGGCCCCTGCCTCCCGATGATCCGGTCCGGCGTCAGCCGGATATCACCCTGGCGAAGGAGATCCTGGGCTGGCAGCCGGAAACCGCCCTGGAGAAAGGCTTGACGCACACCATCGCCTATTTCCGGGAAAAGCTGAACCAAAGTTAAGGCCCGACAGCACCTTAATAACCTTACTTCAAGGACGGATTTGTTATGGAATTTGAAAAAAATATCCTCTGTATCGGCGCCGGTTACGTCGGCGGTCCGACCATGGCCATGATCGCCCACCAATGTCCGCATTACAAAGTCACGATTGTGGACATCAATCCCGAACGCATCGCCCAGTGGAATTCCGACTCGTTGCCGATCTATGAGCCGGGCCTGGACGAACTGGTCCAGGCCACCCGGCACCGTAATCTCTTTTTCAGTACGGACATCGAAGGGGGCATCCGGGAAAACGATATCATCTTCGTCAGCGTCAATACACCCACCAAGACCTTCGGAACGGGCGCCGGCATGGCGGCGGACCTTCAATACTGGGAAAAAACGGCCCGCCAGATCCTTGAACATTCGACTTCTGCGAAAATCGTCGTTGAAAAAAGCACCCTTCCCGTGCGGACCGCCCTGGCCATGGAGCGCATCCTGAATACGGAGCAAAAAGGGGTCCGGTTTGACGTCCTCTCCAACCCGGAATTTCTAGCCGAAGGAACGGCCGTCAACGACTTGAAAGATCCGGATCGGGTGCTCATCGGCTCCAGGGAAACGCCCGAGGGGCTGAAGGCACGGGAGACCCTGGTGGAAATCTTTGCCAACTGGGTTCCCAGGGAAAAGATCCTCACTTCCAACATCTGGAGCAGCGAACTCTCCAAGCTGGTTTCCAACGCCTTCCTGGCCCAGCGCGTTTCGTCCATCAATGCCATTTCCGCCCTCTGCGAGAGAACGGAGGCCGATGTCTCCGAGGTCGCCAGGGCCGTGGGCGCCGACAGCCGCATCGGTTCGCGGTTCCTCAATGCCAGCATCGGATTCGGCGGCTCCTGCTTCAAGAAGGACATCCTCAACCTGGTCTATCTCTGCCGCCACTATGGTTTGGAGGAGGTGGCCGATTACTGGGAAGGCGTCATCAAAATCAACAACTACCAGCAGGAACGGTTCGTCCGGAATATGCTGACTGCCATGTTCAACACCCTGGCGGGAAAGCGGATCTGCCTGTTCGGCTTCGCCTTCAAAGCCCATACAGGCGACACACGGGAAAGCCCGGCGATTTATGTCTCCCGACGGCTGCTGGAAGAGCAGGCCGAAGTGATCATTACGGATCCCAAGGCCCTCGATAACGCGCGCCTCGACCTGGCCGATGCCCAGGGCAGGGTGCAGTTTGTTGAGGACCCCTACGAGGCTTCGGCAGGCTGCCACGCCATCGCCCTTCTCACCGAGTGGCCCCTTTACGCCGAGCTTGATTATCAACGGATTTACCGGGAGGCGGAAAAGCCGGCCTTCATCTTCGACGGCCGGAACCTTCTGGACTCCCGGCGGTGCTTTGAGCTGGGCTTCAATGTTTTCCCTATCGGTAAGAGCCCGCTCACCCATTTTTAGCCCCCTCTTCGAAGCGCTTCGGGCATCAGGGCGGCATGCTTCACCCGGATGCCCTCTCTGATCCGAAATCGGAAGAAGATCGGGGATGGGGCGGATCGTTCAGGAACCGCCGGCTCTTCCCAGCCAGGCTCGGGCAAAGTCCATAGCCGAGGCAAAATCCCGGATTTCTCCGTTTAAGCCGCGATTGCGGATCTCCGTCAAGCATCGGCCCAGATTCCGTCCCCGGGAAAACCCGATGGCCAGAAGGTCCGTGCCCCGGACCAGCGGCCGATAGCTCCGCCAGGTCGTTACATAGGCGGAAAAGATCTTCTTGAACGTTTCCGGCCGGGACCGGGACATGGCATAAAGGAGCTCTTCCAGGGAGGCATCCTCCAGGATTCCCACCGCCTGCGCGGGCCGAATTTCAGGCTCCAAAGCCAGGCTTTTCATCATGTTCCTGGTCCGTTCCCGCGAGGCCAGGAGCATCTCTCCGTCTTCCCGCCTCAGCCCGAGGGCTTCCCCAAGAGCCATCACCGTCCGGGGGCTCATGGACTCCGTCCAGGCGAGGAAATAGATGAACCAGGCCCGGATCTTTTCATGGGTATAGAGCAGGCGGAACCAAAGCAGCGTTTCGCGGACGGAAGAAAATTCCTCCCGGCTCCGCCCGTCGAAAACCAGGTCCGGATGGATGGCTTCCAGCACCTTCAGCTCCTGAAGCCGTTCCAGGATGGGGACCGGGTTCTCTTCCTGCAGGATCTGCCGCATTTCATGAAAAATACGCCTGCCGGGGATATGGCGGAGAAAACCGGCATGAACGGCCGAATGGACCAGGGAGACCGTCTGTTTGCCCAGGGAAAAGCCGTAGCGCTTCTCGAAGCGGACGGCCCGGAGAATCCGGGAGGGATCCTCGACAAAACTCAGGGAGTGGAGAACCCGGATCTTTTTTTCCCGGATATCCCGCTGCGCCCCGAAGAAATCGATCAGCTCGCCGAAGCGATGGGGGTTGAGGGCCACGGCCATGGTATTGATGGTAAAGTCCCTCCGGTAGAGATCCAGCTTCAACGTGGATTCCTCCACCTCGGGAAACGCCCCGGGCATCCGGTAATATTCCAGCCTTGCCGTGGCCACGTCGATTCTCTGCCCTCCGGGAAGCCGGACGACAGCTGTCTTGTACTTTTCGTGCGGCGACACCTTCGCTCCGGAGGCGCCGGCAAGGGCCCGGGCAAAGGCAATCCCGTCCCCTTCCACAACCAGATCGACATCCAGGTTGTCGATCCGCATCACAAGGTCCCGGACAATCCCGCCGACCAGAAAGAGATTGCACCCCATGGCTTCGGCCTGTTCCCCGGCCTGTTTCAGGAGATCGAAGAATTCCCCGGGCATCCGTTCCTGGAGAAGGGAGCGGATCGATTTCCCCGAAGCGTCTCCCGAGACGCCCTTTTCGATTTTCGACATCCTTTCATGGAGAATCCTCATCAGGTCCGTACGGGTAATGACCCCCACGGCCCTTCGGCCTTCAACCACGGGCAGGAGCCGCTGGTTTCCGTCAATGACCAGGCTGCGGACTTCTCCCACGGAAGCCTCCGGCCGAACGGTGCGGACGTCCTGGATCATGTAATCCCCGACCGGCGCCTCGCCCAGTTTGTGCCCCTGGGCGCGGCTGACCACCTGGCGGCTGATGATGCCCCGAATCCGTTCGTCGGTTGTCTTCACGATGAGGGCATTGATGTGGTATTTGTTGAGGAGTTCGCCGGCCTGGTTGATGCTGTCCTCCAGATGGATCCCCTTCACCGGAAAGGTCATGATATCCCGGGCCGTCAGCACGGGCCTGGTTTCTTCCCGGATATATTTGCCCAGCAGAGACTCCGCCTGATCCAGATTAAGATCCCGTAGAGAAGCCGCCGCCGCCTTTGCATGGCCGCCGCCGCCGAAGTACGCGGCAATCTGGGCCGCATTGAGCTGCGGCTGGGTGCTTCTCGCCACCAGGTAGATCCGCTCCCCCATCTGCCCCAGGGCAAAGAAGGCGTCCGCAACCACCATGCCTCTAAGTTTGTGCACCAGAACGGCAAAGTCCTCCACGTAATCCGCAGCACAGGCCTTTGTAATCACGACGTGCAGGCCGTTGACCTCCAGCATCCGCATGTTTTTGAGCAGCTGGTCCAGCACGTTCACCTGCTGGGCATTGAGTTCCCGCGAAATGGTCCGCGAAACCAGATCCAGGTCCGCCCCCCAGGTCAGCAGCGCCGCCAGGGCCAGGCAGTCGTCCGGCGTGGTGGAGGCGAAGAGCAGGGAACCCGTATCCTCATAAAGCCCCATGGCCATGACCGTTGCGATCTCCGGCGCGGGTCGAATCCCCCGTTCGTTCAGGATCTTCACCATGAGGGCCACCGTGGAGCCCAGCTCTTCGCAGTACTCCAGGTCTCCCCGGATGTCGTCGGGAGAGGAGGCGTGATGATCGAAAAGGATCACCTCCAACCCCTCCCGCCCGAGAATCTGGGAAAAAGTCCCAATGCGGGAAGCCTGCCGCGTGTCCACCACGATCACCCGGGTGATGGTCTCCAGGTCAAGCTGCCGGGCTTTCACCATGTCTTCCCGTATGGCCGGCGGAGCGTTCAGCAGGTAGTCGCGGACGGTTTTCTCCTGCGCGCCGGGGAAAACAATGAGGGCCTCGGGGTGGAGCAGCTTCGCCGCCAGCATCGACCCCAGGGCATCGAAATCCGTCTGAATATGCGAGGTGATAATCTCCATGGATTCAGCCCTCCCTCCCGGATGTTCCCCGCACATCATCCCCGGCGCCCATCAATGGCACCCGAGCCGGGACAAGATCGATGACGGTAATCTCCGGAGTTGCAAGGAAACGGATCGGCGGTCCCCAGGTTCCCGTTCCCCTGCTCACCTGAAGGGCCGAACGGTGGGAGAGCTGATAGAAGCCTGAATGGAGGGGGAAATAGAGCCGGGTAATCAGGCTGAAGGGAAAAATCTGTCCCCGATGGGTATGTCCGGAAAGCTGCAGATCAAATCCGTCCAGTGCTTTTCGGTCTACAACGGGTTGATGCTTCAGCAGGATGGTAAAGAGCCCAGCCGGCAGGCTTGCCAGCAGCTCTGCTTCCCCGACCGGCCGATACTGGCCTGCCATCCGCCCGGCGGGATCGTCGATGCCCGCAAGATTGATCACCCCTCCAACGGTCGCCCCTTCTCCCCGCAACAGGGAAAACCCCGCTTCCCGGGTAAATTCCTCCGCCGCGGAAAGCCCGGCATAGAATTCGTGGTTTCCGGTAATGGCATACTTACCCAGAGGGGGGCGGAGATCCTGAAAGAGGGGAAGAACCTCCATCAGCCTGTTGAGCTGCCCATCCACCAGATCCCCCGTCGAGAGCAGGATATCCGGCTTGGCCTCCTGCACAATCTTGAGCATCCGGGATATAAACTCGGGGCCGATCATCAGTCCGACGTGAACATCGGAGATCTGGACCAGCCGGAGGCGCCCTCTTTCCGGAGGCAGCTTGTCGGTGGTGATGGTAAGCGGGGCCACCCGGATCTTCCGGGCCTCGAACCAGCCGTGGCCATAGATTCCCAGCGCCAGGATCAGGGAAAAGAAAAAGGCCTGACGGGCGGAAAGGCGGAACAGGGCAGCTTCTCTTGCCCCGATCCGCTCCAGCAGAAAAAGGACCAGGCGCCAGGCCTCAAAGACCAGGGAGGTGGAAAAGAAGAGAAAAACCAAGCCCACCCAGGTGTATCCAACCAGAGAAAGGGCCCGGGCGG
Source organism: uncultured Syntrophus sp. (assembly GCA_964555065.1). Classification (GTDB taxonomy): domain Bacteria; phylum Desulfobacterota; class Syntrophia; order Syntrophales; family Syntrophaceae; genus Syntrophus. The sequence goes on from CAZKRB010000032.1 coordinate 5,607, forward strand.
TTGCCTCCAGGCCGTTGTGCTCCGAAACCCGGATCAGGATCGGGGCTAAGACCATGAAGGTCATGATCGCCGCCAGCAGCAGCACCGCAGCCGGAGCCGGGGAAAAGGCCGCTTTGATCTTCCAGAAGACGCAGCCGTGGAGGCCGCCGTAAAGCAGGAAGAAAATCAGCAGGAACCGGAACATGCCTGGTTAGAACTTGACACTCGGGGCGGCCTTGGCCGTTGCGGGCGCCTCGAAAAAGGACGCCGGCTGGAACCCGAATGCCGCGGCCAGAAGGTTGTTGGGAAAACGCCGGATGGCAACATTATACTGGCGGACCTCCTCGTTGTAGCGTCGCCTTTCCACGGCAATCCGGTTCTCCGTCCCGGCCAGTTCGTCCTGGAGGCGAAGAAAGTTCTGGCTGGACTTGAGATCAGGATACTGCTCCACCACCACCAGCAATCGGCTCAAGGCTCCGGAAAGCTCATTGTTGGCCTGGATTTTCTCCGGCACCGTTCCCGCTCCTCCGACGCGGGCCCGGGCATTGGTCACCTCGACCAGGACGTCCCTTTCCTGGCGGGCATAGCCTTTAACGGTTTCCACGAGATTGGGAATCAGGTCGTAACGGCGCTGAAGCTGATTTTCCACCTGGGCCCAGGAGCTTTTAACGGATTCATCCAGGGTCACAAAGTTGTTGTATTTTCCTTTGAAAAAGGAATACAGGGAAAAAAGGACAACCAGCGTCACCAAGGTCCCGATGAGAAAATTTCTCCTGCCTGCAGTCATACCTTAACCTCCCGGAATAGCCAGATTTTGGTTTGCATGTCTTCTTCCACTGGAAACGGCAGCGTTCCTGTCAATGAATCTCTTTGAAACGGGTATCGGATGGGGTAAGCTGCGCTTCACCCCGGAAACCCCGCCTGTCCTGTGCGGACGCCCGGATCACAGCCGCTCGACAAGATCGCATAACTTACCGATTTCCTTCATAGAGGCATTCAACAGGCGGTCCAATTCCGCGGTGCGGTAACGGCTGTTCCCCTCGCGGATGTCCGCACAGGACAGAAACACCTCCGGTTCAATGGGAAAGGCCCAGGCCATGGCCTTGATCACATCCCGCCTGGCAGGCGGAACTTCCCGCCCCTTGAGATGGAGAAGGGCGCCGAAGAGGGCGGTAAAAGCGGTCAGCGACCTGCCGATCAGATTCTGCAAGGCGGATTCCCGCCCTTCCGCGTCCAGATAGCCTTTTCGCAGCAGAAAAAGTTTCCCTTTCAGTTCCCTCTCCACCTGGAGGCGAAGCGCTCCGGGATCAAACACCAGCGGCTGCAGTACATCCCGGCCGTAAACCAGGCGATACCGATTCTTCATGCTCAGGAATTCAACGGGATAGGAATCCAGACAGGAGCGCAATTCGGTGTGGGTCATGATCAGAGGCGCGGCGACCCGGCGGGCTTTCCACTTGCCGGCAACGGGGATCGCCTTTTCCAGAAGCGCCAGGGCGGCCTCATTGAGAACGAGCAGGAAGTTCAGATCCGATTTTCCCGGTCGGTAGTCTTCACTGCCGCCGCTGCCATAAAGAATGAGCGACATCAGGCCATCCCCGAAGATCTGCCGGTAATCCGCCGTCAGCTCCGGAAAGATCTCTTCGGGATTTTTCGGTATCTTCGCCATCCGCCTGCCTCTTTTAAAAATCGCGGCCGGCGCCGCCGCCTCCGCTGCTGCCTCCGCCGAAACCGCCGAACCCCCCGCCAAAGCTCCCGAAGCCGTCGAAGTCTCCCCCGCCCCGGCGGCCGCTGCCGCGAAGCAACATCAGCATGATCCAGGGCAGAATCTCACGCCCTCGCCGCGTACCCAAGAGGGAAAGGAAGATCACCAGGAGGATTAACGACAACCCGAAATTGCTTCGCTGGCGAGACGGAGGACCCTCGGTCTGCCGGGGTGGACTTCCCGTCAAGGCCACTCCGCCTTCGGCGGCAATGACCCCGGAAACGGCCGTCACGGCCTCAACCAGACCTCTGCTGTATTCACCCCTTTTCAGGTAGAGAAGAACCTGCCGATCGAGGATTTCACCGACCTTCCCGTCAGGCAGGATGCCCTCAACGCCGTAACCGGTCTCAATCCGGATCTTCCGCTCCTTGAGGGCAAGAAAAATGAGGACTCCCCGATCTTTGCCTTTTTTCCCGAGCCCCCAGAAGGAATAGAGACGATTGACCGTATCATTCAGTTCCTCTCCCTCCAGCGACGGAAAGGTCGCCACGACAACGGACGCTCCCGTTTTTTCAAGCACTTCCCGACAGAGCGCTTCCATCCGGGCCGCATCGGCTGAGGCAATGACCCCGGCAAAATCATTCACCGCTCCCCGGGCAGGGGGGAAAGGCTCCTGTGCCTGCGCCAGACCGGCAATCCAGAGGGAAACCAGCGCCGCCAGGAAGAGCGCAAGGATCTCCCGCCGCCAAGAGGAACGGAAAGGCATGGGATTTGGCATGAAATTTACTCGGCCTTCCCGAAAAAACAGCCGTTTTTCCAGGGCATCATATGCCAGGGAGCGTCAAAATAGCAAATGTTAATTCCGGCACTCTCCTGGCGCTTTGACCGCTTGACGCGATCCGGGCCGGAAACATGGAAAAGCGCCTCCACCGTCACGCCGATTCCCCATCCAATAGGAAATCAACCCGGCAGGTGGAGTCCGTGCGTGCGATCGCACGCATCGAGAGGTCAGGTAAGGCAGCCGTCGCAGGGGATAAGCCTTGCCGCAGAATGGGAATCGGGATGGACGGTCCGATTCAAAGGCTTGACCCAGGGGGAAAGGGGACGAAAAAAGGTGCGTGATTGGAGGTGAAGACGGGGGGATCACGCCGAAGAATCTCCCTGACGGCGGGATGGCGTTTAAATTTACGGTCCAGGAAATGGCGCACTTTCCGGCGATCCCACCCCAGGGGGTGGACAAAATCCCGGTAAAGGGAAAGATCGCCGGGATAGAACAGCCGGGTTTCCAGCGAGGAGACCTCCGGCCCCCAGGCGGGCAGGTTGAAAATCGCCACGTTCAGAAAATCGATGTCCGAGGCATGGTCGGCAACAAAGGACAGAGTCTTCTCCGCCCCCTCCCCGGCCTCTGCAGGGGTCCCGAAGAGCAGGTAAACATAGGTCGCAATCCCCGCCTCCTTCAGGTTCTTCAAAACCCGGGAGACCGTGGTGAGTTGGATGCCTTTCGCAAGGGCGTCCAGCACCGTCTGATCGCCTGATTCCAGCCCCAGCTTCAGCATCACGCAACCGGACTGCTTCAGGGAGCGGCAGAATTCCCGATCGGCCAACTGTTCCGTAAACCGCACAAAGCCATACCAGGGCGCGCCGGGCGAAGAATCGGCCAGCGCACTGAGCAGCGCCGGGCTGAGAGCGTTGTCGAGAAGATGGACGAGAACGGGCCGGTGTCTCCCGACCAGCTCCTTCAGCTCGGCAAGGGCCCGGTTCGCCGGGATGGCTGAATAGGGCGACCCCTCGGCCCTTTCCGGGCAGAAGGCGCACCGGCGCCAGTAGCATCCCCGGGAAGCACTATAGGGAAGAATGAAACCGGGAGACAGGTAAGGCAGGTCATGAAAATCGCCATAATCGGGGGGATAATCCCGCTCTGCCGTCCGCCTTCCCAGAACTTCCAGCAGCGGTCGTTCCCCTGCCCCGGCAATCAGGTGATCCACCAGCCCGGTAAAGGGGTTATGCCAACCGGGGCGGCTCATCCAAGAGGTTGCCAACCCGCCTCCCAGGACAAGCTTCACTCCGGGGTATTCCCGGCGGAGGAACCCCATCATGGCGAAAGCGCACAGGGCCTGGCTGAGAAAATTCAGGGAAAAACCGACGTGAGAGGGAGAGCTGGACTCCACCAGTCTGGACAATCGGGTCTGGAAATAGGAGAAAAAGGGATTGGCCTCCGGGCAGGAGGCGGCGGCCAGCAGGTCATCGCTGCGCACGGGAGAAAGGCGATGCTCTTCATAGTTGGAAAGGCTCAAGCGGACCGGTGTTTCCCGGTCCGGCGCGCATTCCAGCACCCGGTCCAGATCCCGGATTGCCCTCCGGTATCGATCCCGGTCTCGATAGCCCCGCCGGTCCCTGAGATCCCGGAGATGATCCGGCAGGTGCTTCCAAGCGCGGCGGGTCCAGGTATCAGCCGGCAGGTCCTGTCCGCCCCTTTCCGACAGGAGGCTCAGCAGTCCCTCCAGATTGGCATCCACCACGGTGCAGGCTACGCCCTCCCCTCTCAGAGCCCCGGCCAGTTTGGCCAGCCCTGCCGGCGGTTCACAAGGTTTAACGACCGGTGGGTGGATCAGCAGCATCATGGTTTTCTCCCCGCAAAACGCCCGCCCCGGGCGCCGGCCGCTGCACCTGGAGAGGTAAAGAGCCAGGTTCCTTTTCTCCCCCGATGGCGGATGCTTTACCGGAACTCCGGCCCCGGCACAACGTCACCGAGGGGGGCCTCCAAGGGGAGTCACCGCTGACGGGATGTACCGTTCCAACGTTCCCTTCCCCCTTTTTAGCGCCGGGAGGCGGTGAGGACTCGAAGGTACAGATTATTTTTTCTGCGGCATGTACTCCATATAAAAGCGATAAAAGGCGGCAATCACCAAGGCATGATTAATTTCACCGTCCTGGATGAGCCTGGGAATCTCAGCGAGGGGCTTGAGAAGAATCTCGATGTCCTCGTTCTGATCCTGCTGCTGCTCCCCTGCGGGATAAACATCCCGGGCCACATAGGTGTAGCAGAGATTGTTCTGGATGGCCGGATTGGGATAAACCGCTCCGAGAAAAATAAGGGAGCGGTCCGCGTAGCCGGTTTCCTCCCGCAGCTCCCGTCGCGCAGCCCCTTCCGGAGAATCGTAAGGTTCCACCAGCCCTCCGGGGATTTCCAGGGTTACCTTCCGATTGCCATGGCGATACTGATGGACCAGCACCACTTCCTCATCCGGAGTCAGGGGGATCACATTGACCCAGGGCGAGGACTCCATCACCATAAAGTCCGCGGACAGGCCGGTACGGGGCGAAAGAGCCCGATCGGTCCTCAGGGAAAAGAACCGGCCGGAACGATCCGACTTGCTTGACAAGATTGTCCAGTCTTTTGGAGGCATGAACCGCCCAACTCCTTCTGACTGATGAAATGACGGCGATGAAGTCTATCCGTTTTCCACTCCCCTCTTATCACGCCTTCCCCGTGATTTCAATCCGCGGAAAGATCGTATGAGAGATTCTCCCGCCCGCTCTCTTATCTCTTCACTTTTTCATCACCTTGGCAACGCCGCGCAAGGCCTGTCGGCTCTTGGAGTCGACGCCTAAAGGCTCACGGATCAAATCCTGGAGAGTTCGGTAGGAGGCTTGAACGGGGAAGGAAAGGGCCAAAAATGCCCCAAAGGGATTTTTTCTCATGGGGATGCACCGCTCAAGCCCGCCCAGACGATGGTACCACGCCGGCGGGAAAAAGACGGCACTGCCCCATTGAATTGGAACGCCCGGCAACAGGTTTCTGATCCAGCGGAAAAGCTCCAGCGCCCCCGGCAGGCTGACCGCTCTGCCCAACCCGGAGGCAGCCACAAGTTCATGAACGCCCCCGGAAAGGTTCATGAGGGCATACTTGTTCCAGATCCCGATGCAGACCCGGTCACGGGAAACGCGAACCGCCTCCCCGATTGCCTTTTGCGGATCGTCAGCGGCCTCCAGTGATGTGATCAGGGTCACCAGATCAAATTCGTTGTCCGAAAAGGGAAGATCTTCTGCCCGCCCCTGATAAACATCCGCGCGCTGACCCAGTTTTTTTTTCGCTGCTTCGACTCTGTCCGGGAATCTTTCAATCCCGGTGACGCTGCATCCCTGATTCCTGAAAAAGAGCAGGCGGCCTCCCGTACCGCATCCGACATCGAGGAGTCGTTCCCCAGCCTTCGGCAAGGACAAATCAAGAATCAATTTTTCCCCGCGGTCATCGATCAGTCTTCTTGCCGAAGACCTTTCCCCTCCTGCGCAGAGATCCTTCCTATCCTCATAAAAAAGCATCAGTTCGATTCCTGTCGTGCTGGATGCCCTCATTTCATTGCTGCCGTGGCGCTCCGATGCGTCCGGATGCATCCTTAACTAGTTGTTTTAAAATCCAATAAGCCTTATCACAACCCTTCACCGTGTAACACACTTCCCTCACCCGGAGCAAGCAAAGATCGATTGAAGTCAAAGTCGGACCTTTCACCACCATGATCCTTTCATTGAAGAACATCCTTCAACACATTATAGGTCCCAGCCGCAACCCTTTAATTGCCTCGGTTAAAGCGTCCGACTTTTAAGTGGTTCTGAAATCAAAGCGAAAAGGTGGAATTCTCCCTTGACAGGCTCCCTTTTCTCTATTAAATCATCGTTGATTCATCTTGTCACGATTACCTGTTGAATGAATCAGCTATTTCTGATTATTGAGAGTATCCTATGATGATATCCGGATAATTCACTCTGGCTATACTTCTCTCAGGAACCCCTTTCGTACCTGGGATCACAGATTAAATGATAACCGTGGTCCTCTAACGTCCCATAGCAAAGGAAGATGGACGCCGATCCGCTTTCCTTCTCCAGTTACGTTTAATTGGCAATGACCACGGGCACAGCTTTTGAGCCAGAATCATCGAACAATTTATATCAGCAAGGTAGGAATGCAACATGATGAAAAAAATGCCGATCACCAAGGCAGGTTTCGAAAATCTTAAACGTGAACTCGAACATCTCAAGTGCGTATTGATTCCGGCCAATGTAAGAGATATTGAAACGGCACGGGGGCATGGAGATCTATCAGAAAACGCCGAATACACAGCGGCCAAGGAAAAGCAGTCCTTTCTCCATGGAAAGCTGCAGGAACTGGAAAACAATCTTGCCTTATCCAACATCATCGATCTGAAAACGCTCAGTGACGACAAGGTCGTTTTCGGCGCTACGGTGGTCATTGAGGATGTCCATTCCGGAAATCAAACCAATTACCAGCTCGTTGGCCCCTTTGAATCAGATATTACCGCCAACAAGATTTCCGTTACCTCCCCTATCGGCAAGGCCTTAATCGGCAAATTGATCGGAGACGAAGTCAAAGTTCAAACGCCCGGCGGGATCCGTAATTTTGAAGTGATTGATATTTACATTGGCGAGAAGAACAAGTAGCTGCTTCCAACAGGGCGTTTACTCTTTATCCGGGAGAAATCGCCGGAAGACAAAAAAAGCCGGTGTTGCATTTCTCCAACACCGGCTTCCCTTTTTTAATCCTGCTTACAGTTACTAACTTTTTTCTGCCACGCTGATCCGGTTAATCGCCCGCATCAGTGCGATGCTCATGGTCTCGAATTCCAAGTCGTCCTTTGACAACTTTGATATCTTTTCTTCGGCGCGCTCTTTTGCCCGCTGCGCCCTTTCCCTGTTGATCGTCTCAGCGCTTTCCGCGGTCTCGGCAAGAACCGTTACCTTACTCGACGTCACTTCAGCATATCCGTTATTGACGGCATAATACGTCTTCTTGTTTCCTACCGTAAAGCTTAATTCGCCAATCCCTACCGTGCTGAGCAACGATTCATGCCCTCTCAACACACCGAACTCACCTTCCGTCCCCGGTATGGTTACCTCGGCAACCTCCCCGGAGAAAGCCAGCTTTTCCGGTGTCACGATTTCCAATAACAGTTCATCGGCCATTGATTACCCCTATACTTATTGCTCCTGATATCCCTTGGCTTTTTCGACAGCTTCTTCAATTCCGCCGACCATGTAGAATGCCTGCTCCGGCAACTCGTCGTATTTTCCTTCGAGGATCTCTTTGAAACCCCTGACCGTATCGGGAACGGAGACAAATTTACCCTCGATGCCTGTAAACTGCGCAGCAACGAAGAACGGCTGTGAAAGGAATCTTTGAACTTTTCTTGCTCGGTTGACGGTCAACTTATCCTCTTCCGATAATTCATCCATTCCGAGGATCGCAATGATATCCTGCAGGTCTTTATATTTCTGCAATGTTACCTGGACCGCTCGGGCGACTTTATAATGCTCTTCACCCAGAACAATCGGATCCAGAATTCTCGATGTTGAATCCAGAGGGTCAACCGCCGGGTAGATTCCCAGTTCTGAAAGGGGTCGTGACAAGACAACGGTACCATCCAGATGGGCAAAGGTCGTTGCCGGCGCCGGGTCCGTCAAGTCATCAGCGGGAACGTACACACACTGCACTGCGGTAATGGATCCCTTGTCCGTCGAGGTGATGCGCTCCTGAAGCTCGCCGAGGTCCGTTGCCAGGGTCGGTTGATAACCCACCGCCGAAGGCATTCTTCCGAGAAGAGCGGAGACCTCCGAACCTGCCTGGGTGAAGCGGAAAATGTTGTCAACAAAGAGAAGAACGTCCTGACCTTCCACATCACGGAAATATTCCGCTGAGGCCAACGCGGTGAGAGAAACCCTTGCGCGTGCTCCCGGCGGCTCAGTCATTTGGCCATAAATCAGGGCCGCTTGTTTGATAACGCCTGATTCCAGCATCTCTCGATAGAGGTCATTTCCTTCACGCGTTCTTTCACCCACCCCGGCAAACACGGAGATGCCACCATGATGCATGGCGATGTTATGAATCATTTCCATCATCACGACGGTTTTACCGCAGCCGGCTCCACCGAACAGTCCCATCTTACCGCCCCGTGGAAATGGGACCAGCAGATCGATAACCTTTACCCCAGTTTCCAGAACATGAACGGAGGTGTCCTGTTCCATGAAGGTGGGAGATTGTCTATGAATAGGCATGTACGTCTTGGCTTCAATGGCACCCAGCCCATCAACGGGTCTGCCAACCACATTCATGATTCGCCCGAGACATTCCTTGCCGACAGGGACTGTAATGGGTGCACCGGTATCCTTCGCCTCCATCCCGCGAACCAAGCCGTCTGTAACATCCATAGCGATGCAGCGCACGACGTTATCGCCCAAGTGCTGGGCCACCTCGACAATCAGATTATCTTTGTCATCATTGATGACGGGATTGGTTATGAGGATGGCATTTAAAATTGCCGGTAGTTGGCCCTCTTCGAATACAACGTCAATTACGGGCCCGATCACCTGTACAATCTTTCCTACATTCATTGTCGTCTCCTTTTCGCTGCCGAAATCATTATCTTTGACTCGTCCAATCGAAGGGACTATCTTCGATTTATTATCCACATGCTTGTTTTTCTATCCCTTTAACGCTTCTGTTCCACCAACGATATCCATCAATTCGGCCGTAATCGCCGACTGCCTTACCTTATTATATTGGAGTGTCAGTGCGCTGATCAATTCATCGCAGTTTCTGGTCGCATTATCCATCGCTGCCATCCGTGCACCGTTCTCTCCCGCCGACGTTTCCACCAATGCTCGGTAAATCAGCACATTCAGATACATCGGCAAGATCTTTTCAATGATCGCCTCATCGGAAGGCTCATAGGTATAATCCATGAGCTTTTCCGGATCGGCAGCCTCCTCTTCTCCCACGGAAGGGAGTGGAAGGAGTCTGACTGCCACTGGGCGCTGCTGCGACACATTTAAAAACTCATTGTAGATGATGTACAGCTCGTCAAATTCTTCATTGATGAACGGTGAAATGACATCTTCCGCAATCGCCTGAGCCAGCGTTATGTCAAACTTACCGAATATATCGGCACGTTCATTGATAATTGCATGTTTTCTTTTGAAATAGTCCCGGCTCTTTCTTCCCAGGGGGGTCAACTCGACGTTAAGCCCCGCACCGGCCTTCTCCTTAAGAAACCTCTCCGTCGACTTGATCAGATTGGTATTGAAACCGCCACAAAGCCCCCGGTCGGAACTCATGCAGAGGACTCGGATTTTTTTTGGCTCTCTAACAGCCAGCAGCGGATGAGATTCTGGATTTACCCGGAGTGCCAAGCTGCTCAAGACATCCATGAATTTCATAGCATAGGGACGAAAACTTTCCATCCTGGTCTGCGCCGTCCGGAATTTGGACGCCGCAACCATATTCATAGCTTTGGTAATCTGCTTTGTCTTATGTACCGCCGCTACTTTCCGTTTAATGTCCTTTAATGCGGCCATTAAAGTTTCTTCCTTTCCTCAAACTGTTTTTTCTTAGATTCTTGCGGCGAACCCGCACCGGCTGCCTTTATTTACACCGCAACAAAGACGGAATCGAACTCTGTAAGGGCATCCCTCATTTTCTGCTCCAATTCCGGTGAGATGATCTCCTTCTCATCGATCTCATTCATAATGCCCTGATACTTGCTGTTCATAAAGGCCAGAACCTGCGGCTCATAGTTCTTAATCTTATCGACTTCATACTTGTCGAGGAAACCACGCGTCCCGGCAAAAAGAACGACGACTTCTTCCGCAAGGCTCATGGGCTGAAACTGGGGCTGCTTTAAAATCTCCACCAGGCGCACACCGCGGTCCAACTGGGCCTGCGTCGCTTTATCCAGGTCGCTTCCAAACTGGGCAAAGGAGGCCAGTTCACGATACTGCGCCAGGTCAAGCTTCAAGGTTCCGGCAACCTGCTTCATCGCCTTTACCTGCGCGGCGCCGCCGACGCGGGAAACGGACAAACCGACGTTGATCGCCGGCCTGATGCCGGAGAAGAAAAGGCTGGGTTCCAGATAAACCTGGCCATCGGTAATGGAAATCACGTTGGTGGGAATGTAGGCGGAAACGTCGCCAGCCTGCGTTTCGATAATGGGCAATGCAGTCAGCGATCCCCCGCCCAGGTCCGCACTGACCCGCGCTGATCTTTCCAGAAGACGGGAGTGGTTGTAGAAAATGTCACCGGGATAGGCTTCACGTCCCGGCGGCCTTCTCAGCAGCAGGGAGATCTGTCGGTAAGCCACGGCCTGTTTGGACAAATCGTCATAGATGATGAGGGCATCTTCCCCCTTGTCCCTGAAATATTCACCAATGCTGCATCCGGCGTAAGCGGCAATGTATTGCAGTGTCGCCGGGTCACTGGCACAACCGGCAACAACGCAGGTGTAAGACATCGCGTCATTTTTCCTGAGATTTTCAACGATCTGCGAAACGGTTGATTTCTTCTGGCCAATCGCGACGTAGATGCACTTAACGCCGGTATTTTTCTGCCGGATGATGGCGTCAATCCCGATCGCCGTTTTCCCAATCTGGCGATCCCCAATGATCAGTTCACGCTGTCCCTTGCCGATGGGGGTCATTGCATCAATCGCTTTAAGGCCGGTATACATCGGCTGATTAACGGGCTGACGTTTAATAACACCCGGCGCAACCATCTCGATTCGGCTGAACTCCGTCGCTCCGAGAGGCCCCTTGCCGTCAATCGGCTCTCCCGTGGCATCAATGACTCTTCCCAGTAACGCTTCGCCCACGGGAATCTGGGCAATTTTGCCTGTCCGCTTAACGATGTCCCCTTCCTTGATATGGGTAACCTCGCCGAGAACGGCAACACCCACGTTATCCGCTTCGAGGTTCAGCACCATCCCCTTGATTCCGCC
>CAZKRB010000032.1:17082-33107 GCA_964555065.1 uncultured Syntrophus sp.
GCAATGCCGTCGCCAACAGACAATACGGTACCGGTTTCACTGACATCAAGTTTCCGTTCATAGTCGCGAATTTGTTTGGAAATAATTTGACTTATTTCCTCTGCCTTGATTGTATCCATGGTCTATACTGCCTCCCCTAAGAGATTCCTTATATTACTCAACTGAGTCTTTATGCTTCCATCATAAAGCGTATCCCCTACCCTGATGACAATTCCACCCAGCAGGGAAGGATCTTCCTCAATGGTTACCTCTGTCTGCTTGCCGGTCATCCTGTCCAGTCCCTGCTTGATTTCCGCGGCCACGTCCGCCGGCAATGGAAAGGCTGTCTTCAAACTGACCCGGGCTCTCTTCAGCACTTCATCCATCAGTTCACGGTAGTGATCCGTTATTTCGGCGAGCATTCCGATCCGCTTCTTGTCTACCAGCAATTTCAAAAAGTTCGCCGTCATATCCGACATTTTGACCTTCTGAATAATTGCCTCCACAACGGCTTTCTTCTCAGCTTGATCAAAGACGGGATTCGCGAGAAATTCTTTCAGATTCTTGTCATCCTGAACAATCCGGGCGAAGCCGCTCAACTCTTCATAGTACTTTTCGTAAAGCTTGTCTTCGCCGGCAATATCAAAAAACGCCCTGGCATACCGCTTTGCAATTCCGCTGTTGATCAATGTTTTCTCACCACCTTATCCAAGTAATCTTTAACCATATTCTCATGATCTTCCGGCTTTATGTTCCGCTTCAGAATATCTTCAGCTACCTGCACCGACAACTGGATGGTTTCCATCCTTAACTGGCGGCTCGCCTTCTGGAACTCCTGCTCCATTCTGGCCTGCGTATCTTCCTTCATCTTTTCCGCCGCCTTCTTGGCATCCTCAAGAATCTTCTGCTTTTCCGCCTCTCCCTGAGCCTTGATCATGGCATAAACGCCGTCGATCTCCTCCGTCGCCTTATCCAGCTTCGCCGAGTACTCTTCAAATTTACGTTGCGCCTCTTCTTTGGCACACCGGGCCTCTTCCAGAGCCGTCCGGATCTCCTCCCGCCGTCCGCCAAAAAAACTTTTGATCTTATCCGCCAGCAGCCAGTAAAGAATTCCTGCGATAATGGCAAAATTAAGAACCCGCCACGCGAAGTTGACCCAATTTTTTCCTTCGCCTCCCTCACCGCCGGAGGCCATCGCCAGCGAGGGCACCAAAACGGCAAAAAGAAGGGAAGCCAATACTCGCCCGCGATTTCTTTTCAGGGAATTCAGCCACACACACCCTCTCATTGGATACTCCTTCCCATCACTTTTTGGGCAATTTCCATTGCTATTTTTTCCGACTGCTCACGCAACGCCAGCCGTGCATCGCCGACTTCCTTGGTAACTTTCTTTTCGAACTGCTCAACGATCTTGGGAACCTCGCTGCGTGCCCCATCGAGGATCGCTTTGGCAGATTCCGAACCCTCCCGCACGATCGCCTTCTTCTGCTCGAGGGCGTCATTTTTTGCCAGGCGGAGCTTTTCCTGATACCGGGTTTCCTTCTGTTCCACGGTCAGATTCAGCTCCTTGATTTCCTGTTCGGAACCTTCAATCTGCCCCTTCCTCTTCTCAAGGATCCCCATAATCGGCTTATAAAGGATAAAGTTCAGAATAAATATCAATAAGAGGAAATTCACGATCTGTATCCACAAAGTATAATCAAGACTGATTGTCATGCCTTAACCCCCTCTCCTTATAAGAAATCATGAACCTGCAAATACGATTTATGAATGACCCGACAAACAAAAAAGCCGGATGGAAATTAACTCATCCATCCGGCTGCGATATAAAATTCACCTATCTTTCTGATGCTTCCCTTGGCCCTATTCACGATCAGCTCAACACGACGACACGCGGGATCCATAGCCTCTAAACTCCAAATATATTCAATCAACAGGCGTGGATGCATTAATCATAACTCAAATTGAATGTCAAGCACTTTTGGGCGAAAATAATCTTCTTCGTGATTATGTCCCAGCTAATTTCAGCCCTTACGGCTGCAGAATGTACTTCCGCATGCTGACATTTAAAAGCAATCCGACACAGGTCAGCAGGGAAACAATGGCCGAGCCGCCATAGCTTAAAAAAGGCAGCGGGATCCCCACCACCGGCATCATCCCCAGAACCATTCCGATGTTGATAAAGACTTCCCAGAACAGCAGGGCGCTGAACCCGAAGGCGATCAGCGCCCCCAGAAAATCTCGTGCATGCAGGGAGATCTTCAAACTCCAGAGGATCAGGGACATAAAAAGGGCAATCAGGATTCCCCCTCCCAGGAAGCCCCATTCCTCGGCGAAGACGGAAAAGACGAAATCCGTCTGCTGTTCCGGGAGAAACTGAAGCTGCGTCTGCGTCCCCTGCAAAAATCCCTTGCCCAGAAGCCCTCCGGAACCGACGGCAATCATGGATTGGATGATATGATAGCCCGTTCCCAGGGGATCCCGCTCGGGATTTAAAAACGTCAGGACGCGCTCCCTTTGATATTCTTTCATAAAATACCACCCGGCGGGGATCAGGAGCACAACCAGCGATACCACCCAGGCCAGGGATTTAAGCCGGATGCCCACAAAGAGGATCAGGGAGGAGAAGACGATCAGCAGCACGAGGCCCGTTCCCAGATCAGGCTGTTTCAGGATGAGGATAAAGGGAACAATGAGCAGCGAAAAGGGGATCAAAAGATCCCTCAGATGATACCCCTCAGTCAGCTTGTGGTCGTCAAAGTATTTTGCCAGGGCGAGGATAAGCGTCACTTTGACCAGTTCCGACGGCTGAAAGGAAAAATTTCCCAGGACCATCCAGCGCTGAGATCCATGGGTCGCATAGCCGTAAAAAAAAACGACGAGCAGGGTGATCACCGCCATGCCATGTAAGATGTAGGCGTACTGGCTGATCAGCCGGTAGTCGATGGAAAAGGCGACGCTCATACAGACCAGCCCGATGGCGATCCACTGAAGCTGCTTTATATAGAAGGGATTCGTCCTGACGCCGGAGCAGTACCCGGCACTGTAGATGTTCAAAACGCCAATCGCGCAAATCATCAGCACCAGGATGAGCAGAGTCCAGTCGAAGTTCAGGACCAATCGGCGGTCAAACCTCATCTTCTCACCTCGAAAAACTTAATCCTGTCGAACTTCCTAGTTTTCTCTCCCATGCTCTTCCCCGACATCCCTCCCGGCGATTTTATCCCGGGATGCGTCTCCCGACATGCCGTCCCCCTCCGAGGGGATCGTTACCGGCTGTTTTTTATTTTTAAAGTAGGCGTCGATAATCTTCCGCGCAATGGGCGCCGCTCCCGTTCCCCCGTGAAGGCCATGCTCGACGATGACCGCCACGGCGATCTCCGGGCTTCCACAGGGGGCAAAGCAGGCAAAGAGGGCGTGATCCTGATAGGCTCTGGAGGATTGTCTCGCCCGGCGGGCCTTCTCACTGGCAGGCAGGCCGATGACCTGGGCAGTCCCCGTCTTCCCGCAGACATCCCGTTGCGGCCGCCGCAGCGCATTGCCCGTGCCGTTTTTCTCATTGACGACCCCCCACAAGCCACTCTTTAAAAGCTCCAGGGTTTTCGCGCTGACCGGGAGGGTTTGGCTCCTCTCCGCTTTCATGAC
Source organism: uncultured Syntrophus sp. (assembly GCA_964555065.1). Classification (GTDB taxonomy): domain Bacteria; phylum Desulfobacterota; class Syntrophia; order Syntrophales; family Syntrophaceae; genus Syntrophus. The sequence goes on from CAZKRB010000032.1 coordinate 20,707, forward strand.
TTTGACGATCCGACCATCGGGGGCCTCGATTCGCTTGACGATCTGTGGACGATAAACCGTTCCCCCATTGGCCAGCGCGCTGTAGGCGCCGACCAACTGGAGAGGCGTTACGCTGTTGAAGCCCTGGCCGATGGACACCGAGATGGTCTCTCCCATCTGCCAGGGCTTCTTGAATCTTGTCAGTTTCCAGCGCTGGGTGGGAACCAGTCCTGACTTTTCCCGGGGCAGATCAATCCCGGTCGGGGCCCCGAAACCGAACTTCTTTGCATACCAGGCAATTTTGTCCACACCGAGCATCAACCCGATCCGGTAAAAATAAACATCGCAGGACTCAACGATTGCCCGGTGAAGATTCACCATACCATGTCCACGTCTCTGCCAGCAGCGATAAGAATGGTTTCCCAGCGCGAAGGAACCGGTGCACAATACCGCACTGCCGGGGGAAATCAGCCCTTCTTCCAAGGCCGCGGCGGCAACGATTAATTTATAGGTCGAGGCCGGCGGGTACTGGCCTGAAATCGTCCGCTGTTCCATCGGATGCTTCGGGTCCCGGGAGAGGATTTTCCAGTTTTCCTGGGAAATTCCTCCATTAAACAAATTGGGGTCAAATCCGGGAGAACTTACCATCGCATAAATGGAGCCATCCCGGGGATCCATGGCCACAATCGCCCCGGTCTTTCCACTCATGGCCTCCCAGGCAAGCTTCTGGAGACGGGCATCGATCGTCAACACGACATTGCAGCCGGCAAGGGGATCCGTTTTCCCCAAAACACGAACCGCCTTGCCAAGGGCATTCACTTCTACCTGTTCCGCCCCATTTCTTCCCCGGAGATCGTCATCGTAATATTTTTCCAGCCCATACTTGCCGACCATATCGCCGGAGGCGTATTTTCCCTTTGATTTTTCCAGTTCCTCCTGGCTGACCTCGCCCACATAGCCGACAATATGCGCAATCATCTCTCCCGCCAGATACTTGCGGATCGGCACGACTTCAATCCCCACGCCGGGCAATTCCAGGGCATGAGTTTCGATGAGCGCCAATTTCTCTCGACTGATATTTTTCTCGATTTTTGAGGGGATGAAGGGATGGGCTTTCCCGATCAGGGAAAACTCCTCCGGCAGCGCCCATGACTTCGATGTGTAGAGAGCGGAAAGCATGGATAGCGCTTTCCCTTTATCTTCCGGACGGTTAGGAATGAAAGTGAGATCGAAGGACGTCTGGTTGTCCACGAGGATGTTCCCCTGGACGTCCAGGATCATCCCCCGCAGGGGATTGATCTTGCGGAGGCGGACACTGTTGCTTGCCGAGCGCTGACTGAGTTCCGGCCCTTTGATGACCTGAAGATACCACAGCCTGATGATCAGGAGGGACAGCGAAAGCAGAACAACGGCAAAAATAAACCTGAACCGCTGCCGGTACTCAGAGGTTTCGTGCCCTTTTATCCGACCTTGCAGCCTCAACATTCAATAATTCTCCAAAGCGGTTGAAGGTTTTAAAACACGCCGGACTTAAGAAGCTGACCACCAGGACCTGCGGAAGGAAAAGCGTGAAGAATTTATGAAACAAATCAAGATTCTGCATATATTTACAGAAGAGCAGAACGATCCAGCTCTCGAAAAGAGCGCAGACGAAGACATAACCCATGATGAAAAACGTCCGGCCGGCATACACCCGGAGCGAGACCAGCATCGAGATAAAAAAAATCGACAGATAGAGCAGACAATACATTCCGGTCACGGAACCCGTCAAGATATCGAGAAAAAAGCCAAGGAGGAAACTCAGCAGCCCGCCCTTGAGAATATCCAGGTAAAATCCGGCGTAGATAACCAGAACGAGGCTGACTTCCACGCTGATCCGGTTAAAAAACAGGAGTTCGAGGACGGTCGTTTGAAAGACAACAAAGAGCAACGAAAAAAGGGGCAGCAGAAGGAAGTAAATCACTCCTTCGGACCTTTGTTCAGCGAGGTCAGAACCAGCACCTCCTCCAGCTTCGAAAAATCCACGGACGGGATCACCTCAACTTTCTGAAAGAGGCCGTTTTCCCCCCGAGTCACCCTGGAAACCGTCCCCAGCAGCCAGGATTTGGGAAACACGCCGCAAAGCCCCGACGAAATAACCGCATCGCCGATGCGGACAACCTCCATTTTGGGGATGTATTTCAGGACACAACGGCCCTGGTCGGAGCCCTGAAGGATTCCATGGCTCCGGCTTCCCTGGACGATGGAATCCACATTGCTGCTTTCATCGATCAGCAGCAGAACCCGGGATGCATCCCGGGAGGTCTCAATGATCCGCCCCACCACACCCCGGGCGGCAACCACCGGCATCCCCACCTTGATCCCCTGGGCGCTTCCCTTGTTAATCAGGATCGTCCGGCGGATGGCTTGCCTGTTTCGCCCTGTCACCGACGCCGCAATCATCTCATAGGGAACCTGTTCTTTCAGATCAAGCAAGGCCTTTAGCCTGAGGCCTTCAAGATAGCCTTCCTGGTGCCGGATCAACTGTTGGGTCAGCAGGGCATTCTGCCGGAGGAGCCGCCCGTTCTCCCGTTCCAACCCGACGAGAAAGAGGTATCTTTTCCACGTGTTATTGAGAGTCTGAACAGGAACATCGACGGTCCGTTCAATCGCCTCCGTCAATTCAAGGACGGCACTTCGGATCAAACCGGTTTCCGCGACAGGATGGGCCAGGTTATAAGACAGCATGACCAGAGAAATAACAACCATGATCGCTGCCAGAATCACAGATCGATATTTCTTGAGAAACTGCATGTCAGATCCCGTCGCTTTGGGATGGGGGAAGTGACTCGAAGCTCCCGCGGAACGGAGGCAGGGTTCCCTTGCCGTCTGCCGGGATCATGATAAAAGATATGCACCCGTTAGGGGTGGGGCCAGGACATCCCTCATCGGTGATCGCAAGCTTGAAGTCCCTGCTCGGCTCAGGCCTGAACCGCAACCTGCTTCAGCACATCCAGCTGATCCAGCGCCATGCCGGCGCCGATGGCAACGGTGGTCAGGGGGTCGTCGGCAATGGTGATCGGCAGGCCCGTTTCTTCCCGAATCAGAACATCCAGTTTCCTGAGCAGGGCGCCGCCCCCGGTCAAGACGATTCCACGATCCACGATATCGCCGGCCAGTTCCGGAGGCGCATTCTCCAAGGCATCCCGGATGGTATCCACAATGATCTTGATCGGTTCCATAATGGCTTCCCGGATTTCTTCGGAATTGATTTCCACCGTTTTCGGAATGCCGGAAATCAGATCCCGTCCCTTCACATCCACCGTGCGGATTTCATCTTCCGGATAGGCGCAGCCGATCGTCGTCTTGATGATTTCTCCCGTGCGCTCCCCAATGAGGAGACTGTATTTTCTCTTGATGAAGTTGACGATCTCCGTATCGATCTTGTCCCCCGCCACCCGAACCGACTGAGAATACACGATGCCGGCCAGGGAAATGACGGCCACTTCCGTGGTTCCGCCGCCGATGTCCACGATCATGGAACTCGTCGGTTCCGAGACGGGAAGTCCCGCACCGATGGCGGCCGCCATCGGTTCCTCGATGAGATAGATTTCCCGAGCGCCGGCCGATTCAACGGTTTCCCGGACGGCCCTTCTCTCCACCTGGGTGATTCCGGAGGGAATGGACACAATGATTCTGGGCCTGACCAGCTTCCTGCGATTGTGCACACGGAGAATGAAATGCCGGAGCATGGCTTCCGTGATGTCAAAGTCGGCGATCACGCCCTCCCGCATCGGCCGGATTGCAACGATGTTTCCTGGTGTTCTCCCGAGCATTTTCTTTGCCTCGGTCCCCACGGCCAGCACTTTCTTGACCCCCCGGGAATCTTTATGAACCGCAACGACGGAAGGTTCACTTAAGACAATGCCCTTGTTCTTGACATAAACAAGCGTATTGGCTGTTCCCAGATCGATGGCCAGATCGTTGGAAAACTTTCCCAAGATGAAATCGAAGAGCAATGTCCTTCCCCCTAATTTTATTCATGGAATATCTGCCCGAAGGGTTATGGACCCCTGGCTGCAGGATGCTTCCTATAACTTATTTCCGGACCCTTAGCAATCCATTTTTCCAAAATAAGATTGCATTTTACAGGTGACTATACTATCACAAGCGCCACAGATTAATGGAAATCATGGGAGTAAGCGATGCTTGAACTGATGCGGAAACATGCCAAGAACTGGCTCATGAAATTCCTTCTGGGAATGATCATTATCGTCTTCATCTTCTATTTCGGATCTCGGACCGGAGAAGAGAGAACCCGGACCGTCGCCGTTGTGGACGGGAAAGAAATCACGCTGGCTGAGGTCCAGAAGGAATACAGCAATCTTGCCGAGTTTTATCGTCAGCGGTATGGCGGTTCCCTGACTGAGGAGATGTTCAAAGGGCTGGACCTGAAGCAAAAGGCCCTGGACAGCCTCATTTCCCAGGCGATCATCATGCAGAAGGCCGGGGAGCTTAATCTGACGGCCACGGACGATGAAGTGAGGCGTGCCATTGCGGCGTACCCAGCCTTCCAGCGCGGCGGAACGTTTAATGAAACGGCCTATCGCCAGATGCTGCGCGCCAACCGGATGACTCCCGATGAATTTGAAGCCGCACAGCAGAAAATGCTTTCCGCCGCCAAGCTGGAGCAGCTCATCCAGGAAGCGGTCAAGGTTTCAGACCAGGAAGTCTCTGATTTTTTCAGTTTTCAGAACGAGCAGATCAACATCAACTATCTGCTCTTTATGCCCGCCGCTTTTAAAAGCAGCATATCGCCCTCCCGGAAGGACCTGGAGACTTACCTGAAGGATCATGGCAATGAATTCCGCGTTCCCGAAAAGGTGCAGATCAAGGCAATCCTCTTCCCGGGCCGGGATTTCGCCGATCCTGCCGGCATCTCTGAAGCGGACATTGCTGATTATTATGACCGCCATTCGACAAAATTTGCCCCCAAGGGGGAGAAAGCTCCGCCCCTGGCTGTGGTAAAGGCGCAAATTATCGCGGAACTGGCAAAGATGAACGGCATGGCCGCAGCGGCTGAGCAGGCGAAAAAAATCCATGACACGATTTACCAGGAGGAAAATTTCGAGGCCTACGCGGCTCAAAACAAGCTGCAAACAGTCACCACCGATACCTTTCCCCTGAACAGCGTTCCCTCACCTTTCGGCAAGGTTGCCGGCGTTGCGCAAATCCTCGCGGAGCTGAAACAGGATGAAATCAGTAAGGTGTTTTCCGACGAGGAGGGATACTTCTTTTTCAAGGTCGCTTCCCGGAAGCCCGCCTATACCCCGGAGCTGAAGGACATCGAGCCGGAGGTGGCCAGGCGTTATACGGAGACGGAAGCCCAGAGCCGATGCAAAAAGGCGGCGGAGGGCGCGCTTGCCCTGCTGAAGAAGGGGAAAGCCCTTTCTCAGGTGGCCCAGGAAAACAAGCTCTCCCCTGCTGAATCGGGATTTTTCAAACCGGGAGCCGCCATTCCCGGACTGGGAACCAATCCGGATCTCTCCGCCGCTCTCTATCAGCTCTCGGAGCGCAACCCCATCCCGGAGCGCACCTTCGAAGTCAACGGCGGCGTTGTCGTCGTTTCCTTCAAGGAGCGGGGGAAAATCGATACGGCGGACTATCAGGCCAAGAGGGACACCTTGAAGCAGCTGTTGCTGATGATGAAGCGCAACGAGTATTTCACCACCTGGCTTGAAAACACCAAGAGCGGCATGATCAAGGAGGGGAAGCTCAAAATCAAGAAGGACCTCAAAGATCTGTAAGAAGCAAGTCGGGCAGGCATGGTCGGCTCTCCTTCCCGAGGGACCTTCCCCGGAAAGAGCGAGAAAAGAGCGACCGGGTTGGTCCGGTTCCCGGGCCAACCCGGTGTAACCTGCTGGAATCGATCCCTTCGCTGCCCGCTTTTCGCCGCGGGCGACGCGGGCGGCTCGATGTCTAGGCCTTGAAAAGGCCCGTATCCACCCATTCGCTCTTGATTACCGACCACCAGTCTTCGGCCAGCCCGTTTTTGACGTATTCATAGGGCAGCCAGCCATACCCGCCGTCCCCCCAGCCGGTCCCCCACGAATTGCGGATCAGGAGCGCACCGGTCGTCTCAATGCCGTTTTTGTTGGCATTCTTGATTTTCATTCCGTCATCATATCCCACCGCCACGATGGCATGACCGCCTTCGATGTTCTCTCCGGCGGTCGGATAGGGAATCATCCCTTCCTGTCCGTCGGCCTGATTAATGGACGTATAGACTGTAAACCCGAACATGGAGGGGAGACCGGCCGCCAGGTTGGTTTTGATCCTGTTGAGGAGAACATCGGGAGCCGTCCCGGGAGGATCGAGACGGTAGTACTTGATCGCCTGATAGCTCTGGGCATACCCGTAACAGAAGGCCGGCGGCTCCACGTCAAAATCCTTTATGTTGTACGGCCAGTACTCTTCCGGGGGCACGCCGAAGAGTGCCAGCGCCCCCATGGTTGAGCGAAGGTAGGCGCCCGTATCGCCCTTCTCCTTCATCAGGTTGCGGGTTACCTTGTACAGGAAGAGTCGTGAAGCATCGATGTGCTTCCCGAAGGCCCTTCTTTCAAAATACTCGATGATGGCGACTCCCGCATTGGCGGTACAGGAACCGAGACTCTCCTGGTCTTCCACGGGAGGGCACCAGGGCCGCAGATCGGCCACCGCCGGCTGTTTTGCCTTGGACGTCTTGGCAAGCCCCATCTTCGTCAACATCGCCTTGATGGAATCCTTCTGCCCAAGGGCTTTCGCTTTTGAAGAAACCTCGTCATGTTCGACCGTATAATCCCTGAAGTCAGGATAATCCGGCCGCCATCCCATTGCCCTCTTTACTTTTGTTTCAGCCATGGAACCCTTACCTCCTTCTTATTGATTTTCATTCCCCCTTACCGGGTAAGTGGGTGAATGAGCGCCGCCGTGTTTTACGCCGCACAGATGCCGTATTTCGGAAGGATATCATGAGCAACCGTAATCCGGTGGAGCTGCAGGGCGTCATGGAACAGCTTCCAGTTGCTCGTAAGAAAGGCATCCCGGTAGGCATATTCGAAAAGGAGCGGATGCTCATCTGAATCGCCCAAGGCTTGAGCTTTCCAGGAATTTTCCCCCCTGTCGGCATAGGAGATATCGGCCTTGCCGAAGCTGAAGGCTTTTCCCGACTTGCCGCTGATGGTCTGAAGCCATGCCTGATGGCGTTCGGCGCCATCCTTGTTTTTCAGCTCGGAAAAGAGCGTCCGGATTTTTTTCCTGTCTTCCTCGCCGATGCCCGTTACCTGCACCGTCGGAAGGGTATGGCGCCGATACTCCTGCATGGCCCGGCACAGGGCGTCCGCCGCTTCACAGAAGTCTTCCGTGTTGTTGCGTTCAATGACCTGGCCGAGACCGTTTTTATATCTCCAGGAAAGAAAGGGCATATCGGGAAAAATATTGGCCTGGCCATGGCCCAGAGGAGGGACGGCTTTCCCGAAAATTTCGAAGACTCTGCCGACAAAAGCTCCCAATCCGCCTTCGAAGACGCCGCTGCTGCCGACTTCTTCCAGATCGCCGACCCGGTTGATTTCGTGGAGAACTCCCGCAAATCCTCGGTGCGCCCAGGTATCGGCATAGACATGCATGGTGATCCCCAGGCGGTGCAGGTCGTAGGGCTTGCCATGATCGACGATGGCTGCCCGCACCATCTCCTGGGCAACCGGGCTGCCGGGCAGTGTCACCAGCTTCTGGATGAAGGTTCCCTTGGGATTCCTTCCCGGCTTGACCGTGCCGTTTCCGGGCAGGAAGTGGAAGGGCATCCAGACTTTCTGATTGTCCAGGACGTTGAGATTTTCCGGGTCGACCGTTTTGTGAGACGAACTGGTTCGCTCATAAAGAGCCTTGTTGTCGAAACAGATGAATCCGTGCCTGGTGGCATCGTCCACGTACTGGGCGGCATAGGCGATGATGTCGGCATCCTTGTGGACAAATCCAGCCAGCCGCGCTGCCACGTAGGTTACCGCATGATGAAAATCGATCTGCATGGTCTTCCTCTCTTAGAACGTGAAAGTCAACAGGATGCCTGGCTCGAAATCACGCCGCCGTGCCGAGGCGCCGGGTTAGCTGTTTCCGGAACTCCTTCCGGAGTTCCTCTTCTTCCTCCGGCCTCAGCGGCCGTTCCGGAAGCCCCGGCGGTGTTTTAATCCCAAGGCTTTTTCGCTTCTCGATCCCCCCCGGGTGGTACGGAAGAAGATCGCACCGTCCGTATCCCAGCTCTGCCAGGAAAAAGGCTATTTCCTTCAGGTTGCTCCGCGTTGCCGTGATCCCAGGAACCAGGGGAAGCCGCGGTAGGACCCTGCCGCGGGCCTCTCGCGTCAAGCGCCTGAAGTTCTCGAGAATGACTCCGTTGTCCTTCCCCGTATAGCGCCGGTGCCGGGCGGAATCGATGAACTTGAGGTCGAACATGATCAGATCGGTAACGGGGAGCACCTGCCGCGAAAAGGCGCGATAGTCAAAAAGGCCGCAGGTTTGGATGGCCGTATGGAGGTTCTCCTCTTTCAACGCCTTCAGGGCGGCACCCAGGTACGCCATGAAAAGCGTCGGCTCCCCGCCGGAAAAGGTCACGCCGCCGCCGGAGGCGGCATAAAAATTCGAATCCCGCAGCAGCAATTCCAGCAGTCCCCCAAGGGAATGCCTTCTCCCCATCACCTGGATCGCCGTGGCGGGACAGCGCTCCGCGCATCTGGCACAGGCGGTGCACCGGCGGCGGTCAATCCGGAGGTCCGGCTTTTCGGAGACGGCCCCTTCCGGACAGACAGCCCTGCAGGCCCCGCAGGCGATGCATCGGTTCGGATCAAGGGCCATTTCCCGCCCGGCGCGCATGCCTTCCGGGTTGTGGCACCAGATGCAGGAAAGGGGGCATCCCTTCAGAAAGACCGTGGTCCGGATGCCCGGTCCGTCGTCGAGGGCAAAACGGTGGATATTGAAGATGAGCGGGGCCTCTTCCCTCATCCGGTTCAGATGGCCCCGGTAGCCATCAGTTGCAGCCGTTTGGCCATAAAGGCGAATTTGTATAGATAGTTGAGGTTGCCGTCGAGGGACACCTCCTGGCGCAGGATGGAGCCGAGGATGTCCGGCTTCGGGGTGAGGAGATAGGCCATGAGCGCCTTGCCGTCCTTGAAATAGACGGTGATATCGGGATCGGGGATTTCCTCTTCCCGGACTTTCAGGCGGTTGTTCCCGAAGAGGGCCGCCACGGTGATGAGGCCGTCTTTGCTCTTGAACTGATAGCGCCCCTGGAAATGTTCGATGTTTCTCCGGAAGTTGGGGTCGAAGAGGAAAACGGCCGACATCAGGTTGAGCAGGAGCAGCAGAAAATCCTCGGCAAATTCCGAGGCAAGGCTGTCCGTAAATTTCTTCATGGCGGCCTGGAGGATCAGATTATCCGGCATCTATTCTCCTTCGAAGCAAAAGAGCACATTGTGAGAGCACCCCAATGGACGTTTCATTCAGAATGAAGGGAGCATTCCCTGCTGCGGTTCCGGAAAGGGCACGGATTTCCCGGTTTTCAGGTCGTAGGCGGTGCGCGTGATGATCTCGTCCTTCATGGCCTCGTTGAGGTCCTTGAAATAGGCCGAGTATCCGGAGACCCGAACGAGGAGTTCCGGGTAATTTTCCGGGTGGGCCTTGGCATCGATGAGCATCTCGTAGGACAGGATGTTGAACTGGATATGCAGTCCGCCGGTACGGAAATAGGCCTCGATGGCCTGGCTGAACTTCCGCAGGTCTTTCTCGTCCTTGATCGCCGAATATTTCAGGTTGAAGGCCTCTCCCCCGGGAATATGCAGCACGTCGATCCCGCCCACGGCGTTGAGGCAGGCGGCCAACTCCGTTGCGGCCTGGGAGACGGGGGTGATGCCGCTGGCAAAGATCCGGTTCGCCTTCCGCCCGTTGGGAAGCGCGCCGGAGAGCTTCCCCTGGCCGGCGTGATTGGTCATGGTCCAGTAGGCGGGGCGGTATCGGCCGCCGCGGTAGTTCGTGTATCCCTGGTAGGTCTCGTAGAGGAACCTCAGCAGGTTATGGGAGTTCTTGACGGCGATGGAATCTTCAGATCCGTATTTGGGGGTCCGGTTCACCAGGTAGGCGTGAAGGGCCGCGTCGCCTTCGAAGTCCCGCTTCAGGGCGGCGATGAGCTCCGGAAACGTGACGCGGCGGTCGATGAACACCCCTTTCTCAATGGCGTTCAGGGAGTCTACCGTATCGGCGAAGCCGATGTGGGTGGCGCCGGACGAGTTGTAGCGCGCGCCGCCGAAGATCAGGTCTTTCCCCTTTTCCATGGGGCCTTCGAAGAGCGCCGACAGCAGCGGCGTCGGAAGGTATTCCTGGTGGGTCTTGCCCATCATTTCGTTGAGCTCGACCGCCTCGCCGATCAGCCAGCGGAGCTGCTTCTTGAACGCCTCCCAGAAGGCTTCGAACGTCGGGAACGATTCGGCGGGGCCGGTAGCCGGACCGATCTGCTCGTCACCGGTTACTGGCCGCGTTCCGTTGTAGAGGGCCAGCTCCAGCGCCGAGACCAGGTTCAGCATGATGGAACTGGAGGCGTCGTAACTGCGCCCGGAGGAGGCAAGCTCCACGCAGCCGATGATGGCGTAATCCCGGGCGTCTTCCGTGGCGATCCCCTGGTTTTCGAGGGTGCGGATGGCAGCGAGGTCGTTGTAGAAGGCCGGCACGGATTTGGTGTTGGCGATGACCTCCGCAACCCGATCACGGTATTCGACGCGGTTCTTTTCCAGGTGATAGCGGGCATTGAGGCTCGGATCCCGCGTCTTCAGCAGTTCCGTAATCCGCAGCATGAGGTAGGTGAGGTCATTGACCGCATCCTCGCCATCGGCGGTGATGCCGCCGACCGTCACGGCGGGAACCGTTCCCGCACCGCCGAAGAGCTCCTCACTCGTCTCGGGAACCAGGTTGGTGTTGTCGTTGAGCTTCAGCCAGAGGCAGCCGACCAGTTCCATGGCCTCCTTCAGAGTGAGCGTGCCGTCGGCCCTATCTCTTGCGTACCAGGGGTACAGGATCTGGTCGAGGCGGCCGGGACTGATGGCCATGTTGATGTTTTCTGCATGGATCGCAATCTGAAGGATCCAGAGGCTGTTGACCGCCTCCCGGAAGGTCCGCGCCGGCTGTGCCGGCACCTGCGCACAGACCGCCGCCATGGCCTCATAGTTCTTTCTGCGGACCGGATCCTTCTCCTGCCGCGCCAGTTCGACGGCCTTGGCGCTCAGATTGGCGGCATAGGCGACAATCCCCGCCAGGGCGATCTGCACGGCCCGATAGAAATCGAGCTGCCGTTTTTCTTCGCCGGAGAGCCCGCCTTTCCCCGCCAGTTCCCTCTCGTGTCCCGCCGCTTCCGCAATCAACCCTTCCAAGCCCTTCTCCAGGGCGATCCGGTAGCAGGGAACGGTATGGGAGATGGTTCCCGCCTTGCTGGCGATGAAGAAGATGATCCGCTCGAAAAGCTTCATGGAGGGCGGGTTGCCTTCCCGGGCGCGGGTCGCCTCCAGGATGTTCTTATCCATCCAGTAGGGGAAGATGTTGAAATTCAGCTCGTCGGCATCCTCGCGGGAGAGGCGCTGGGGGTTTTTCTCCCGGGTGCTCATGGTGTCCAGCTCCGGCCAGATGGTCATGCCGGTCAGTTCGGGATAAACGGGAGCGCCGAAGGGTTTGGAGGTAGTTGTCCCGGCCAGCAGGTTTTCATCGAAGAAAAGGGGGCGCTTGCGGGAAAGGAAAGAGTTTACGGCCCGGGCGTAGCGGAGCTCCATCGACTCCTTTTCGTCCGCCCGATCGCGGAGAAAGGTGGTGACGTGCCTGGCTCTTTCGATACAGACCTCCGCTTTGGCCGCCAGGCTTTTCCCCCGCAGCGATTTCAGCAAAGGGAGGGTTTCGAGATCTTGATCCGCGATCCGGATATCCTTCAGGGTGACGGTTCCCATAAGACCTCCTGAAATCTCTCAGGCCGGCAAAGCGTTGCCTGGTTAATTTCCTGAAACCGTTGCAAGGGGCGGGGCATGAATATTGGCCGAGGGCGCCTTCACACTATATCCATTGCGCCGGATTGTGAGTCTGGACTCGAAATCAACAGTCCCCCCGTTGGTACAAATAGCTATTTTAGTTTAAAAACAGTTCCTGGATATGTCAATCAAAAAGTCTTACGTCATCTAAGGCTATGGCGCAGGAAGAACCTTGACACCCGGAGAATCATTGGAGCGATCCCTCTATTTTATATTTCATGGGAAAGGGGATGAAAAGTGGAACTGGGAAGCGAAGAACCAGGCAGGGAAAGAAAAAGGGACTCAACCCGATTTGGTCAAGTCCCTGATTTTTCTGGTGGAGCTGAGGGGAGTCGAACCCCTGACCTCTTGAATGCC
>CAZKRB010000033.1:0-32779 GCA_964555065.1 uncultured Syntrophus sp.
ACCAAATTTAGCACATGACGTGTAATTGTAATAGTAATTATTTTACGATCCCTTATGGAGAGATGGATCGCGTCGGGGACTGAAGGGCAATCTATGACAAGGCCGGCAGGCAGTCAAGATTTTCCTTGAGATCCCTTCTGACCAGAGGCAATGCCCCTTGTCTCACGGTTGAATCCCCTTGACAGAGGGGAACCCCGCCCCTAATATATTTCTGCTTCCCCACGACGGAGGTTGGAGGGATCGATGTTATCTGAACGGGAACGGGAACGGTATCAGCGGCAGATGCTGCTCTTCGGAGACGACGGGCAGGAACGGCTTAAAAAGGCGCATATCTTTATCGCAGGCGCCGGCGGTTTAGGTTCTCCTATCGCCCTCTATCTCGCCGTCGCCGGGATCGGCGTCCTCACGATCGTGGATAGGGACGTCGTCGACCCGTCCAACCTGAACCGTCAGGTTCTCCACACCGACCGGGACATCGGACGGAAAAAGACCGTGTCGGCCAAGGAAAAACTTTCGGAGGCGAACCCGGACATTACGGTGAAGGTGATTGATGCCACCCTTGATGCGTCGAATGCGGAGAAGCTCATCGAAGGCGCGGACGGGATCGTCGATGCAATGGACAACTACCCCACCCGGTATCTCTTGAACGAGGTGGCGGTCGAAAAGAACATCCCGTTGTTCCATGGCGCGATACGGGGGTTTTACGGTCAGGCGACCACCATCCTTCCCCGTAAAACAGCATGCCTGCGATGTATCGTCCCCCATCCGCCACCGCCGGAAGAATTTCCCGTCGTGGGGGTGACCCCCGGGGTGATCGGTATGATCCAGGCAACGGAAGTGCTGAAGTACCTGCTGGGCAGGGGTGAACTTCTCGCCGACCGGCTCTTTGTCTGGGACGGGTTGCAGGCGCACGGGGAGGAGATCCCCGTGCGGAGAAATCCGCGCTGCGAAACATGCGGCGCCGCAACAATGGAAAGCAGGAAGAAGATATGACCGCAAAAGTCCGATTTTTCGCCCAGTTCCGCGAGTTTTTCGGTACGGACATCGCTGTGGAGACCACCCCGGATGTCAGTTTCAGGGTCCTGATCCAAAAGATCGCGGAAAAAAACCGGGAAGGGTACGATGCGATTTTCGATGCGAAGGGTGCGTTCCGGGATTTTGTGATCCTGATGAAGAACGGGGAACGCATCGACGGGGCGGATGCCGGGAAAACGATCATCCATGACGGCGATGAGATTGCCGTTTTCCCGCCCGTTGCGGGCGGGTAGGACCGGTTGAGGAGGAGTCATGATTTCCATTCAGAAAGAAGATGTCGATATCGGGCGGCTGATCAACGCGGCGAAGCAGGGCGGCGCGGGTGCGGTCCTTGTCTTTGACGGCATCGTGCGGGATGATGACATCCTGGAAATGGAACTGGAGGCCTACGAAGAGGTCGCCGTAAAAGAGCTCGAAAAGATTGCCGAGCAGGCAAAAACTCTACACCGCCTCTGTTCCGTCGACATCATCCATCGGATCGGCCGGCTCGCTGTCGGTGAAAATATCCTCATCATCGTGGTCAGCGCCGGGCACCGGCAGGAAGCCTACGAGGGTTCGCGCTTCATCCTCGAGGCGATCAAAGCGGGAGTCCCGATCTGGAAGAAAGAGCTGACCAAAGAGGGTGGCCGGTGGGTGCCGGGGGAGCAGGCCCACGGCATCCGGCCGCCCGATGAATCGGCGTAGGGTTTTTCCCGGGGGGAATGCTCAACCCGCCCGCATCGTTTTCACGCGGCTCAGCAGGGCGGCCATCACAGGGCCGGCCTGTCCGTGGAGGACGATATCGGCCATGCTGTCGCAGGGCGTGGGGTCACGGTTGATGATCACCAGCCTGGCGCCGTTTCTCTTGGCGGTGACGGGCATGGAGGCGGCGGGCTGCACGACGAGGGAGGAGCCGATGACGATGAACAGCCCACTGGCGGCGGAACGGCTGTAGGCCTCCTGGGTTTCCCTGAAGGGCATCGCCTGGCCGAAGGAGATGGTTTCGGGCTTCAAGGGGCCGCCGCAGGCGTCGCAGTAGGGGACTTTTTCTTCTCTTCTCAAGCGTTCCTGAACCTTATCCCGGTCGTATCTCTTTCCGCACTCCAGGCAGGAAACGGACATGGCCGTCCCGTGAAGTTCGATGATCTTCTCCGGTGAATTGCCCGCCCGGACATGGAGGTTGTCGATGTTCTGGGTGATGACGCAGTCCAGTTTGCCCATTTTTTCCAGCTCGGCAATGGCCAGGTGGGCGGCATTGGGCCGGGCCTTTTTCATCGGCTCATACATTTCCGTCGCCATCTGCCAGTATTTCCAGCGGGACCTCTCTGAGGCGAGAAAATTATCGAAATAAAAATCCTCCGGATTGTACTTGTCCCAGACGCCCCCGGGACTGCGGAAATCGGGGATTCCCGATTCCGTGCTGAGGCCTGCACCCGTAAAGATGACGAGATCTTGCGCCTCGGCGATCCAGCGGGCAATCTGTTCGATCTGTTCCCTCTGCTGCTCCATCTCTCCTTCTCCCTTCCACCGCCGGGATGAAATCGCGGGCCGCCGGGACGCCGGAGCGGGCTGAACCGGGACGGAACGCCGCGTCCTGATCGGCATGGGCGAAATCTCCCCGCGCTCCTGCCGGGTGAGTGTCTTTCGTTTCTCCTTCTTAATGGGTCCTGCCGGCAAAAGGCAAGAGAAATGTTCCCAGTTTGGCCTTGATTTAACTTGAGGGATTGATTAAAGGTCTGTCGAATACGGGAACAGGGACGGGAGCGCCTTACCGGCCTGCATCCGGGAAATCCGCCAAGGGGAAAGGGTTGGAATGACACATCCGCAACTGATAGCCGCCATGAGCCGGCCGGATTTTTATCCGGTAAGGCCGGCACGGGTCGAACTGCTGCAAACGCACATTTCCCTGATCTTCATCGCCGGGGAATTCGTCTATAAAGTCAAGAAGGCGGTGGATTTCGGCTTCCTGGATTTTACCACGCTGGAGAAGCGGCGGTTTTACTGCGGGGAGGAACTTCGGCTGAACCGAAGGCTGGCGCCGGAGATATACCTGGAAGTCGCCGGGATTGTGGAAAAGCCGGATGGAACGTTGGCCCTGGGAGGGGCCGGGCCGGTCGTGGACTACGCCGTGGTGATGAAGAAGATTCCCGAGGAGCGGATGCTGAAGAAGCTGCTGGCCTCGGGAGAGGTTTCCCTGCCCGTGATGGAGCGCGTTGCCTGGAAAGTGGCGGACTTTCATCGCCGAGCGGAAACGGGGGGAAAAATCGATGAGCTGGGCGGGATCGATACCATCCGGAAAAATCACGAAGAAAACTTTGAACAGGTCCGGCCTTACCTCGGCTTGACGATCCCCGGGCATCAATACGCTTTCATCCGGTCCTGGGTCCTCGGTTTCCTGGAAAGGCAGGGGGAACTCTTCCGCCGGAGAGTGGAAGATCACCGGATCCGGGACTGCCACGGCGATCTCCACCTGGAACACATCTGCCTGATCGATCCGGAGATTGTCATCTTCGACTGCATCGAGTTCAACGAGCGGTTCCGCTTCGAGGATGCCGCCGCGGAAGTGGCCTTCCTGGCCATGGATCTCGATTTCAACGGCTATCCCGAACACGGGGAAGCTTTTGTCGATGCCTATATCGCCCGCTCGGGCGATGAGGAGATCCGCCGGCTCCTGAACTTTTACAAGTGCTACTATGCCTGCGTGCGGGGGAAGGTCATCGGCTTCAAGATCCAGGACCCGGCCATCGGCCGGAAGGAGCGGGATGAGGCCCGGGAAACGGCCGCGCGGTATTTTGACCTGGCCTACACCTGCGCCGCCCGCCTGGAGAGGCCGACGCTGATCCTGACAGCCGGCCTGATGGGGACGGGAAAAAGCGTCCTGGCCAGGACGCTGGCCCCCCGTGTCGGGGCGGAAATCCTGCAGATGGATGTTCTCCGCAAGGAACTGTTGAACATTCCCGCCACAGACCATCATTTCGCCGCCTTCGGCGAGGGAATCTACACGGAGGACATGACCCGCCGCACCTATGCGGAGGCCTTGAACCGGGCGGAAGAGGCCCTGAAAAAAGGAAGGTCCGTTATCATCGACGCCTCCTACAAAAGGCGTGAGGAGCGGTTGAGAGCCAAGGGCCTGGCTGAGCGGCTGCAGACGGATTTTCGGGTGATCGATTGCCGATGTCGGGAAGAGGTGCTGCAGGAGAGGCTGAAAAGGCGCTTAACGGAGGCCGGAGAGGCATCCGATGGCCGGTGGGAGATCTACCTGGCGCAGAAAACGGATTTCGATCCGGTCGAAGAGCTTCCCCCCGGGGAGGTCATCGTGGTGGAGACGGCGGATTCCCCGGACGCCTGTGTCCATGAGATTCTGTTAGAAATGAAGGGCATCGGCAGGGACGCCGCGCCCTGAAAGCGAACTCTGACCTTTACCCCGAGGTTTCCTTTCCGCCTTTGCAGGACTCCGTTCGCTTCGCGATCAGCGCCCCCTCTTGGGTGCGGCACTTCAGCGGCTCCCCGGCACCGGTGACTTCCTGCCCGTGCCGCCTCTGCCTCGACGCTCCGCGTTCGTCTCTGAGGGGGAAGCAGACTTACTTCTTCTTCTCTTTAACCTTCTTTTCCCCAGCTTTTTCGGCCGCGGCCAGTCTCATCTGCTCCCTGGTTTCCTGGAGATAGATGGACACCTTGTAATCCAGACCCAGGTTCGGGTATTCCCGGGCGACGGTCTCAAAGCGGCTGAGGGCGGCTTCATATTTCTTCTGCTTGAAATAAAACTCACCCACGTAAAACTCGTGTTCAGCGATTCTGGCGCGACACTCCCGCACCATTTTTTCCGCCATGAGGGCGAACTTGCTGTTGGGAAAGCGGGCCAGCAGTTTTTCGAATTCCTGGACCGCCTTAACCGTTTCGGCTTGATCGCGGTCGATGCTCGACATCTGCTGGTAATGACACATCCCCAGTTGGTACATCACGTAGGGAAGATTCTCGTTGGTGGGATGAAGATAGATGAAGTCCCCGTACGCCGCTTCGGCTTCGACATAGGCCTTGTCGCTGTAATGGGCGTCCGCGATTCCCAGTTTGGCCAGGATGGCCAGTTCACTCATGGGATATTCATCCCGCAGCCGTTCGAAGGAAGCAATGGCCTTCTTGTAGCTTCCATTCTGGTAGTCTTCATACCCCTTACGGTAGAGGCCTTCCGGGGTTGCCCGGGTCATGTCCGACTTGCGAAACCAGTTAAAACTGAAACCAGTGGTCAGGGTGAGAAAAAAACTGATCACACAGAAAAAAACCAGGTAACGCACACAGCGGGTTTGGTTATTCATGAGGTTACAATCTTGTTCCCAGGTTATCTCAGGTTATTTCAGGCTTTGATCGATGAAGGCTTCCAGGCGCTCCCGGGAAACCACGCCGACGAGTGTATCCATGACCTTGCCTTCCTTGAAGAGCATCAGCGTGGGGATGCTGCGGACCCCGAAGTTTGCGGATGTTTTGGGATTTTCGTCTACATTGAGCTTGGAGATCTTGACCCTGCCCTTGTACGTTTCGGCGAGCGCTTCCACCACCGGGCCGATGGTCCGGCAGGGTCCGCACCACGTTGCCCAGAAATCGACCAGGGCCGGCTTATCCGATTTGATGATTTCTTCTTCGAAATTGGCGTCGGAAACGTGAATCAGGGATTCCTGCGTACTCATGAGGGGCCTCCTTGGGATATTTTTTAATCTTTTTTATCTATGTCATATCTTCCGGAGGGATGTCAATTGCATTTTCAGCGTCGGCAAGAGGGCCGGGCCGCGGGGGGCAGGCGGAAGGATCTTCCGTTCCAATTCCGGACATCAAGGTTGCCGAGGTGTTGGTTCTGAACACCCGGGTGCAGGGCAAAAGGATCTCTCGTTCCAATTCCAGACCAAAGATGCTATCAAGGCAGCTGCTGTCAAGGCGAAAAGGCCGAGACGCGCTCAAGAATCTCCTCGGGCCGCCGACATCCGGTGAGCGTTGGGCGGGCGCGGGAAGAAACAGGCATTTGCTTTGCGGGAAAAGAAGGAAAGGGCATCCACCATGCACCCTTTGGGAATTATTTCAGGAACCGTTATTGCGCAGGGCGATGAGCTCTTCGGCGATCTTCGGGAGGCGCGGCTGGAAACGGACTATGGCGAGGCTCTCGTTCTTCGTTCCGAGACGGTCGTGTTCATTCCCCGCCACGGGACGGACCCGGACCGCTTCATCCTGCCTCACCGGATCAATCACCAGGCCAACATGCAAGCCCTTGCCGAACTCGGCGTGAAGGAGATCGTGGCCGTTAACTCGGCCGGCTCCCTGCACCGGAAATGGAAGCCGGGAACGATCATGATTCCCGAGGATTTCATCATGCTGGGCGGGATTGCCAGCATTTTTCAGACCCAGTCCGCCCATCTGACCCCGAGGCTCGATGGGGAGGTGAGAAGGCGACTGCTGGAGGCTGCCCGGCAAAGCGGGGTGGAGGCGGTCGATGGGGGCGTTTACTGGCAGGCGACGGGGCCGCGCCTGGAAACGCCCGCCGAGATCCGGATGATCGGCCGGTTTGCCGATCTGGTCGGCATGACCCTGGCCGGCGAAGCCGTGACGGCGCAGGAGTTCGGCCTGGCCTACGGGGCGATCTGCTCCATCGACAACTACGGCAACGGCCTGGCGGACGTGCCGCCGGCGGTGGAAGAGATCGTCTCCCACGCCCGCCGAAACGCCCGGCGGATGGCAGCCGTCGTCACCGCATATCTGGAGGCCTATCGGGAGCGGGAATCCTAAAACGCCCCGATCTGGCAGGGTTTAATCTTGATCTTCAGCGTTTCGCAGGCGGAAGAAACGGCCATTTTGGGAATCTGTCTCTTGGCGGCGATGGCCCATGCCGAAACGCAGGGCAGATACTTCCCCTCCAGGGACGCCCGGATTTCCTCTTCCAGATCGGGGGATACCCTATCGGCGGGCTTGACGATGATTTTCTCCGGCTTGTAGCCGAAAAGCCCAAGTTGACAGGCGACGATGTGGATTTTCATCGCATCGAGCCTCTGGCCGACCTCCCATGGCGAGACGCCGAACTGAGCGGCAATCCGCATGGACTCCGCGCAGCTTAACTCGTTGCTTTCCGCGGAGCGTCGAATTTCCTCTTCCAGGGCAGGGTTGCCTGCCAGATCTTTTGCCGCATCGGGATTCTTCATGAGTTCTTCTCCTTCATAGACGTCTGTTTCAGTCAAGGGGCTCCCCGGTGATTCCGTCCTGTGCCGCTGCCGATCCTGAAATCCGGCGGGACGGGATTCCTGAAGCTCGCCGCCGGTAAGGGAAAGTCCCCTGCCGGTTTTTTCTTCAGCCTGGCCTCAAGGATTATCATGACCGGGGAAAATTCCCAACGGGTTTTTACCGCCCCCTCAGGGGGCCTTCCCGCCGCCTGCCTTCAGGGAGCGTCTAAAACGACGGTCGCATCCACGGCGACGGCGCTGTTGCCGGAAACCAGGATGGGATTGATGTCGATTTCCCGGATACGGGGGAGGCGCACCATCATGCGGCCCAGGGTGACCATCAGCGAGGCGAGTGTCCCTTTGTCAACGGGTGGAGCGCCCCGGAATCCATCGAGAAGCGACCGGGACCGCAGGCGGTCGATGGCGGCGAGGGCTTCCTCCATGCCCAGCGGGGCGACGGCGAAGACGGAATCTTGAAGAAACTCGGCCATTATCCCCCCGAGGCCGATCATGACGCAGGGGCCGAACTGGGGGTCGCGGAGGGCGCCCAGGATCAATTCCACCTCGCCCGGCGCCTGCTTCTGCATCAGGACCGAGCCCTGTCCGTTCATCTTCCGCTGGAGCCGCTCGAAGCTCTCCCTGGCTGCTTCCGGTCCGGCGATATTTAATTCCACCAGGCCCCGTTCCGTTTTGTGGACGACTCCGGGCTGCAATCCCTTCATGACCAGGGGGAAACCCATCCGGGCGGCCGCTTCCGCGCACTGGGCCGCATCGGCAATCTCCTCTTCCTCGACGATGGGAATGCCGAAAGCCTGGAGGAGCTTTTTGGATACCCTCTCATCCAGGGGGCCCTTTGCCTGCTCCAGGAGGGAGCAAAAGCCGTCCGGGAGATCCCGGCGCTCCTCGCCGGTTCGTGCCAACAAGGGCTTTCCTTCCTGCCGCCCGGCGGCGTCCGACGGTCGGAACAGGAGGGAGAGGCACTCCACCGCCCGGAAAAGCTCCTGAAATACGAGAACACCGCAGTCCCGTCCCTTCTTCCGGGTTTGAAAGGCCTCTTCCCGGTTTCCCAGCAGCCAGAGCAGGACGGGCTTTCCCGAGGCGAGGCTCTGGCGGGACATATCCTCCAGATCCAGGCGGATCCTGGTGTAACCGGAAAAGGAATGGACGAGGACGGCATCCACTTCCGGATCCGCCAGAACGGCCTCCAGGGCCAGGCTGTAAATATTCAGGTCGGTTCCGCTGTGCTGCTCGATGGCGGGCCAGATGTCGACGGGATTGGCGACCGGCATCCAGTCGGGGAAAAGGCGGCCGAGGCGGAGCCTGGTCTCCTCGGAGAGCTCGGCCACTTCAAGGCCCTGCTCTTCCATGAAATCGGAGGACACGATCCCCGAGGCGCCGCTGAAGGTGATGACCGCGACCCGTCCCGGGCGTGAATTCCGCCGGGGGGGATAGAGGGCCAGGGTCCGGCAGAAATCAACGAGCTGCTTGAAATCTCTCGCTTCATAGGCGCCGACCTGGGCGAGTGCGCCGGCGGCAACCCGATAATTTCCCGCCAGACTTGCGGTATGGCTGACGGCGGCCTGGGCGCCCTTGCGGCTTCTGCCTCCCTTCAGGACGACCACGGGCTTGTCGCTTTGGCGGCAGAGATCCATAAACCGCCGGCCGTCGATGAAGGATTCGAGATAGAGGCCGACGCAGCGGGTATCGGGATCTTCCAGCAGGTAGGAGAGGACATCGCTTTCCTCAATGTCCGCTTTGTTGCCGATGGAGCAGACCTTGCTGAAGCCTGTGATGCCGTGGCTCAGGATGTCCACGACAAACCCGGCGGAGAGCATGCCGCTCTGGACGATCAGGGATACGGGTCCGGGAAGGAGGAAATTGGGCAGGACCTTCGGGTCGGTGAAAGAAAAAATGTGCCCCCGGATGCCGTCCACGAGCCCCATGCAGTTGGGCCCCCACACCCGGATTCCCGTCCGTTTGACGAATTCCGAAATGGCGCCTTGAAGGGCTTTCCCCTTTTCGTCCGCCTCAGCGAAGCCGCCGGATTCGATCAGAATGGCCGAAACGCCTTTGCGGGCGCACTGCTCCAGGGCGCTGGGAACCTCGCGCGCCGCGACAAAAATGATGGCCAGATCGACAGGATCCGCAATCTCCGTAATCGAAGGAAAGCAGGGGAGACCCTCGATTTCCCTGTGCTGAGGATTGATGGGATAAATGGCTCCCTTGAAGGAGGTTTTCAGGTTTTTCAGGATGGCATACCCCCCCTTGAAGGTTTTGGGGGTTGCTCCGATCACGGCAATGCTTTGGGGAGTGAAAAATGCTTGCATAGGTGCGAGGTAAGACAAAAAAGCCCTGATTCGATCAGGCGTTGAAAGAGGAGAAGGGGATCGCCGGTCCGTTCCCTTCCTCGGCCGGGGATTCCGGCGGCGGTTCTCCCCGGTCCGAAGAATTACCCCTTTGCCGCGGAGAAGGCAGGCCTCATTCCTGGGGGGCCTGCTTTCGGGAATCCTCCTTCATCCGGTCCAATTCCTCGCGATACAGGGTGGTCTGAGCTTTCACGGCCTCGATCTCTTCCCTGGCCCGCGCCAATTCCTCCTCCTGCTTCTGCCGCTCGCGGTTCAATTTGTCCTGAATGTCGTCGAACCCGATGTAGATGGCCAGGATGCCCCCCAGAATCAGGAAAACGGGTACCGCCCCCTTTAAAATGGCCACAAAGTCCGACCACCAGAAGATCAGTCCCAGCAATCCCAAAAAAGTCGAAATCGCGCCGCCGGTCAATAGGGGCATTGCTGTCTCCCTCCCTGTAGAAGTTTGGAAATCGGCCGTTCATTTCCCCATTGAGGAAATTCAGGCCGTCGTTTTCGAAGCGCCTTGTCGCGATCGGCAAGGCGCGGCACGGCTGAACAGAAAGTATTTTTTTATTGAAATAGGTCGCCATAAAAGTAATGTCAAGGGGAATGATGGAAAGGCAAAAAAAAGCTTGATAATCCGGCACATTTAAACTAGCATCTCCTGATTTGTTAAGACCTTGATTTTATTTGATTCGCCTTTGGTTACGGTGAGGGCGCCAAGGAGAGAAAGGATGTTGGAACCGGATTTTGCAAAAGGGAACGGGTTGGTCCCGGCGATTGTGCAGGACTATCTCACCGGCGAGGTGCTGATGCTGGCCTATATGAACCGCGAATCCTGGCTGAAGACTCGGGAGACCGGAAAGGCGACCTACTGGAGCCGTTCGAGAAACAGCTTCTGGGTCAAAGGGGAGACGTCGGGGCATTATCAAGTGGTCAAAGACATGCGAATTGATTGTGACGAGGATACGCTCCTGCTGAAAGTTCAGCAAACCGGGGCGGCCTGCCACACCGGCTACCGGTCCTGTTTTTATCGGAGAATAACCGCCGACGCCGTTGAGATTGTGGGCGAGCGGCTGGTGAATCCGGAGGATGTATACAAATGAATAAGTTGAAGCTGGGGATTCCCAAGGGAAGCCTGGAAACGAAGACGGTCGACCTTTTCAAGCGGGCGGGATGGAACATCAGCTATGACAGCCGAAGCTACTTCCCCGACGTGGACGATGACGAGCTTTCCTGCACCCTGGTCCGGGCGCAGGAAATGTCACGCTATGTGGAAGACGGCACGCTGGATATGGGATTGACGGGGAAGGACTGGATTATCGAGAACGAATCCCGGGTGGTGGAGATTCAGGACCTGGTTTACTCCAAAACCTCTGTCAAGCAGGCCCGGTGGGTGCTGGTGGTCCGGGAGGACTCTCCGATCCGGAAGCTGGAGGACCTCGAGGGAAAGCGCATCGCCACGGAACTGCGCCGCTTCACGGAGCGTTACTTCCGGGAGAGGAACATCAACGTCCACGTGGAGTTTTCCTGGGGAGCGACGGAAGCCAAGGTGGTGGAGGGCCTGGTGGACGCCATCGTGGAGGTCACGGAGACGGGAAGCACCATCCGGGCGAACAATCTTAAGATCATCCATGAGCTGATGCGGACCAATACGGTTCTCATCGCCAACTCCGCGGCGTGGGACGACCCCTGGAAACGTCAGAAGATCGAGCAGATCCGCACCCTCCTCAACGGCTCCCTTCAGGCCATGGGCAAGGTGGGGATCAAGATGAACGTCGCCAAGGAAAATCTTGACCGGGTGATCCGCCTGCTGCCGTCGCTGCGAGCCCCGACGATTTCCCATCTCTACTCCGAGGACTGGCTGGCCATTGAAACGATCCTCGCGGCGAACTCGGTGCGCGACCTGATTCCCCTTCTTCAGGAGGGAGGGGCGGAGGGCATTATCGAATACCCCCTGAACAAAGTCATCTGAAGGGGAAGGGCGCCAGATGACCGGCCGGCTTTAAATAGCGGTCCGGTCCGGGCAGGCCGTCATTCCGGGAGGAGTTATGAGACAGGCTAAGATTCACCGGCGTACCACAGAGACCGACATCTCCCTGGAGATCAATCTCGATGGCCGCGGACAGGTGGCCGTGGACACCTCCATCCCTTTTTTCGATCACATGCTCAATCTCTTCGCCCATCACGGAATTTTTGACCTGACGGTCAAGGGCCGGGGGGATACGGACATCGATGATCATCATCTCGTGGAGGACCTGGGCATCTGCCTGGGAGATGCGCTGAAGGAGGCCATGGGCGACAAGGGGGGAATGACACGCTACGGTTCGGCAACGATTCCCATGGATGAGGCCTTGTGCGCCGTCAACCTGGATGCGTCGGGCAGGCCCTACCTGGTCTACCGCGTCGCCTTTGCGGGCGGAGGGAGGACGGGGGAATTCGACTTGCAGCTGATTCGGGAATTCTTCAAGGCATTTACCGACCACAGCGGAATCACCTTGCATGTCAACCTGTTTTATGGTGAAAATAACCATCACATTGCGGAAGCCGTCTTCAAGGCCTTTGCGCGTGCCTTGAGCGAGGCAGTGGCTGTTCATGGCCGCATCCAGGGTGTTTTATCCACAAAAGGGACTCTGTAGAATCAAATCGTATCGGCAAGGGGAGTAAAGGATGAGAAGCTACTTTCAATCGAAGGCCTGTGTCGTTGCCGGCGGTTTGCTTGTTATTTGCGTCGGCCTGTCTTTTCTCCTCCAAGGCTGTACAAAAAATATTGCAGCGGAAACATCCGCGGCCGGCGAATCGGTGAAGGTGCACCGCGTGGCCGTCTTCCCGATCCACAGGCTGGAGGCGGAAGACGCCGCGGATCGCGTACTGCGCAGCCCGATCGGCGATACCATCGTAACGGCCGGCGTTATGGAGCCTGATGCCCAGAAGGTTGTGGAAGATGTCTTGCTTAGGATGCTGGACCAGAACAAGAAGCTGGAGATCGTCCCCCCGGAGCGGGTTGAGGGAGTGTTTCAGCGGATATCTTCGGAATCCCTTAAGCTCCCCCGCAAAGAAGCTCTGGTCAAGACCGGCCGCGAACTGGGCGTGGACGCTGTTCTCTACGGTTACGTCTACCGCTTCAGGGAGCGGAAGGGGTACGCCTACGGGACGGATCAGGCGGCCTCGGTAGCCTTTGAACTGAATCTCATCACCGTCCGCGACGGCTCCATCCTCTGGAAGGGCACCTTTGACAAAACCCAGAAGTCGCTCATGGAAAACCTCCTTCAGTTTTTCACCTTTAAAAAAGAGGGATGGCGCTGGGTAACCGCTCGGGAGCTTACGGAAGAGGGCGTGGCGGAGCTTCTGAAAACCTTTCCCGGCGGGCAGTAGCAAATTTTCCCCACCGCCGCCTGGCGGCGCCTTCGGCAGAATCGTCTGCATTCAGCGAAAAAAACCGAGCAGTTGTCCGCTCTGAGAATTCGGAAAGGAGCATGGCTCATTGATTATCATTCCTGCAATTGATCTCAAGGACGGAAAATGCGTCAGGCTTCTTCAGGGCGATTTCAAGCGCGTTACCGTATACTCCGATCATCCCGTTGAAACAGCCCATTTGTGGCGGGAAAAGGGGGCGGAGCGCCTGCATCTCGTCGATCTCGACGGGTCTGTCGCGGGCGTTCCCCGGAATGCCGACGTTGTGAGCCGGATCGTTCAGGAAGCAGGCATACCCGTGGAGATCGGCGGCGGCATCCGGGAGCTGGACACGATCAAACGCTATATCGAGGCGGGGGTCCAATGGGTCATTCTGGGGACCGCAGCCCTTAAAGACCGCGCCTTTGTTTACAAGGCCTGCGAGGCCTTTCCCGGCCGGATCATTCTGGGCATCGACGCGAGCAACGGTAAAGTCGCCGTCGAGGGCTGGACGGAACAGAGCGCCATGGAGGCCGTGGAGCTGGCCCGATCTTACGAGAACCGGGGGGTCGCCGCTGTGATCTACACGGACATCAGCCGCGACGGCATGCAGACGGGGGTCAATGTGGAAGGGACAAGAAACCTGGCCGAAGCGATTGACATCCCGGTCATAGCGTCCGGCGGAGTTGCCACCCTTGAAGACATCCGGAGGCTCCTCCCCCTGGAAAAAGCCGGTATCGCGGGAGTCATTGTGGGCAAAGCTCTCTACTCCGGAGCGATCGCCCTGGAAGAGGCGATCCAATTGACTCGGGATGGCCGATGACCATCGCGCTGTAGACAGGGGAGGCTTGAGAACGGAAATTCGCAGCGAAGGTTTGTGAGGAGGAGTATCCCATGGATGAAAGTTGCCTGTTTTGCAGAATCAGCAAGGGAGTGATTCCCAGCACCAAGGTTTATGAGGACGAGCAGGTCTTTGCCTTTGAAGACATTCATCCCATGGCCCCGGTCCATGTCATCGTGATTCCCAAGCGGCATATTTCCACCGTGATGGACGTTTCCGCCGATACGATGTCGGATCTGTCGGCCATGATGGCGGCGGCGCAGAAAATTGCAAAGCTCAAATCCATTGATGAAAAGGGATTCCGCATCGTCATCAACTGCAATGAAGAGGGCGGCCAGGTGATCTATCATCTCCACATGCATGTGTTGGGCGGATGCAGGCTGAGAGACGACGTGGGAAAATAAGCGCCTTGACAAGCGCTTATTGTGAATTAAATTTAAGCATATTGTTTTATCAGCCGAGCCGAGCGAATCAGGCTCGTTTCAATTTCAGATCGGGGAAGACCGCAAGGCGGCAAGGCCGACCGCACGGGACGCGGAGGCGATGCGGTCGGCGCTGCAGGGAGCATGAACCTGGAATCGGAATGATCATATCCCGCGAGGCATCAACCTTATTATTGACTCGAAGTCATTCATGGCACGTCATGATTTCAAAGTCCGGAGACGGGCAATCTTTTATCTCCCCCTTCAAGAACTGACAAGAGATGTTCCACCCTCGGGCAATGCCCGGGGGTGTCGTTCTGCTTTTAAGGGCGAGGAGCGGGTTAACGAGAAGGTTTTCTAACCAGCAGGGGATGAACAGGAAAAGGGAGAAACAATGAGTTTTCGGGACACGGTGGAAGCCGAGCTGACAGCGGCGGCGAAAAAACAGGACAAGGCGCGCCTTTCAACGTTTCGGATGATCAAAGCCGCGCTGCACAATAAGGAAATCGATTTAAAAAGAGACTTGAACGAAACGGAGGTTCTTCAGCTCCTCTCGTCCATGGCGAAGCAGAGGAAGGATTCCATTGAACAGTTCGCCCGCGGCGGGAGAGAGGATCTGGTTCAGAAAGAAGAACAGGAATTGCAGATTATTCAATCCTTCATGCCCCAGCAAATGTCGGAGGAAGCCCTGGATGGGGAGATCGAAAAAGCCATCCAGGAGGTTAACGCTTCCGGCCCGAAAGATATGGGCAAAGTTATGAAAGCCCTGATGCCCAGAGTGACGGGCAAAGCGGACGGAAAGATGGTGAATGAACGACTGAAACAAAGGCTTTCCCGTTCCTGAGCGGGGCATGAAGCCCACATGGAACCTTTCAGAGCGTCATGAGACGGCGGAGAGAAGGCGGCGCGGCCACATGGCCCGACAGTAAGAAGGCGCCGCCTTCGGAGAAGGAAACAGAGGAAGGCTGTCCGGAAGAAGAAAGGGGTCGTTCACTGGTCGCAAATGACGGGGTCGCGCGTTGAAAGGGGTTCAGTCCGGGGATCAGGTGGCGGAAATTAAAAGCAGGGTGGATATCGTCGAATTGATATCGGAGTATGTGACCCTGAAAAAAGCCGGAAGAAACTTTCTGGGGCTCTGCCCTTTTCACAACGAAAAAACGCCGTCCTTCACGGTGAACCGTGAACGGCAGATGTTTTATTGTTTTGGCTGCGGTGAAAAAGGGGACGTCTTCTCCTTTTTGATGCGCCTGAACAATGCGTCCTTTCCCGAGACCTTGACGCTCCTGGCGCGCCGGGCTGGCGTTGTTCTTTCCCCTTCCTCCGCCCACCGGGACGGAAAGAGTTCCCTCAATGCCAGGGAACAGATCATCCAGGTCAATCAGTTAGCCGCCGCTTATTACCGGGATACCCTCTTCTCCCCCGCAGGGAAGGATGCGTTGGCGTATCTGAGGGGACGGGGGCTGAAAGAGTCGACCATCGAGGCTTTCGGCCTGGGATACGCCCCGGAAGGCTGGCGCAACCTGAGGCATCACCTGGAACGGAATAAAGTTTCTTTGAAGCCGGCCAGGGAAGCGGGGCTCATTATCGCCAAGGAGGATCGGCCGGACGTCCTGTATGATCGGTTCCGCAACCGGGTAATGTTTCCCGTCCGGGATGTGGACGGGCGCATCATCGCCTTCGGCGGCAGGATCCTGGGGGAAGGGGAACCGAAATACCTCAACTCGCCCGAATCTCCGGCTTATACCAAGGGCCGGCAGCTTTACGGATTAAGCCAGGCAAAAGAAGCGGTCCGCCGGATCGGATATGCGATCCTTGTGGAAGGATACTTTGACCTGATTGTTCTTTGGAATGCCGGAATTACCAATGTCGTGGCGACCCTGGGGACGGCTCTGACCAGGGATCATCTCTCCCTGATCCGGCGTTACGCCGAGCGGGTGGCCGCCCTCTTTGACGGCGATGAAGCGGGGAAAAAGGCGCTGGCAAGAAGCGTGGAGCTCTTTGTCGCCGCTCACATGGATGCCCGGGCCGTGGTGCTGCCCGAGGGGCTGGATCCCGATGACTTCGTCCGCCGCCACGGGGGGGACGCCTTGCGGAAGCGGGTGGAGGAGGCCCCCTCGATCGTGGATCACTACATCGAGAACGTCATTGGGAGAGGGATTTCTTTTGAAGAAAAAGGGGATGCTGCGGTTCGGGCGGCCGCCTTCATCACCGCGATTGAAGATGTCATCGACCGGAACCTTTTCATCAAGCGGGTTTCGGAGAAACTGAGCATTGATCAGGACATTCTGAAAAAAGAGGTGAACCGCAGGCTGCATGCCAAGGCGGGGAGGGATGCCCCACCGGTGGCGAAGCCGATTGCCGCGACGGTGGGGCTTGAACTAAAGCTGATTCACCTGATGATGGTCTGTCCCGAGGTGATTCCGACCGCTCTTTCGTCAAAGGTCCTGGAGTTCTTTTCAGACGAGGCTTTGAAGGGCGTGGGGCAGGGCTGGACCAAGGAGGTCATGAAGGCGACAGACCATCCGGTCGATGCCGTTGCCTTCACTCAGAGGCTGGAGCATCCCGGCCTCGAGGATATCCTGCTCAAGCTGCTGGTCAGGGAAAGTCCTTTCCAGCAGGATTCCCTCGATCCCCTGACTGCCGATATCATTCGGCAGATCAAGAGAAAATGGTACAGGGAACGGCATAGAGAAATCAAAGAACGCCTGTTGGCCGCTCAGGCGGCAGGAGATCAAGCGTCAGGGCAGGAGCTTCTGAAAGAGAAGGAGCGCCTGCTGAGGGAAGAGCGGGAACTTTAGAACCGCTGCCCTGAGGAAGTCGTTATTATTTAATCAGGTTTACTAGGGGAGCAACCGTTATGGGAAAAAATATACCGTCGGAAGAGTTCAAAAAATTGATTTCGCTGGGTGAGGAAAAGGGATTCCTCACCTATGACGATGTGAATGACCTCTTGCCGTCCGATGTCACCTCTTCAGATCAGATTGATGATATCATCATGCTTTTCGGAGAAAAGAATATTGATATTATTGATAGCGACAAGGGCGAGAAGCTGCTGGTCAAAGGGACGGCCGAAGAGCACGAGGTCGCCAAAGAGGGGGAAATCCTCGACATGATGTCCGTCGTCGGCAAGACGGGCGACCCGGTGAAGATGTACCTCCGCGAAATGGGATACGTTTCCCTGCTGAGCCGGGAAGGCGAGGTGGAGATTGCCAAAATCATTGAAGAAGGCGCCCGGGAGGCCATGGGGGCGGTCTTCGGCGTCACCGCGTCGGTCAGGGAAGTGGTAGAAATCGGGAAAAAGCTGAAAAGCGAAGAGCTGCGCGTCAAAAACGTCATTGACAACATGGAGGATGAAGACGGCTATGTGGAGGAAGATACCCAGCGGGACCGGGTGATCAAGCTGCTCGACAAAGTCACCGCCCTGGACGCCAAGAATGACCGGATTCTCCAGAAACTGAAGGCAAAGGAGATCGAGGAGGAGGAACGGCAGGCGTTAAAACTTCAGCTGGAAAAGAACAAGAAGGCGATCGTCAAGCTTTGCCGCAAGGTGCGGTTCGGGAAAAAGCAGATCGACAAGCTGATTTCCAATATCAAGTATTACCTGGGTGAACTTGAAAAGGCGGAGGCGGAAATTCAGAAATGCAAGGAAGAAACGGGGCTTTCGTTGACGCAGCTTGAAAAGGCCTCGGCCAGGCTGAGAAAAACTCCCGAGGATGAGGCCGCCATTCAGGCGGAGTACGGCATCTCGGCGGAACAGCTGAGGTCGGCGGCGGCCGCCATCCGGGAGGGGCACCGAAAGCTCAAGCATATATCGAAGGAAACGGGATACTCGGTCACTGACTTCAAGAAAATCCTGTACAGCATCGAGCATGGAGAGCGGAAGGCGGAAGAAGCCAAACGGAAACTCGTCGAAGCAAACCTGCGGCTGGTCGTCAGCATAGCCAAGAAATACACGAACCGGGGACTGCAGTTTCTCGACCTGATCCAGGAGGGAAACATCGGCTTGATGAAGGCGGTGGATAAATTCGAGTATCAGCGGGGCTATAAATTTTCAACCTATGCGACCTGGTGGATCCGGCAGGCGATCACCCGGGCGATTGCCGATCAGGCCAGAACCATTCGTATTCCCGTCCATATGATTGAAACGATCAATAAGCTGATCCGCACCTCCCGATATCTGGTGCAGGAGTTGGGGCGGGAACCGAGCCCCGATGAAATCGCGAACAAAATGGAGTATCCCCTGGAAAAGGTAAGAAAGGTGTTGAAAATCGCCAAGGAGCCGATCTCGCTGGAGACGCCCATCGGGGAGGAAGAGGACAGCCACCTGGGAGATTTCATCGAGGACAAAAAGATCCTCTCTCCCTCGGAAGCCACGATCAACATGGATTTGTCTGAACAGACCCGGAAAATATTGTCCACGTTGACGCCGCGGGAAGAAAAAGTTCTCCGGATGCGATTTGGAATCAGTGAAAGAATTGACTACGGCAATGAAGACTTTGAACAGTTGGAGGAAGAGGGGGAAGGCCAGAGTCCTGTCGAGGCCGGCTCCTTCCGCAAATTGAGGAACCCCTCCCGTCGGCGGGTGATCAAGCAGCTGTGAAAGGGCGCTGAATGCCGGAATTTTCGTGATCCCTTTTGGGAGCGGGAGAAGGACGCCGCCCCCGTCCAAAGGGAATGCCGGCGCAGGTCATATCAGCCGGCCCTGCGATCGGCCGGGGCTTACGCGATAGTCTGAGTGCGGCGCCTCTGCCTTCCCAAGGCGGGACCGGGTCAGGCTACGGAAAGGGACTCAGGCGTGGACGCCGCCCGCCATTCCGTGCGCAGGATGCCGCAAGGGGCTGAACACTTCACGGAAATCCCGGCAATCCTCAAAATTTGCGATGGTCCAGTTTTCCCTCTGCCCCAGCAGCGCCTTGACGAGCATTGAATTCAGCTTATGGCCGGACTTGAAGGCAAGAAAATGCCCCATGATCGGCAGCCCCGTGAGGGAAAGATCTCCGATGGCGTCCAGGATCTTGTGCTTGACGAATTCATCGGGGCAGCGCAGCCCTTCCTTGTTGATGATTCTCTTTTCGTCAAGAATGACGGCGTTGTTCAGAGAACCGCCGAGGGCGAGCCCTTTGGCCTGAAGGTATTCGACATCCTTGATAAAACCAAACGTCCGGGCGCGGCAGATTTCCCCTTCGTAGGTTTCCTCCGATAATTCCAGATGATAGCTCTGCTCTCCGATGGCAGGGTGAGCGAACTGGATTTTGTAGGAAATTGCAAAGGACGTCGCCGGTTCCAGAACGGCGAAACCGTCCCCCTCCGCCACGGTGACCCGCCTTTTCACGACCAGGTATTTCTTTAATTTTTTCTGGGTCCGGGCGCCAGCCTCCTTCAGCAGGGTAACGAAGGGCAGCGCGCTGCCGTCCATGATGGGAATTTCCGGTGCGTCGACCTCGATGACGGCGTTGTCCACACCCATCCCGCTCAAGGCGGAAAGAATGTGTTCGACGGTGGAAACCGTTGCTCCGCCGCTGCCGATGGTTGTCGCCAGGGTCGTATCCGTAACGTTCTCCGGGCAGACCCGGATCATCGGTTTATGGCTCAGGTCCATCCGGACAAGAATGATCCCCTCATCAGCCTCCGCCGGCTTGATGGTCATATTAACCTTCCTGCCCGAATGCAGCCCTACGCTGTGGCAGGTCAGTTCTTTCTTCAGTGTCCTTTGATAATTCATAAAAAACCGGTCCTTATTGGAGTGAAACCCCTTAAAGCAAGATGCATTCCAATAAAAATCCGGGTTTGCCGGGAAAGAAGCCACGATAATTGATTGATATCATTTATCTTATGATCACTGCCAAAGACGCGGGAAGGGACGCCGCCGGCTGTTTGTGTTGTTTTTGCCACAGTAGGGCCGGACCCTGCGGGCTTTGTCGCTATCCGGACGTCCACGAGGCCTGTCGGCTAAGCATCCGCCAGAACCAATTCCCTACGCTGTCCTTCGATGACGGCATACATCTCGCCTGGCCAGACATAGTGATCTTTATTCGGCCCGTGGATTTGAATCCCCGTGAGTACGGCATAATCGCTCACGGAAGTTTTAACGGTCAATTTGATCATGCGCTCTAAATCTTCCAGGATCTGATCGTAGGTGATCCGGGTCAAGGTCACCAGGTCTGGGACCTCCCCATACCGGATTTTCTTCAGCAGGCGCTGTTTCAGCATGCTCTGCTCCAGGTCATCGGAGTCACGCTCGTAAACGACATTCCCGGAAAGAAGCTCCTTCTGAAGGGCGATCAATGCCCCGCACGCTCCGGAAGTGCCCGGTCGTCCCGGACGGGAGCAGACGCCGATCTCTCCCTGGTCGTCGATCGCGATATGGGGCAGGGAAAAATAGACGTAACGCTCGCGCCCATTGCCTATCGGCGCATGGTGGTGAGCAGCGGAGAACCCCCTCTTCCCCAGGAACAGCATGCCTCCCAGGCTGGAAAAATTGAATGCCTTCCCCCAGGCTTGCTGAATTTTGCCAATGAGGGATCGCGTGATCTCATCCCGGCAGACGCCGGCGCAGGCAATGGTATTTCCCGTCTGGAATCCGTAAGAGGTCAGCAGACGGTAAGACTTCTCCACAAAATCATCTTCGGAAATGGACTTCGGAAAATGGACATCGAGTGCTTGCTGGAAATTCATATGGCTCTCCTTTTGTGTCGATTCGCAAAGCGCGTTTTGCGTGATTCTCGTCATGTCATGAAACAAATGGGTTACTAAATTTAAAACTTTATGTAATCTTTCAACAAATAAAAAGAAAACATCCCCTCCTCGACCAATGCCCTATTGACCTTCCTCGCATTTTACATTTGACCAACGTATGAAACAAATAGCATAAATACTTAAAGATAACAAGATAATAGATTTTAAGGCTTTCAACCGGTCCCCTCGATCAGGAACCGCGTAAAGACTTCGGCACAGTTGCATTTACTATTTTCAAGACATGGCGAATGACAAATGGGGAGCAATGGAGTATATTGACAAATAGTAACGGCTCAAACGGATCCCTGGTTCATGATCTCCTTTTTTAGAACAGCGTGTTTCTGGACAGAGATCCCTCATATGCCATGAGGAAACAGTGCCGGGCGAAACCCGCAGACGCTGACTGGATCATGAAGTTTCTTGAGGTGAAATGAATCCCCAACAACCAAAAAAGGAGGACTGCATATGGAAAGCGTAAGTCAGTATCAGCAACTCGCGGTCAGTTACGTTACAGCAGTCGGTTTCAAGATTGTTGCTGCAATCATCTTCTGGATCGTCGGACGCTGGTTGATCGGCATGGTCGGACGCATGATTCAGAAGACCTTTGAACGACAGAAAGTTGATCCCAGTCTGATCCGCTATATCGGTAATTTTGTTGGGATAACCCTGAATATCGTCCTGGTGGTGGCAATCCTGGGGTATTTCGGGGTGGAGACGACCACTTTTGCAGCTCTGGTGGCTGGTATCGGGCTTGCCGTGGGCGCTGCCTGGAGCGGTTTGCTTGCCAATGTGGCCGCAGGCCTTTTCCTCATCGTTCTGAGGCCTTTCAAGGTCGGTGATTTTGTAAGTGTCGCCGGAATTACAGGCACGATCAAAGAAATCGGTCTGTTTACAACGACGATTGATACGCCTGACAACGTCTTGACCATTATCGGCAACGGCAAGATCTTCAGTGAAACCATCCAGAATTACACCCACAACCCGTTCCGGCGGGTCGAGTTGAAATGTCAGCTTGCGGGCAGCGCCGATCATGTCGCCGCCATGGAGATCCTGCGCCAGAAACTCGCGTCCATCCCCAATGTGCTGCCTGAGCCAGCCGTTGAAGTGGAGATTCTGGAATTCAATCTCGTCGGCCCGGTCCTTGCCGTGCGCCCTTTCTGTCATAACGACCACTACTGGCAGGTTTTCTTCGACGGAAACCGCGCAATCCGGGAAGCGCTTGCCGAGGCAGGATTCCCCGCGCCCATGCCTGCGCAATTGATTATGATGCAGGGCCATGGGACCTGAGATCCCGGACAGCTGAACCCCTTCATCACCGTAGAAATGGTGCGGATGCTTTTAGCGTGGCGGCATTCCGGCTTCAGGCGGAAATGAACATCTGAAGCAGCTCACTTATTCGACCCGGAAGCAAATAAATGACTCAGGAGCGGGCCTTTTCCTGCCAGAAGCGGATCAGGCCAAGGTCATGGCGAAATGCGATGTCATACCGTTCCATGTCCAGGGGGCAGATCCAGGCGTAATCACTCGATTCCTCATTCAATAGGATCTCCCCCTTCCCCGTGCATTCAAAGTACAGATTGATGCAGTGCATCCCGCCCTTGACGATCGGCAGACTATCCTGCAGGAATAAGAACTTCATTGACGTGCAGGTCAGGGCGGTTTCTTCGAAAAGTTCCCTGGAAACGGTTTCTTCCACCGTATCGCCGTAATCTATTTTTCCGCCTGGAAGACACCATTTCCCGGGAGCATATTCACAGTTCTGCCGTTTCAGGATCAATACCCTGCCTTCTGCATTCGGTATGATCAGGCGGACGACGGGAACGGGATATTCCATGTCATTTATTCCCGCCTTGTCGATTTCTGCCGGTCACGCTCAACGTCTCGAAGCCCTCTCCGAAGGATCTGTTCTTCGCAACTCCCGCAAAGGCATCGCGGGAATCCTCTAATCTTTCTTGAAAAGCGATTCCAGCTTTATCTTGGCATCGCCGATCTTTTCAGCGGCCTTTTCCTGACTGTGTTGCGGGGTGGATTTAAAGGCGAAATAATCGCAGAAGTTGCTCCGGCTCTTTTCAATCACTCTTGCCGCCTGCGGCTCCCGACAGTCATTGTAGGAATCCCGCTTGTAAAAGGTGCAGTTCAGGCAGCAGTGGAGATCTGATCCGCAGAAGTCGCAGCCCTCCCGTCTTCCGACCGGAGGGCTGAGGTCCAATTCCTTGGAACAGGCATGGCATCTCATCATGGTCTGTTATCCTACTTGTAGACGGGCTTCCGGTGGACGGATTTTCCCTTTGCCGCCGGACGGGGCGAACCGGCTTCATGGGGTTCCGTGGCCGGCTTCGGCAAAGGCCGTAAAGTCAAGGAAACCTTATGGGTCTGCTGCGCCTTGGTCTCCGCCCCGAGCTCCACGACCAGCAGTTTTCCTCCGGCTTTTGCCGCTGCATCCAGCACGAAGCTCACTTCCAGACGGACTTCATCCAGCTCGAAAAAAGGGTCTCCGGAAGTATCCTGCGCTTCCATCAACTCTTTCTTTACGTCCTTGATAAATTCTCCAAGGCTGATTTTTCCCTTCATAAACACTCCCCTCGATGTTCCGTCTGCCTACCGTTTACCTTGAGTTGCCGATGATTTCCAGCGAGATCTTTGTGGACACTTATCATTTTCCCCATTCATGCTGAACCAAGACGGGGGTGCAATGGATGATCGGGTCTTGTGTATCATGTAAGAAATGGATTGAGGACGTTTCGATGTTGGATGTCAAAACTTGCTCCAAGCTGCTAAGACTTTCAATCCAGAAAGGTCATTTCTCAAGGTTGATTTGGCAAGATTGCGATTATGAGAGATTTTTCCCAAAAGTCAGTTTGTGTGTCAGGCTTGTAAAAAATGCTTGATATCGGACGGCAATCATGACCACATTAAAAAAAAGTATCGACAAGGCGCATCATGTATCAAATCAATAATGCAATAAAAATTGATAGGGCCTTCATTTTAAGAGAAGATGATACGACATATAATTCGCGCTTTTCAGGAGAATTACTGCAAAACCCAAGGCGTTATCGCCTTATAGACTTATTTTCCGGTGCTGGAGGAATGTCTTTAGGGTTCTCAACGGTTTTCGGGCAACCCTTTCAAACTGTTTGGGCCAACGACTTTAACCAATTCTGTGTTGATACATATAATGAAAACTTTGGCCTTCAAAGTGTTGCGGGTGACATTGTTGAGATACTTGAACAAGGCAAAATTGAAATTCCAAAAGCTGACGTTGTCATTGGCGGTCCTCCATGCCAAGGGTTTAGTCTTCTAAACAAAAATCGTGAAAATGACCCACGAAAAGAGCTGTGGCGGCAATATTTAGAGGTAGTTAAGAGATCCGGCGCGTCAATTTTTGTTATGGAGAATGTTCCTCAGTTACTCGGCACCTTTGAACATGAAGAAATAGTGGGAGCCGCAGAATCTCTCGGATTTAAAGTTTGGCAAGATAAATTAGTAGCTGCTGACTACGGTGTCCCTCAAACACGCACACGGGCTTTTATTATCGGCTGTACATTCGCAGATCCTTCCATCTTATTTCCTCCACGTAAGACACATTACAACCCTAACGGTAATGCGAAGCAGTTGACACTGCCCTTTAATTGGGACGAATACATGACAACACCCGCACACTGGAGAACCGTAAGGGATGCTATTGGAGATTTACCGCTACCGGAAGGAACTGAAATTAGAAATATTGAACCACCACTTGATCTTCACTTTGGAAGGACTCCAACAGAACTTAGTTGCAAACGATATAGGGTGATTCCTCATGAAGGGATGAATCGTTTTGATTTGCAAAGAATTGCCCCGGAGTTAACCCCTAGGTGCTGGATTAGAAAGACATCAGGAGGCACTGATTTGTTTGGTCGGCTTTGGTGGGATAAGCCTTCAGTTACAATAAGAACAGAGTTTTTTAAACCGGAAAAGGGGCGATATTTACATCCTGAACAGCATCGTCCAATTACTCACAGGGAGGCTGCACGCCTCCAGAGTTTCCCTGATAGTTTTAAATTCCTGGGGTCCAAAATAGAAATTGCTAAACAAATCGGCAATGCTGTTCCACCTCTTCTTGCTGCACGAGTAGCAGATGTTGTCAGATTACTACTTGACCAAAGATACGATAAATGGACGTCTTCTCACGAGAAAAACGAAGCCAGATTATGTCGCGTATAGGCGGCAAAAACACCAAGCCTGAATTACTGGTTCGTTCAATTCTCCATAAGATGGGGTACAGATTCCGGCTTCATAGAAATGATTTGCCTGGGAAGCCGGACATAACATTACCTAAGTATAAAAAAGTTATTTTTGTCCATGGATGTTTTTGGCATGGTCACGCGGACTGCTCTCGGTCTAAAAGACCGACAACCAATATTAAATTTTGGCGCGATAAGTTGGACAAAAATATTGAAAGAGACAAGACCTTGGAAAATGATCTTAAAGCCTTAGGCTGGAAAGTGTTGGTTGTTTGGAGTTGCGAAGTGAAAGACCCCGTCAGATTAAAAAACAAACTTCTTTCTTTCCTTGAAGGAGAACTAGAGACTATGGCGCATGAAATCTGAAGATATTAGAAAACAATTACAAATACTATTAACAAATTTTGAGCAGGAGTTAAAATCCGACAGTTTACGAAATAAAGTCCTTGCTCTTGTTCCATGTTTCCACCATTTACGCGATTTGGGAAAGTCTCTAATCCCCTCCTCTGTTGCCAGAAGTGCTCGGAACAGAATTCTTCATTATTTTCAGAAATATCCAGCCGTAATAATCAGTGGAGATGAATTGCTCGTTGTTTCAGGCATTCAGGAATATGCCAGAAGGGTTAGAGAACTAAAAGTACAGTTGGGGTGGTCCATTGTGAATGGACTTACAGCCAATCAAATGGCAGCAGAAAATGAATTTCCGCTATCTGATATTGATGTAAAATCAATGGGGCCTGCTGATTATATTCTGCTATCGGCGGAACAAGATAGGGATGCTGCTCATCGTTGGCATTTGGCTAATGAAATAAGAAGAGAAAATATTGCTGTTAGAGACAAAATACTAAAGTATTTAAGAAAAAATGTTGGGCAAAAAGTTACAGGGGAGGAATTGAAATGTCTGGCAAAAGATAGATCAGAATGGGCAAGGCGAGTTAGGGAATTGAGAACAGAGTATGGTTGGCCAGTTGTCACTCAGAATACAGGTCGACCTGATCTTGAAGTTGGAGTTTATCTATTGGAAGCAGATCGACAAAGCCCTGAACATGACCGAAGCGTTCCTGACCAGGTTAAAAGAGAAGTTCTTCGAAGAGATAATTATAAATGTACTATTTGCAGGTGGTCACACGAGGAGTGGAATAGATCTGATCCTCGTCATTTGGAGATACATCATAAAAAGCATCACGCCAAGGGTGGCGATAACACAGAAAATAATCTTATCACTGTGTGTACACAATGCCATGATGAAATCCATCGTAAAAAATAGAATTGAACGGCAAGGTAGAATATCAAGTCAGCGCAAAGAAAGCGGGACTATAGCGGGACAAAAAAGCTTTTACAAAAAAGAAAAGGGGGCCTTTCAGCCCCTTTATTTTTTCAACTAGTTGATTTTATTTGGTGCCTGGGGAGGGAATCGAACCCTCACAGCCGCGAGGACCGAGGGATTTTAAGTCCCTTGCGTCTACCAGTTCCGCCACCCAGGCCCAAATGGTTTTTCCGTTTATAATTTTTTATTGAAGACTGTCAAGAAAGAATTGGAATTCCGAGCAAACCAACCGGCCCGGCCATAGGCGCGAGCCGTTTTTTCATTTCTCCCGCTCCATGGTGATGGCCTTTTGCGGGCATTCGTTGGCGCAGATGCCGCAGCCCTTGCAGAACTCCAGGTCGATTTCGAGGTCCGGGTCGATGGCGTTATCCGGGCAGTACAGGGCGCAGATGCCGCAGCGGTTGCACTTCTCCTTATCCACCACCGGCTTGAAGGTGCGCCACGATCCCGTTGCCCCCGCCGCCCCTTTCTTTGGCCTGCTGATGGCCAGGCGCTGTCGATCCCCGCTCATAGGCTCAGCTCGCGGTACGCCGCTTCCGCGGCTCTGATGTTGCGTTCATCGGGGAACATTTCCGCTATCGCTTTTTTTGCCGAATCCAGGGTGACGATCCCCATCTTCGCCAGGGCCCCGAGCATGGGGGTGTTCAGGATCGGATGGCCGGCGACGACGAGGTTTTCTTGCAGGGCGATTTCCGTCAGGTCCGTGTGGCGGGCGGAAAAGCCGGGGAAATCTCTTTCCTGCGGGCTGTTGATGAAAATCCGGCCGCCCTTTTTGAGCCCCTGCATGACATTGACGGTCTCCATCAGGCTCGCATCGAGAATAACGACCATGTCGGGCTCCTCGATATGGCTGTAGATCTTGATGGGCTGGTCATCGATGCGGACGAATGCGCTGACCGGCGCTCCCCGGCGCTGCGGGCCGTAAAAGACGCAGACCGTCGCTTCCTTCCCGTCATAAACCGCAGCCAGGGCGAGAAGCCTGGCCCCGATGACGCCGCCCTGGCCGCCCCGGGAGT
Source organism: uncultured Syntrophus sp. (assembly GCA_964555065.1). Classification (GTDB taxonomy): domain Bacteria; phylum Desulfobacterota; class Syntrophia; order Syntrophales; family Syntrophaceae; genus Syntrophus. Next base: position 27,517 of record CAZKRB010000033.1, read on the forward strand.
GGATGCGGATCTCAAGCATCGCCGTTCACCCCGAACCAGGATTCCCCTCCGATCCGACGCCCGCGGACGAAAGTGGCGATATCCCGGTACGAAACCTCCTGCCCCCCGAGCCCCGCAATGACGCTGTAGACCTCCTTTTTCGCCCGGGCCTGGAGGGAGGCGGCCAGGATGCCCCCGAAACCGAAAGAGTAATCGCGGTCGATGACAACGACTTCGCGGCCTTCGAGGTTGATTTCCGGGAAGGGGCGGAACCAGCGCAGGCGCATGGACCCGGCCCGGATTCCCTCCCGGCGCAGAAGATCGATGGCGAGCTCGGCCTCCTTGCCCAGCGTCCCCAGAGAAACGACGACCACGTCGGCGTCGTCGCTGCGGTAATCCTCCGTGAACCCGTAGCTCCGGCCGAATCGCCTGGCGAAGTCCCGCTGCACGGAGTCGATAACCTGGAGCGAGTCCCGCATGGAGCGCTCGATGTCCCAGCGGAACTTGAAATACGAATCGGAGGCGGTCAGCCCCCCGTAGGCGGCGGGGTTTTGAGGATCAACGGCATGGGGAAGGCGCATCGGCGGGAGGAAGTCTCCGATCTCCACCGTCTCCAGCGGCTGCATGATGTGGCTCAGGGAAAATCCGTCCAGGTTGACCATCACGGGAAGGAGCACGTCCTCATACTCGGCGATGCGGAAGGCCATCAGTGTCGCATCGTAGGCCTCCTGGACGGAGCCCGCATAGACCTGAAGCCAGCCCGTGTCCCGCTCCTGCATGGAGTCGGTGTGGTCGGCCCAGATGTTCCACCCGGGCGCGATGGCCCGGTTCACGTTGGCCATGACGATGGGCAGGCGCGCGCCCGCCGCCCAGTTCGTCATCTCGTGCATGTACAAAAGGCCCTGGGAGCTGGTGGCCGTGAACGTCCGGACGCCGGTGATGCTCGCCCCGATGCAGGCCGCCATGGCGGAGTGTTCGCTTTCCACGGGGATGAACCGGCCCTGCAGTTGCCCGGTGGCGACGAATTCGGCGATCTGCTCGATGATCTGGGTCTGCGGGGTGATCGGGTAGGCAGCGATCACTGTCGGCTGAGCCAGCTTGACGGCTTCGGCGACGGCCTTGTTTCCCGTGGCGATGGTTTTCATCCCGCCGCCTCCTCTGCCGCCAGCCGCTGCAGGTTGTGGGAAATGCTCTCCTTGAGCGCTTCCAGAGTCGCCGCGTCCATTCCCTCGAACCGCCCCTGGGGACCCAGGTATTCCTCCAGCTGCGCAGGCTTTTTCAGGGCCGCCCTGGAGAGCGGGGAGAGGGTCAGCTTCCCGAACTCGCGTTCGTAGAGCGCCCACATGCCCGTTTTTACGGCCAGCTTTCCCAGCTCGACGGATTTTTCCGGGGCAAAAAGCCAGCCCGTGGGGCAGGGGGCCAGGACATGGAGAAAGGACGGCCCCCTGAACGTGAGGGCCTTCTGCACTTTCTGGAAGAGATCCCGGGGGTAGGCGGGGCAGGCCGTCGCCTGGTAGGGCGGGTTGTGGGCGGCGATGATCGCATCGATGTCCTTTTTGCCCTCCGTTTTTCCCCTGGGGGTTGTGGTCGTGCGGGCGCCGAGGGGCGTTCCCCCGGACCGCTGCATGCCCGTATTTCCGTAAGCCTCGTTATCGTAGCAGAGGTAAAGAAAATCCGTCCCCCGCTCAAAGGCGCCGGAGAGCGCCTGTAGGCCGATGTCCAGCGTGCCGCCGTCCCCGGCGTAGACGATCACGTTGGTCTTTCTGCCCAGGGCGCGGAAGGCGTTCGACATGCCGGAGGCGCAGGCGGCGGCGGCGCCGAAGGCGATGTTATAGACGGGGACGTTGAAGGAGGTGTGGGGGTAGATGCCCTGGATCACGCTGGTGCAGCAGGCCGGAACGACGAGGACGGTGTCGGGTCCCGCCGCCTTGAGCACGTACCGGAGGGTCAGCGCGTCGCTGCAGCCGGCGCAGGCCGAAGTGCACTTGAGCAGGTATTCTTCCTGGGGAATTTCCGTTTTGATGGCCAATTCCTCCACAGGCATAAAAGGGACGCCGATCTGAAAACACTTTCCGCAAGAGGGCCGATCCCCGCCGGTCTGAGAACATTCCCCGCGAAAGGGCCTACCTTTGCCGGTACGAAAACATTTCCTGCGAAGCAGCCGACCCTCGCCGATTTCCTGTCCTGCCCGGGCCGTTTCCCTCAGTGCCCAGCAGCCGGAGCCGCAAGGGGGGAGGGTCTATTTCAACTCGAGGTTCTCAAAGTACTGCTTCACGCATCCGATGGCGGAGATGAACATCCGGGAGCCCGTCATGACTGTGAAGATGTCCTCCCCGTTGCCGCAGACGTCGGCAAATTGCGGTCCGATGACCGCCGCCGGCTCCGGCGCGTCCGGATGGCGATGCAGGGCGTCCAGGTAGGTTTCCAGCCGTTCCTTGAGGATCTGGAAGTAGTCGATCGACTCGCCGACCATCAGGCCGAAGGTCTCGGACAGACTTTCGGAAAAATTCTGAACCGCCTGCCAGTAGGTGGCGCCGATCAGGTCCTTGTGCGCGGCGTTTTCCAGGACGTAGGGAATGGCCCAGCCGACGCTGATGATTTTCAGGATCTGCAGCTCGTACTCGACGGTGTTTCGCTGGATGTCCGCCGACTCATGAAGGTTGGCCATGAGCGTCTTGATGTCGTCGCGGTCCATGGCGAAATTGAAGAGGTCTTCCGCTGCCTGTTCGATGCCGGTTTTTTGTTCGGATAACTTTTCCATCATGAGATATCTTTACCATGGAAACTTGATTTCCATCAACCCGTTAAATCGGGCGGGGCCGCCAAAATGTCCCTTTCCCCTGGCGGGCATTTCTGCCCGCGAGGCACTACCCTGCCGGGCTTTTCTTCCGATGGGGATTTCCCTCCGCAGGGTCCTACCTCTGCCGGCCATTTTCTCCGGTGGGGATTCAGGGCTTTCGTGAATGCCCGAGGGAAGGGGCGTCCGTTGACTGGGACATTCATCGGCCTCAATCCCTACGTAACCTTCTCCCTCATGAAGCGCTGCTGAGACTGCAGATATTCGGGAGCTCTGCCGAAGACGGTAATGACTTTGCCTCCCAGAATCGGTATGGAAAGGTGGAAGGGGCCGTCCCATTCGCCGGGGGGTAAATCCTTCCGGGCAGGGGGATTGTCTTCAAAAACGAGCCAGCAGTCTTCCTCCTTGAAGAGCTGATAGGCCAAATCCGGGAATTTGCCGGCTTTTTTCCAGAAATCGAAATTCCCCCGCTTTTTGAGCACCAGGAAGTAATAGAGAAGAACAAGACCAACACCCAAAAGAATCCACACCATGGAAGATATCATGGATCACCCTCTGTTCATTTCATTGTTGAGATGGAAGGGGCCGCCAGGGCCTCTCTTTTACCCTGCCTGCCGCTTTCCCTGTTTCCACCCGCTCTCCCAGGGAAGCTCCATCTTTTCACCCTTCCGTACTATTGAAAGTCAAGATCGACAGCCATCGAAACGGATCGCTGCCGAGCAGATTCGATGAACTGCTCCTATGTCAAAGCGCCACTCGGTAGTGTGAGCCGCTAAATTCTTATAATCTTTCCTTTTTGTAAAGCGGATTTTTTCTCCCGGGTCAACAATTATGCATCTTGGCTGTCGATTGGTAACCCTTTCTTTGCGCAAGCTTCGCCTTATCCCAGTTTAAGGCTGTGACAGTTCCAGTATTCAACCGGTGTTGATTTACTCGGTCGCTGTGGCATCATGGACCCGCTGAACGAACCTGGTCAGCAGCGTTTCGCCGGACAATCTCAGGAGAAAACTTCAAGAAATAGGAAGATTCAAGAAAAAAGGAGAACAGGAATGTCGGAAGGGACCGTGAAGTGGTTTAACGATTCAAAAGGTTTTGGTTTTATCGCGCAGGAGAATGGAGAAGACGTCTTCGTGCATTATTCTGCAATCCAGGCAGAAGGCTATAAAACGCTGACAGAGAATGACCGCGTCCGTTTCGAAGTTATTCCGGGAGCAAAAGGTCCGGCGGCCACCAACGTGGTTAAGCTTTAGGGCCCGGATTCGCTTCAAGGATTCAGTTCAAAAGAACAGCCTTCTTTTATGGGAGGCTCTTTCACCCCTTCACACCGTGCTGAAGGGAAGGGGGGAGGGATCCCGAAGGGGGAGTGCCGCTTTTGATCGGCAGAAAGAGCCCTCGGTGTCATAGGAGTTCTGGCCCATCGGCAGCGGCGGGCTGGAATCAGGGGCAGGGAAGAAGACCTTGGAACAAGGGGAGGGTGCTTGCCGATATGGACATGGATCTTGACATTCAGATGGAAGGATACTTCAACCCGGAGCGTGATTATGGTACTTACCGGTTATGGCTAACGGTCACGCTTCAGGCTGCGACCCAGTACAGGAGAAGCAGGGGCAGAGACGAGCAGGCGAGATCCTTCCTTTTCGATGAAAACCCCTTTCTCGAGGATGTTTGCGATCAGTTGGAAATCGATCCCGATGCCATGAGGGAACGGCTGAAGAGGGTTTGTCTCTCGAGGCCGTTAAGCGGGTAGCGGGTAAATGAAAGAAGGCAGAATCGTCATGAAAGAGATCATCCATACAGACAAGGCTCCGGCCGCCATCGGCCCCTACAGCCAGGCCGTCAAATTCGGCGGCCTTCTGTTCACTTCCGGCCAGATTCCCCTGGACCCCCGAACCGGCCAGGTTGTGGAGGGCGACATCCGCATTCAGACAAAGCAGGCTCTGGATAATCTCGCAGCCGTACTGGCGGCGGGTGGCGCCGGCCTGGAGAATGTGGTCAAGACCACGTGCTTTTTAAACGACATGAAGGACTTCGCCGCCTTCAACGAGGTCTACGCGACCTACTTCACCGGGAGCGCCCCGGCCCGTTCCTGCGTGGCCGTGGAACGGCTGCCCAGGGACGTGCTGGTGGAGATCGAGGCTCTGGCCGTGGTTTAGCGGTGACTCCGGAGAGAAACACCCTTCATCCGCCGCTCACGTCCTGACCCGCATTCATCGCCGCGGCTATGGCGAAAGCCTCGGCGATCTCTTCCTTCAGCTTCGGCCATCGGAGCTGCCATCTCGCTTTGAATTCGATGAGCCCACGGGTCCGAGACTCCAATTTACACCGGAACCACGCTGGACATACAGCGGAGAATGATTGATAAGGCATTGGGATAGCGCCGAAATGCGCCGGTAAAAAAGAGGGGCTGCAAAATCTGCAACCCCTTGATTTTCTGGAGCCGGAAGGGGGATTTGAACCCCCGACTTGCTGATTACGAATCAGCTACTC
>CAZKRB010000034.1:0-18316 GCA_964555065.1 uncultured Syntrophus sp.
TACCTATGCCGTTGATATGGCAATACTATTTTTTCGCAACTGTTAAACTTCAGTCTGAAGATCATTGATAAATAAGCGGGATGCTGTTGTCGGTGCTACCCGATTCCTCCTTTTCCCCGGGGGAATATCAGGGAATATCAACGTGGGCTGGGGGGGAGCTATATTATATTAAGGTGAGCAGGGGAGCCCGTTTCCGAGCCGATTTCGAGAAATACGGTGTGACATTGCAAATAAAGAAGCGCTCCGAAAATAAAGAAGCACTCCCGGAGCCGGCGGCTCTCGCTGGAGTGCTTCTTTGGTTCTCGCTTAATTAAGGTAACAGGGCGTTATATAGGTTTTACATTAACGGCAGCCGGTCCTTTCTGGCCCGTCTGGACTTCAAAACTGACACGCTGTCCTTCATACAGGGTTTTGAACCCGCTGCTCTGAATGGCACTGTAATGAACGAATACATCGCCGCCTTCATCCTTTTCAATGAAGCCGAATCCTTTCTGTTCATTAAACCATTTCACTTTCCCTTCCGGCATCGCTTCTCTCTTCCTTTCTAAAATTTTTTCCGTCGGACCGGCACTCTGAAAGAAAAAAACCGCCAAGACCTAAAGCGCATGCCGGCTAACCTTTACACTTCAAAATGTCTACAGCCCAACTTTTTTTATACCATAACTCGGGAGCAAGCTTCCCGCTTCCCGGGCTTATAGTTAAAATTTGAACACTTTTAATATACGCCTCCGAAAAAGTCAAGGCATATTTCCCTGACAGATTCCTGAAAGCTTTTGCCCCACAGGTCGATTGGGATTACATCCTCTCCGGGAGGAGAAAGTCTAAGGCTCGGTCACTGAAACCGCCAAAGCCTCTTGGAGTTGCTTGATTGTAAAGGGTTTCGTCAGCGAGGCGTCGAAGCCGTGCGTATCGAAAAATTCTACGACAGGATCATTGGTGTAACCACTGATAATGACGGCCCTGACTTTGGGATTGATCTCACGAATTTTCTGCAAGGTCTTAAAACCTCCCATTCCTCCGCGGATGGTCAAATCGAGCATGACCTGAGAGAAGGGGCGGCCTGAAGTTTCGGCCTCGCTGAAACGGCTCACGGCCTCTTCCCCATCGGCGACCATTTCAACCTCATAGCCGAGATGGTTGAGAATCTGCCCCGTTATCTCGCGAACCGTTTCTTCATCATCCATTAAAAGAATCCGTTCCTTTGCCGTCTTGCCTGAAGAAGGCCCGGCATCCGCCGTTTCAATATGAGAATCGTTCATCCTCTTCAACCTCCCGGACTCTGGTGCCCGGATATTCGATAACCGAAGGATTTTACCCAGGGAAAAACGGAATTATACTCGCAACTAATACGAGACGGAGTCATGGATGTCAAGGGGAAAAAGTAAAAATAAAAAGTGGTTCAGGCGTCCTGGATTCGAGATGGGACCGGGTCCGCGAGGGGGAGGGCGGCTAACTTTATGCTTTACAATTCCGGCTGATATCGCTTAAATACAATCCTGCTCGACAGTTAGCTGTTCTTCAAGAGGGCAATTTTCACGAGGGGGAGCGCGATCCGTGGAAGAAAAGAGTCGTTCGAATCCGGAATATGACGTGGTTGTGGTCGGTGGGGGACCGGCAGGCCTTACGGCGGGCCTGTATGCGGCGAGGGGCGGTTTGAAAACCCTGCTTCTGGAAGGGGAATCGTCGGTCAGTCAGATTACGGTGACGGATCTGGTGGAAAATTATCCGGGTTTCCCCGAAGGGATCAATGGGTACGACCTGGTGGAACGTTTTAAAGCACAGGCCCGTCAATTCGGATTGGTGATGGAAACCGATGACGTCCGCTCCCTTGCTCCCCTCCGGCAGGATGGCGGGACGGCCGGAGGCTGGAGCGTCTCGGGAAGCCGGCGGACTTATGAAGCGCTGACGGTCATCCTGGCGACCGGCGCCGACTGGAGTCGTCTGGGCGTGCCGGGAGAGGAGGCCTTTGCCGGAAAGGGCGTCTCCTATTGCGCCACCTGTGATGGACCCTTCTACCGCGACAAAGAGGTGATCGTGGTGGGCGGCGGGGATACTGCGGTCCAGGAAGCCCTCTTCCTTACCCGCTTCGCCCGTAAGATCACCATTGTCCATCGCCGGGATCGTCTGCGGGCAACCCCGGTCCTGCAGGAGCGGGCCCTTGCCCATGAACGGATCGGCTTTGCCTGGGATTCCGTCGTGGAGGAAATCCGGGGAGACGCCTTTGTAGAGGGCGTTAGAATCCGCAATCTCAGGAATCCGGAACTGTCCCGGGAAATTCCCGCCGATGGCGTTTTTGTTTTTGTGGGACTGACCCCCAATACCGCATTCGTCCGGGGACTGGTGGACTGCGATGAAAACGGCTATATCCTTGCCGACCGGGAAATGAGAACCTCGGCGGAGGGGATCTTTGCCTGCGGCGACTGTATTGCCAAGCTGCTGCGGCAGGTCGTTACCGCCTGCGGCGACGCCGCGACGGCGGCCTTCTCGGCTCAGCTGAAGGTGGAAGCCATGAAAGGCCATGCCTATTCGGGGAGAAAGGCCTGAAGCATGGACTCCTTCCTGCTCTTCTGGCAGCATCTTCCCGAGCATCTGCGCCCCGATCTCTTCTCGATCGGCTCCTTCCAGCTTCGCTACTACAGCCTGATGTATCTCGTCGCTTTCGGGGTAACCTATGCCCTGGTCATACATCGGGTGAAAAGGGAGCATTATCCCTTTTCACCGGAGACCATCCAGGATCTTCTGCTGTGGACTATTCTGGGGTTGATTGCGGGGGCCCGGCTGGGCTACGTCGTCTTTTATAATTTCAGTTATTACCTGAGTCATCCCCTGGAAATCCTGCTGCCCTTCGAATTTTCCGGCGGCATCCGCTTTGTGGGGATCAGCGGGATGTCCTACCACGGGGGGGCGATTGGGGCCCTTCTGGCCGCCCTTTTTTTCTGCCGGAGAAGGAATCTTTCCTTCTGGAAAATGCTCGAACTCTTTTCTCCCGCCGTTCCCCTGGGGTACACCTTCGGTCGAATCGGTAATTTCATCAACGGGGAACTCTACGGCCGGGTGACCGCGGTTCCCTGGGGGATGTATTTCCCTCTGGATTCCCTCCACCAGCTTCGTCATCCCTCTCAGCTCTACGAGGCCTTCTTTGAAGGGATCCTCCTGTTCGCCGTTCTCTGGAGCATCCGCCGGCGAAGTCCCTTCGACGGTTTCCTCTTTGCGGCCTATCTCTTCGGCTACGGTCTGGTCCGCTTTTTCATCGAATTCTTCCGCGAGCCCGATGTCCAGTTGGGGCTCTTCTGGGGAGGGATCTTCAGCATGGGGCAGGTTCTCTGCCTGCTTATGATGGCCGCAGGCGTGCTGGTTTATTTCCTCCGCAAGCCGCGGCGGAACGCCGTTTCATAACAACCGGCCGGCTTTCGGAACAGATCCGGCTTCCAGCGGGCATTCAACACGCGCGGCGGGCATTCCCATTTCATTGCCAAGTCCTGGAATTATTTTTTCGAAGCCGGAAACAAACGAAAGGAGAGGGTGAAGAAAATGGGCAGACGAGTCCTCATTGTCGGCGGTGGCGCGGGGGGGCCTTCGACGGCTGCCGAAGCCGCGCGGAGAGATTCTTCCCTGGAAATCGCCATGATCGAACAGGGCGAGTACATTTCTTATGCCGCCTGTCCGATGCCCTATTACATCGGCGATGTCATTAAAGACGAACGCCAGTTGATCGCCAGGACCCCGGAAAAGTTCCGGGAGGGCGGCGTGGAAGTCCGAACCGGCGTCCAGGCCGAAGGGGTTGACCTAGCGGCTCGGAAAGTGACCCTCACCGGGGGGGAAACGCTTCCCTTCGATGTCCTCGTGCTGGCCACGGGAACCCGCCCGATCCTGCCCGGCATTCCCGGCGAGGATCGGGAGGGCGTTTTTACCCTGAAGCAGCTGCCCGATGCCGTGGGCATCAAGACGTTTATCCGGGAGAGCCGGTGCCGGAAGGCCATCATCGTCGGGGCCGGGTTTATCGGCATGGAAATGTGCGAAGCCTTCCGGAAGAACGGGATCGAAACCACGGTGGTCAACCGGGGGAAGATGCCCGTGCCCCGGTGGGATCCCGAGTTGGGCCAATGGGTTGTGGAGGCCTTGAAGGAGAACCAGGTTACGATGCTTTCGGACACGGCAATCCAGGCCATCGAAAAGGGGGAGGACTGCCGCCTCCGATTGCTCACCAGCCAGGGGAATTTCGGGGGGGATGTCATCCTGCTGGCCATCGGCGTTCGCCCCAGCGTCGGCCTGGCGAGCGGGATGGGCCTGGCTTTGGGGCGGACCGGGGCCATCTCCGTCGACCTGTCGCAGCAGACCTCTCAGCCGGAGGTTTATGCCGTGGGGGATTGCAGTGAAGCGTACCACCGGGTCAGCAAACGATGGACCCATGTCCCTCTGGGAGATATCGCGAACAAGCAGGGACGGGTTGCGGGGCGCAACATCGCCGGCAGCCCCCTGATCTTTCCGGGCATTGTGGGCGCTCAGGCCTTCAAGCTTTTTGACCTGGAAATTGCAGCGACGGGCCTGGAGGAAAGGGAGGCCCGTGAGGCCGGCTATCATCCGGTCAGCAGCCTGGTCTGGGGCGATGTGGCGCCCCTTTCCGGAGCGGGGGCCAGCCGGCTGGGGCTGAAGCTCACTGCCGATGCCGCCACTGGACTTCTTCTCGGCGCGCAGGCGGTAGGACTCCAGGGGGCGGTCAGCCGGATCAACACCCTTTCCGCCGCCCTCTGGTCCGGGCTGTCCATTGATGAGGTCGGTTACCTGGATCTCGCTTATTCGCCGCCCTTCAGCCGCGCGTGGGATCTGATCCACATCGCCGCCCAGGATCTCATGAAAAAAATGGCCCGCCATCCGTTATGCTGAAGCGGTGTCCATCACAGGATTTCTTCTGATTTTAGTAGGTTCCGCGGGAAGTGACCGGACCTTGTTCCGGGCGGGATGAAAATCCCTCTTCCGCGGCGTCTGTTTATGACCGGAAAGGCCGCCGATTCCCTTTCAAGTTCCCGGCGCCGGTTTCAGCCGGGGGGATGAAGGCCTTTGCCTTGTGCTCAGATCAATAAAAGGAGTTCGCATTTTGGATTTTGGAACCGTATTTCAAATCGAATGGAACGCCGCTTTTTTCCTGGCGATGCTGAACATCGTTTTCATCGACCTGATCCTGTCCGGCGACAATGCCGTGCTCATTGCCATGGCCGTCCGCGGCCTGCCGCGGGATCAGCGGAAAAAAGGGATTCTTTTCGGAACCAGTGCCGCCGTGGCGCTGCGGGTGACTCTCACGTTCATGGTTGCCTTCCTGATCGCCCTGCCCGTGATCAAGCTGGTGGGCGGCATGCTGATCCTCTGGATTGCAACCAAACTGTTTATGGAGTCTGAGCCCGAAGAAGAGGACAGAAACGTCACAACGATCGCCCAGGCAATCAAAGTCATCATCATCGCCGATGTGACCATGTCCCTCGACAATGTCCTTGCGGTTGCCGGCGCCGCCCAGGAAAGTCTTTTCCTCCTTCTCTTCGGTCTTGCGTTGAGCATTCCCCTGGTGATCTTTACGAGCAACCTTCTTTCCACCCTGATGGACAAGTATCCGGTGATCCTCCTGATTGGCGCCGCTATCCTGGGGCGGGTGGGCGGCGACATGATCATGACCGACCCTCTCGTTGAAAAGTGGCTGCATCCGACAGAAGTGGCGGAATACGGTGTGCAGATTCTCTGTGCGGTCGGCGTCATCGTGGCCGGGAAACTCTGGATGAAGTGGAAAATTTCCCAGGCTGAAAAAAAATAGGAAAAATCCGTTTCTGCCGGCCGCAGGAAACAGGCTCGTTCTCCCCGACACAGGCTCCGCTCATAATCATAAGACATTGAATTATCTCATAAAAGCGATAAAGGCGCTTTTAATGGCAATGGTTCGAGATGAGAAATTCGTTGGCCGACTTTGACGGCGTCCTGTCCCCTTCAGGGCAGAGGTTGACAAGGTCGACGGCGGCGGGATAAACTTTTCCCGCGCGAGGGAAGTGGCCTGCATGACTTCCTGTCGAGGTGCGGATCAAGGAGGGGAAGAATGGCGATATTGACGATCACCAAGCAGTTCGGCAGCGGAGGCGGAAAAATCGGCAGTGACGTGGCCGGCCTTCTGGGATACGAGTATGTGCCCCTGAAGAGGGTTTTCGAAGAAGCCGGAAAGGCGGGACATAAAATAAAGAATCTGGCGGATGAAGTCAGTAAGACCGTTCCCGGTCTCTGGGAGCGGACGGACTGGTCTTTCCTGGCCTTTGCGGCATTCTGCCAGAGCACCATCCTGACCTATGCGCTGCGAAACAACATCGTGGTGATGACCCGGGGAGGCAATGTCCTGTTGAAAGATATTCCCCATGCCTTGAGGATTTTCATGGCGGCTCCCTTTGAGGTCCGGGTGCGACGGATCATGGAGCGGGAGGAGATCGGCCGGGAGGTGGCGGTGATGATGGCAAAAAAGGCCGATCGGGAGATGGCGGTGACGGTCCAGCAGGTATATGGGACAAACTGGAAGGATCCCACGGAGTATGATCGGGCCTTCGATACGAGCAGGCAGGATTGGGATGAGATCGTTCACAGTCTGAAAGACGCACTGCGGGAAAAGGAGAAGGACTGTACGGAGATAGCGCAGAAACTGCTCCGGATGAGAGCCCTGGCGACCCGCATCAAGGTGAAGATCATGACCTCTCCCGCTTTCCTCACACCCACGCTGGAAGTGGAGCCGAAGGGGGACGTGCTGGTGGTCAGCGGGGTGGTGCGCAATCCCGACCAGCATAAGCGAATCGAAGAGGAAGTGATGAAAATGGCCGAGGAAACGTTCGTCGAATTCCGTCTTCACTATCGCGGTTCCTGGCCTTTCCGCGGCATCTGAAGATGCAGAGCCCCTCGAAGACGCAACTGCGGCTCTGGAATCGCCTGGACCAGGCAAAGGTTCGTGAAGAAACGGGCCTTTTTCTGGCGGAGGGATTTAAAATCGTTCAGGCCCTTCTGGAGAGCGACTGGAAACTCCAGGCGCTGCTGATTCTGGACGAGAAGAAAGGCCGGTGGGAGGCCTTCCGCAGAACCTTGCCCGTTGGCCTGCCCTGTTATGAACTGGCCGTGAAGGAATGGAAAGGACTGACCCAGGATGTCTCACCGGAAGGGATTCTGGCTGTGGGCAGGATCCCACCCCCGCCGGAGCCGGAGGGCATGCTGGCAAAAGCGGAGGAGGGGCCGCTCCTGCTGCTTCATGAAATCAACAATCCGGGGAACCTGGGGACTCTCGTCCGCACCGCCGCCTGGTTTGGTTTTTCGGGGATCATGCTGAGCCGGGGATCGGTCGATCCTCTGAATCCCAAGGCGGTCCGGGCGGCCATGGGGGGCCTTTTCCAGGTGCCCGTCCTTGCCGGCATCGATCTTCTGGAATGGCTTCCCCGGATCAGAGAACATCTTCGCGTGGTGGGAAGTTCGGTCCAGGGGGGAAGCCTTCCCCACCCCTGTGGAGTGAAAACGGCCTTGCTTCTGGGAAGTGAAAGCCATGGGCTGCCGGAGGAGCTGTTGAAAATGACCGACGAGCAGTGGCACATTCCCCGGCAGGGGGGCGGCGAGTCGCTCAGCCTTCCCCAGGCCGCAGCCATCCTGATGTATGAGTGCGTCAGGATGGGGACCTCCCGGAGGTAACAGCGTTGCCCTGTTTTAAAGAAAGCGTTTCAGGGGGAAACAGAAAAATGGAGAATTATGTACAGGTATCGACCACCGTGGGCGCCGAAGGGGATGGGGAAAAGATCGCCCGTTTCCTCGTAGAAAACAGGCTTGCCGGCTGTGTTCAGATATCCCCCGTGACCAGCGTCTACCGTTGGGAAGGGAAAATCGAAACCGCCAGGGAGTGGCGCCTCTGCATCAAAACCCGGGAAGATCTCTGCGAAGAGGTGGACCGGGCCATTGCCGCCCTCTCCTCCTATTCGGTGCCGGAATTGCTCGTGACGCCCATTGTTGCCGGGAGTCAAGCCTACCTGGACTGGCTGGACAAGGAGCTGCTGAAGAAGTAAGAAACGCCTTCCCGGAAGGGGGCCTTCTGGTTGGAGTGAAAGGCGGGCATGACGGGGCTGTCGACCGTCCTGCCTGCCGGGCCGTTATCGAGCGGCAAAGCGCGGCCGGCTTGTCTGCCCCGGGCTCCCCGGATCAATAACCGGTCGGCCGAGGGGATCGACCGGATTTTCCAGGCGCCGAGCAGCCCCTCCTGTTTCCCTTTCTCCTGCCTTCGGGCCGCTCTCCCGCCGGGTTTCATCTTTCCGTCACGAATCTGCCGTTTTTTGTTCAGCCCAGCGCAGGCGCAAACGCCCTGCGGCCTGTTGCGGCGCTCACCTCGCGCCCTCTTTCTCCAAGGAAAGGGAACGGGCGTTCTGCGGCCGGGGGCGGTGTCCCTCCCACTGCTCAGCCCGCTTCGAAATAAGCTCGCTGCGATTCCAGGAAAAAATCTGGTAAAGCAGGCACTGTGTCGAAGGGCTGCAAAAGGATGCCGTCAGTTCTGCTGCCAACCACGGTGAACCGGCGGCAGGCGGGCATGCCCGCCAGGTCCGGAAAAGGATGAACTTTTCCCGGTGACTAATCTCCTTGTTTAAGCCGGCGGGTTGGAGTATAAGCGCGGGGTGAAAAGGTCCGAGACGAACGGGAAAGTTGTTTTAAGTATCTGATATTTAAGGAGATCGTAAAGCTTATGTCTGAAGCAGCAGGATTGGAAGCAAAATGCATCAATACCATTCGATTTTTAGCCGTGGATGCCATCGAAAAAGCAAAGTCGGGGCACCCCGGAATGCCCATGGGGGCCGCCGCCGCCGCCCATACCCTCTGGAGCCATCATCTGAAGCATAATCCCGCGAATCCAAGCTGGTTCGATCGGGACCGTTTTGTCCTTTCCGCGGGGCATGCCTCCATGCTCCTCTACGCTCTGCTTCACCTGACCGGCTATGACCTCTCCCTGGACGATTTGAAGGCCTTCCGCCAGTGGGAAAGCCGGACGCCCGGCCATCCCGAATATGGCTGTGCGCCGGGAGTGGAGGTGACAACGGGGCCCCTCGGCCAGGGGCTGAGCAATGCCGTGGGAATGGCCATCGCCGAAGCCCATCTGGCGGCCCGCTTCAACCGCCCCGACTGCGAGGTGGTGAATCATTTCACCTATGTCATGGCCAGCGACGGGGACCTCATGGAGGGGGTGACCGCAGAGGCCTGCTCCCTGGCCGGTCATCTCCGGCTGGGAAAACTCATCGTCCTTTATGATGACAACCGGGTCTCCCTGGCCGGGTCGACAGCCCTGGCTTTCACGGAAGACGTGGGCCGGCGGTTTGAGGCCTACGGCTGGCAGGTGCTTCAGGTCCCGGAGGGCAACCGTCCCGCAGCCATTGACGAAGCCCTGAAGGCGGCGCAGGAGGAAAGGTCGAAGCCTTCGATTCTCTTTGTGCAGACGACCCTTGGCTATGGGGCTCCCCGTAAACAGGGAACGGCGGATTGCCACGGCTCCCCCCTGGGCCGGGAAGAGCTGGATGCAGCAAAGGAGAATCTAGGCTGTCCGCTGGAGCCTGCCTTTTTCGTCCCCGAGGAGGTTGCCGCCTTTTACCGGCAGGTGCTCGAACGGGGAAAAGACGGTGAAGCGCAATGGCGGGAGAATCTGAAGCGCTACGGCGAACAGTACCCGGAGGAGGCGGCGGAATTCGGCCGGCTGCTGGTGGGAACGTTGCCCGCTCACTGGGAGGACGCCTTGCCCGTTTATGGAGAGGGCTCCCCGGATGTGGCCACCCGCAAGGCGGGCGAGACGGTCATGCAGGCTCTCGCTCCGCGGATTCCCGAGCTGATCGGCGGTTCGGCGGACCTGAATCCCTCCTGCTTCACCTGGCTCAAAGGGCTGGGAGATTTTCAGCCCCTGGGGCTGTCTCCGGAAGGTGTGCAGGGTCGGGTCGGCGGACCGTGGGGCTATGAAGGCCGCAACATCCATTACGGCGTCCGTGAACACGCCATGGGGTCCATTTCCGTCGGGATGGCCCTCCACGGAGGCGCCATTCCCTACACGGGAACCTTCCTCACCTTTGCCGATTACATGCGGCCGCCGATGCGTCTTTCCGCTCTCATGGGACTGCGGGTCGTTTACGTTTTCACCCACGACAGCATCGGCCTGGGCGAGGATGGCCCGACCCATCAGCCCGTTGAGCAGGTCATGAATCTCCGCGCGGTTCCCAATCTCACGGTCATCCGTCCCGCCGATGCCGGTGAAACGGTGGAAGCCTGGCGGGAAGCCCTTCGGAATGTCAACGGTCCGACAGCCCTGATCTTTTCGCGCCAGAATCTGCCCGTGCTGGACCGCCGGACGCTGGGCCCCGCAGCCGGCCTGCAGCAGGGCGGCTATGTCCTCTGGGAGTCCGGCGAAGGCAGCCCCGAGGTCATCCTGATCGGTACGGGTTCCGAGGTCGCTCTGACCCTGGAGGCCGGCCGCCGTCTCGCCGCAGAGGGGATCTCCGTGCGGGTGGTCTCGCTGCCCAGCTGGGAGCTCTTTGATCGTCAGCCGATTGATTACCGGCAGGCCGTTCTGCCGTCGGCGGTCAGGGCGCGGGTGGCCGTGGAGGCGGGGGTCAAACTGGGCTGGGAGCGCTATGTGGGACTGGACGGCGCCGTGATCGGCATGGACGGCTTCGGCGCCAGCGCCCCGGCCAATGTCCTCTATGAAAAATTCGGCATCACCGCGGATCATGTCGCCGAAGCGGCCAGGTCTCTCTTGAAGGCGCAGGGGCGCGCTTAGGAGCCCCCCCAACCCCGTTTCCGCCCGGCTCGGCAAAGGCAGCGGAAAAAGGGCTGAAGATAACACCCTTCGAAAGGAGAAAAATCATGGAAAACGCGTCTCCCCCGGGTGGCTCTTTCCGGAACCGTCTGCAAGATGAAAAGAGCCCCTATCTGCTCCAGCATGCGGCCAATCCCGTGGACTGGCATCCCTGGGGAGAGGAAGCCTTCGAGAAGGCGCGGCGGGAAGACAAACCGATCTTTCTCTCCATCGGCTATTCCACCTGCCACTGGTGCCATGTGATGGCCCATGAGTCCTTCGAGGAGGAAGAGGTCGCCCGGCTGCTCAACGAGTACTTCGTCTCCATCAAGGTGGATCGGGAGGAGCGCCCCGATATCGACAAGCTGTATATGACCGTCTGCCAGCTCCTCACCGGCAGCGGCGGCTGGCCGTTGACCATCATGATGACCCCCGACCGCCGCCCTTTCTACGCCGCGACCTACCTTCCCAAGGAAGGCCGCCCCGGTCTTCCGGGAATGCTCGCCCTCATTCCCGGTCTCGGGGAGGTCTGGCGCAGAGAGCGGGTCAAAGTCCTGGAATCGGCGGAAGAGATTGTGCAGGCCCTTGAGCGGATGAACCGGGATCAGGCCGGCCGCGGAGAGCTGCCCCCCGATGCGGTGCTCCGGGAGGCTTACGACGATCTGCGCCGCCGCTATGATCCCCGGTACGGAGGTTTTGACGGCGCCCCCAAATTCCCCATGCCCCAGCATTCCTTCTTCCTTTTGCGCTATGGACAGCGGTACGGCGAACCGCAGGCCCTGGCCATGGTGGAAAAAACGCTGTCGGCGATGCGCCGGGGGGGAATTTACGATCATCTGGGCTTCGGCTTCCATCGGTACAGTACCGATGCCCAGTGGCGGCTGCCCCATTTCGAGAAGATGCTTTACGACCAGGCCCTGTTGGCCCTGGCCTATACGGAGGCCTTCCAGGCAACGGGTCAGGAATTCTACGGAAGAACGGCGCGGGAGATTCTCACCTATGCCCTGCGGGATATGGCCGCTCCGGAAGGCGGTTTCTATTCGGCCGAGGATGCCGATACCGCCGGGGAAGAGGGGGCCTTTTACCTCTGGACGGCGCAGGAGCTGCGCCAGGTCCTGGAATCGGAAGAAGCCAAACTGCTGATCCGCCTTTATGCGATCCAGGAGGGCGGCAAGCCCCAGGTCCTGCATGGGTCGTCCTCCTTGCCTGAAGTGTCGGCCTTGCTGGGCATTTCGGAAGAGCGGCTTGCCGAGCAGCTGGAGTCCGCACGGCGGAAGCTGTTCCAGCAGCGGGAAAAGCGCCCCCGCCCACAGCGGGATGACAAGATCCTGACCGATTGGAATGGGCTGATGATCGCGGCCCTGGCCCGTGCGGCAGCCGTCTTCGATGAGCCCCTCTACCTGCAGGCGGTTCAGCGGGCGGTCTCCTTCATCCTGGAAAACCTGCGCGATTCCCGGGGACGGCTGCTCCATCGCTGGTGCGGCGGCGAGGCGGCCATGCCGGCCTCGCTCGAAGACTACGCCTTTCTGAACTGGGGGCTGATCGAGGCCTATGAGGCCACCTTCGACGCCGGGCTGCTGCGGGCGGCCCTCTCCCTGGAGCGGGAGTTGGAGGAGCATTTCTGGGACAGCCGCTCCGGCGGTTATTTTTATACGGCCGATGACGGCGAACCTCTGTTGATCCGCCAGAAGGAAAGCTACGACGGCGCGATCCCCTCGGGCAATTCCGTGGCCATGCTCAACCTGCTGCGGCTGGCACGCCTGACGGGACAGGTGGAACTGGAGGAGCGGGCCGTCGCCATGGGGAAGGCCTTTGCCGGACAGATCCGCTCCGTGCCCGCGGCCCACACCCAGTTCCTCGTCGCCCTGGATTATCTGGCCGGTCCCGCGTCCGAGGTGGTGATCGTCGGCAGTCCGGAAGATGAGGACACCCGCCTGATGCTGCGGGAACTGCGCCGGCCTTTTCTCCCTCACAGCGTCGTCCTGTTGAAGCCCGATGACGGGGATCAGGGGGAGGGCGCTGAGTTGGCGGAATTTACCCGGGGGATGATCCGGGTGGATGGCCGGGCGACGGCCTATGTCTGCCGGAATTATTCGTGCCGGCAACCCACGACGGACCCGGGGGAGATGATGGCATGGCTGAAGGAGTAACACGGCGCTCCCCGTTCTCTTTTACCCTGAGAACGCTCCTTCAGGCTTCGGCATCCCCGGCGGTGTCCGTGGCCTCTCTCTCCGACTTTTCACCGAGGATCTCGCCGAGTCTGGCCACGGCTTTTTCCGTAGCCGTGTCGGTCGCCACATGAACACCCGCCGACCTTAAAATTTCCCAGGTCTCCTTCTGGCGGTTGCCTAGAGCCTTGGCCACAAGGGGAATCTTGACGGCATGCGCTTCCAGGTACCGGGCAATTCCCCGGGCACCTTCCTCAATCGGATTAATCCCGCCGTAGACGTTGATCAGAACGGCCCGGAGACCGGGTTTCATCATGATCAGTTCCATACAGCGATAGAGCTGGTCCGCTGTTATTTCGCCGCCGGTTTCCAGGAAATTGGCCGGTTTCATGTTCCGGCTCATCATGATGTCCATGGTCGCCATGCCCAGCCCGGCCCCGGTGGCGATAATGCCGACGTCCCCCTCCAGGTCCACGTAGGTGACCCCGATGGCCCTGCCTTTCCGTTCCAGCGGGTTCTCGATCCTTTCGTGATGGTCGGGTAGGGGATAGGGAATCCGGCCCAGGGCGGAATCATCCACCTCGAAGACGGCATCCACGGCCAGTAGACCGCCTGAGGGCCGGACCACCAGGGGATTGATTTCCGCGATCAGGCCGTCCAGGCTGGAAAAAGCCCGGCACAGCTTGAGGATCACCTCCGAGCAGGCATGAAAAAGCGGCCCGGAAAATCCCAGGCGCGACAGGAGGACGTGGGCGTGGAAAGGGTAGAATCCCAGGATCGGATCCACCGTTACGGTCGCGATCTTTTCCGGCGATTTCCGGGCGACCTCTTCAATGTTCACGCCTCCTTCCGTACAGGCGACAATAACCGGCTTCCCGGAGTAGGTATCGACGGTGACCCCGATATACAATTCCCGGGCGATTTCCGCTTTTTCGCTGACCAGCAGTTTCCTCACCGGCAGTCCTCGAATTTCCGCGCCCAGCATTTTTTCCGCTCCTTCCTTCAGCTCCTTTGGATCGGCCACACTCCTGATTCCGCCGGCCAGCCCCCGGCTGCCGACCAGAACCTGCGCCTTGAGCATCACGGGATATCCAATTTCGTCCGCCGCCCGGAGCGCTTCTTCGACGGTGGCGGCAACGCCCCGCCTGGGAACCGGGATGCCGAAGGATTCGAACAGGTTCGCCGCTTCAAATTCATGGAGTCTCATGGCCTTTCAGGCCTCCTTTGTTGGATCTCTCGCCGGGATAAGGTATTTCCCCCGGTCCTGGATGATGATGCAATGGAAAATATATGAGCGACGGAAGGGGATGTCGAGGCGGTCCTTGTTTTCCGGCCTGGCGCCGGCATGAAATTTGATAGGCTTTTCACCCGTGGCCATTCCGGAACCAACGACGGCAGCGGTCGAAACAGTATCGGAGCGGCGGAAAAAAACGGCTCGGTCAGCCGAAAAAAGAATGCCTTCGGTTTGCCCGCCGGAAAGGATAAAGGAGAACGAAGCATGAGCGCGCTGATCTTTGTCGTTGGAATGATCCTTGGCGCCTGGGTCGGAGTGACCTTGCTGTCCTGTTGCCTGCTGGCGAAAAGGGCGGACAATGCCATGGAAAACGACTGTAATCAGGAAGAAAACCGGTCGGCGGGTCTCGCTTGATCCCCAGCGGCCATTTCGTCCATGTCTCAGTCTGAAGGTGGACGCAGACTCACCCCTTCCCCGCAGGGCGGCCGCGGCCAAAGTTAGCCATTCCGTCGGGAATCCGTCACCCGCAGAGTCAAACGCCGCCATCTCCAAAGGGCAGAAAATCACCAGCGATCCCTGGGCGAAACAATCGCCGGAGATTACTCGAGGAGGGTTCCCTTGCCGGTCTTCTGATACTCGAGGGCGATGTGGTTGGCGAAGGCCGATCTTCCCCAGGCATCGGCTTTCTTTCCGTGGGCGTTGCACCACTCGGCGAAGGTATCCGGATCGATGTCGGCGCGGATTGCGATATTGCCCCCGCTCCTGATCAGTTCGCATTGCCTCCCGACGAGCGCTTTCCAGTCATCATAGGTGACTGGCATATTTTCGGGATCGGTGAAGACTTCCAGCGCTCTTCGGTAAGTGGACTCATCCTTGAACCAGGCAACTCCGATGATATCGCTCATTCTGACACTTCCTTTCGTGGTCGGGGAACGGTGGACGTTCCTTGTTTACATCCATTCAAGAATCTTCAAGTTCCAGTTCAGCCTGTTGCACCCCGGAGAACCATCTGTCTGATCCTCCATGCCCGGTGGGTTGCTTGTCAAGATTTTTTTGAGAGCATCTCCCCGGGAGAGGCTTCGGGGAACCCGGACCGGGCTGCTTTCACCGGGCGGAGGACAACGCCGGTGCAATCGGATTTTGACCCGGCCGATTCCCCTCTCACGATGGACATGGGCAATTTCGATCTCCCTCGGCTCTCTTGCGGGCAGGGGTGCGATTCAGGAGGCCGTCTTTTTCAATTGAGCTTTGATCTGGGCCACTTTTTCTCTGTCCAGGTAATATCGGCCGCTGCCGGCTTTGATGACGATTCTGTCAGCGATCAGGACATTGAGCGCTTTGGGGCGTATATTGCCTGTTCCCACGCGAAAGAAATTTTTCCGTTCATCCTGAAGGGAAATCGCCCTGGCGGCGCTGAAGGCTTTGGCATCTTCCATTTCGGCGATCACCTTGAAGCACGCCTGCCGCACCGCCAGCCCGCCCAGGTAGAGGACTGCCGCGACAAAGACCACAAAGGCGGCAAACCACAAAGCTATTTCTAAATAAAAGGGCATTTTATTTATCTGTCCTTTGACTCAGCTTCCCGATTCAATATACGAAGGGGGATTCTATCCGTCAAGGGGCCGTTGTCGGCGATTGAAGTCCCGAGTCAATTCCCTTTCAGATACACCTTACCCAGTTCCTTGAGAAAATGATGAAAGGATTCATGTTTGCCGACCCCGATGCGCTCCTCTTCGATTTTCTCAAAACCCTCAAGCAATTCGTCCTGGGTTATTTCCGACAGGATGCTGTCGGCCATCACGAAGAGGACGTTATTTTCCTTTTCGATATGCTCCCTCAGCAGGGCGATATAGGTAAGGGCATTTTGCCTGATCGCCTGAGCGGAGGGGGTGACGCCTCCGGACCAGGCGGTGTAGGCATCGCGGATCGCCTGGACGTAGCTTCTTCCCCGTTCATGTTCCTCAAGCAGCAGGGCGATATGGCCCTCCCTGGGAACCCCCGCC
The DNA here is from genome assembly GCA_964555065.1 of uncultured Syntrophus sp. Classification (GTDB taxonomy): domain Bacteria; phylum Desulfobacterota; class Syntrophia; order Syntrophales; family Syntrophaceae; genus Syntrophus. The sequence continues at coordinate 16,219 of CAZKRB010000034.1, forward strand.
GCGACCAGGACGGGGAACAGCAGCTCTTCCTCCTTGGCGTGGTGGCATTTGTCCACAAAGATGGTCAAAAACTCCAGGATTCCCTCAACGTGTTCCCCGTTCAGGGGGCCATCCATCTCCAGGTCGCGGCCGATCCGCTCCAGAATGTTGAGCATGACTTTGATGCCTTCATGTTCGTCTCTCAGCTGTTGTGTCGCTTTCATCTCCTTCGGTCCTTTCTTTCTGTCCGCTGTGGTCGGTCTGAAAATGAAAAACAGAAATTTCCGTTCATTTCTTAAAGGTGCATCCGCCGGGGATCGCATTTTTCGCGCAGCAGCCGCAGCTCTTCCTCCGTGGGCGGGTCGGCCGGCCGGGCGCGGGAGACCTCCACGGTGAATTCCATGGAATCGAGAATCTGCCCGGGGGTGATTCCAGGGTAGAAGCGGTCTAGGTACATCTCCCCGGAGCTGCCGTCGAAGCGCATCACCGCCAGGTTGGTTACAACACAGGTGATGCCGCCGGGGGGAAGCCCGGCCTGCTTCCGGGCGTCGGGTCCGTCCAGATTGCCCGGACTGGTCAGATAGTCCAGTTTTCGCACAAACTTTCGCTTCTCATGGCGCATGAAGACGATGCACCGGGGGACGAAGGAGGCCGCGTCGCAGCTGCCGCCGCTGCCGGCGAAGCGGATCTCCGGGTGAAAATAGTCGCCGATAACCGTGGTGTTGAGATTGCCGTAACGGTCAATCTGGGCCGCGCCCAGAATGGCGATGACGCGCCTGCGCGAAAAGGGGTTCTGCATGGTGGCAAAGGCATCCAGCAACCCCTCGAAGGAAGCCGCCCCGTACATGACGCGGGAATCGGATGTTGCCCAGGGAAGCTCGTCCAGGCGGGCGTCGATGGCGCCCGATTCAAAGAAGATGACGCTCTGCGGGGCGGAGATGTTTTTCGCCGCCATGGCGGCCAGCATGGCGATGCCCGTTCCGCAGAAGACGATGTCGCCGTTGCGGATCTCCCGGGCGGCCATGAGAGTCATGATTTCCTGGCCGGTGTAGGGGGTCATGGCGCTCCTTCCTGCTCGTACCAGTGCAGATTGGCGGCATAGCCTGTTTCCCGGTCGGCCTTGATCCTTTCCAGCCGTTTCCGTCCGATCCGCTCCAGGAACTCGGCATGGCAGCTCACGCCGTAGATGAATTTCTTCTGGTAGCGGCGGAAGAGCCGGTCGTCCCTGGCCGCTTCGGCGTAGGCGATAAGGTACCGGGGATCGTAATCGTAATAGCGGTAGGCAGCGGTGGGGTAAGCGCCATAGGGCGCGTGGCAGACCGCGCTGACATGAAGAAAGGAAAGCTGGTTCAGCCCCGGATTGTCGCGCAGCGCGTCAGGCTCGACCAACTCCTCACAGGTGACGATGACCTCCCGGGAGGCCTTCGCCTGTTCAATGTCCGCATAGGTGAGCCCCAGAATCCGGCAGGTCCCGAGGCAGTCGGCCTGCTGGACATGAAGAATCGTCACGTCCGGATTGATCGCGGGAACGAGTACCACCTTGGGGGCCTCACCCCAGGAGCCGAAGGGGTTGTCCATGACGACGAGTTTCTTGTCGGCAATCCTCGGCTCCTGCCGCCGCATCTCCTCGGGGAAGCCCCAGCGGTTGATGATGTCGGTTCCCAGGGAGGATCGGGTGGGAAGGAAGGGGACGCCCATGGCCCCGGCGGCGAAGCGCAGGGCCATCTGGTAGTTGGTGTAGTCTTCAATCCGGAGGGCTCCTTCCTGGGCTGCCTTCCGGAAGCGGATGCAGGTGGTCGCGGCCTTCCCGTTTCCGCCATAGGCGATTTCCAGCCGGGAAATGCAGCCCCCGCCGATCAGTTCATCGATGCCCGTCCCGTTGGAATGGGCATACACATGGAGGTTCTTGATCCCCTGGCGAATGATCGCATAAACGGCCGCCATGGGATTGCGGCTGATGGAAAAGCCGCCGATGGTCAGATGGCTGCCGTCCCGGACAAAGGTCCGGATGGCTTCCTCCAGAGCCATGACCTTGCTGCCGCGGCTTTCCATCCGTTTTCCTATCTCGCCGCCGCCGGCGCTGCCGGCTGAGGAGCGGGAGAGGGCAGCGGCGCCGGGG
>CAZKRB010000034.1:18416-21716 GCA_964555065.1 uncultured Syntrophus sp.
GGAGAGGGCAGCGGCGCCGGGGTCGTCAATTGGGGCATGACGGAGGGAACCGCGGGTCTCGGGATCAGGCTGTCCAGGCGCCGTTCGAAGTTCAGGATCTGATTCCGCTGCGCTTCCAGATCAATGGCGACATGGATGTTGGCGCCGGCAATCTCCTGCCGCAGGGCGTCCAGGGTTGCTTTGTCGATGCCGAGGCGGGAGGCGTTCATCCTGGCCAGGGGATCGTCGGCCTCGCGGAGATGGGCGTTTGCCAGACCGAAATTCCGCTGATCGAGTTCGAGGGTCGTCTGAAAAAGAGCGATCCGGGCTTTATAGAAAAAGACCTGGTTTTCCGCGGCAGCCAGCCGGGCCTCGCGATCCTTGAGCTGCTGGGCGCATTGTTCCTTCTCGGCGGCAGCCTGACTCCGGCCGCGCCATGAGCCTGTCAGATACAGTGCGATGCCCAAGGCAACGATAATCAGTGCGATCACTCCGAGCTTTTTCCCTTTGTTCATTCCAAAATCTCCTTTTTAAATCGATGGTTTTACTTGATACTCCATTTTGTCCGTTTCTCGGGGGAGGGCTTCCGCGGCCTCGCGGCGCCGCTTTCGCTCCGGCTTGACCAGGGCCGCCGCAAGGCCGAGCAGAATCAGGGCCGTACCGGCAAGCATGAAGAAGTTCAGCCGTTCATGAAGCAGCAGGACGGCCAGGATCGAGGCGAGCGCCGGTTTGATGAAAAAGGTCAGGGAGCCTTTCTGGGCCGGGAGATAACGGAAGCCGAAATAGTAGAGAGCGTAGGCCAGGGCGGTGCCCGGCAGCGAGAGGTACAGCAGAGGCAGCCAGACATCCGCCAAAAGGGCCGGATCCTGGGGGGTGAAGCGCAGCCAGACCAGGGGCAGGAGCAGCAGGCTGCCAAAAAGGGCGGAAAAGCCCATCAGCACCATCGCGCCGTACCGGGTCACCGTGCGCCGGGAAATGCAGATGCTCAGGGCAAAGAAAAAGGCGGACAGAAGCATGATCCCGATCCCGGTGACGGAAGAGCGCGTCAGGATGTCCGATTCAAAGGCAAAGAGGGAAACTCCGGCGGCGCCCGTCAGCGCGCCGATCCACAGGCGGCCGGTCCAGGGCTCGTTGTTGAGGAAGCGGGCGAGAATCAGGACGAAGACCGGGTTGATGCTGAACACGACGGCGCAGGAAGCCGCCTTGTCCATCGTTTGAATGGCGAGATGAAAAAGGGAGATGGCCAGGGAAATTCCCAGAAATCCGTTCAGGCAGAAGATTCCGTAGTCCCTTAGCCCCAGAGGGGTCCTCCCCAGTCGGAGGTCGGGAAGGGAAACCGCCAGCAGGACAATCCCTGTGAGCAGGAAACGGATGAAGGTGAGTTCGAAAGGATCGAGTTGCGGTCCGATGACTTTGCTGGCGATTTCCACCGTGCTGAAGAGCGTCACTGCGGCGAGGAGGCTGGTCATCCCCGGCATTTCGTTCCGGGAGGTAAAAAGGTGCATGGAAAATGAAAAACTCCTGTTCTGCGGCATGTCCTGGGAGGTGCTCTCCGTTGGTGAATCCCGGAAAACGGGATCGCATACGCTTTCCTCCCTCGCCGAATCCAGGACGGGACTCTAACACAACTTCCCGGAAAAATACACGTTTAAAGATCACGTCTTGCCATCCCCGAACAATAGGGATAAACAGGGGAAAAGACGGTTGCCGGAAGGGATGAGATGAAAGGAAGGAGACGCTCATGAGAGTGTGCACGGTTGGGGAAATGCGGGCTATGGACCGGTATGCCATTGAGAACCTGGCCATCCCGGAAGAAATTCTCATGGAGAACGCCGGGTTGGCGTCGGCAACGGTGCTGAACCGGAAAATCGGGATTTCGGGCAGAAGATTTTCGGTCTTCTGCGGCGGGGGAAACAACGGGGGAGACGGCTTTGTCGTGGCTCGGAAAATCGCCTCCGACGGCGGGAGCGTCAAGGTGTTTCTTCTGGCCGACCCTGCGAAATTTCAGGGGGCGGCCCGGACCAACCTGGAAATTCTGCGGCGGCTCCCCTTGGAGCTGGTGTGCGTGGAATCCGTGGAATCGATCCGCAGCGCCGTCCTCCATTGCCACGGCATTGTGGATGCGATTTTCGGCACGGGCCTCGATCGGCCCGTGGGGGGCCTCTTCCGCGAGGTGATCGAGCTGATCAACGGCAGCGGCAGGAAGGTGCTCAGTCTCGATATCCCCTCGGGCGTCAAAGGAGATACGGGGGAGATCATGGGCGTGGCGGTGCAGGCTGATTTTACGGTGACCTTCGGCCTGCCGAAGACCGGCAACATCCTCTATCCCGGATTCGGACGGGGCGGGAAGCTTCATGTCTGCCATATCTCCTTCCCGCCTGAGCTCCAGGCGGGAATGCCGCCCGCGGTCCGGCTGAACCTTCCGCCCGCCGCGCCGAAGCGTGATCCCGATGCGTACAAGGGAAGCATGGGGGAAGTCCTCTTTATTGCCGGGGCGGCGAACTATTTCGGGGCGCCCGGCTTCGCGGCCCTCTCCTTTCTCAAGGCGGGAGGCGGATATTCCCGCCTGGCGGCGCCTGCTTCCATGATCCCCTTTCTTGCCCAGCAGGGCAGTGAGATCGTTTTCGTTCCGCAGCGGGAAACGGCGGCGGGGAGCCTCTCCGGGGACAACTTCGAAGGGCTGCTGGCCCTTTCCACGGGAATGGATATGGTGGTGCTCGGTCCCGGCCTCTCCCTGGCGGAAGAAACGCAGGCCCTCGTGCGGGCGCTCATTCCCGCCATTTCCCGCCCTCTGCTGATCGACGGAGACGGTCTGACGGCCGTTGCCGGCCGTTCAGAGCTGATCCGGGAAAGAAAAGCGCCGACGGTGCTGACCCCCCACCTGGGGGAAATGGCGCGAATTTCCGGGAGAGGCGTGGCGGAGATCCGGCGGGATCGAATCGGGGTTCTTCGGGAGGCGGCCGCCGCGCTCCGGGCGGTGATCGTCCTCAAGGGGGCCCATTCGCTCATCGGGATGCCCGACGGGCGGGTGTTCGTGAATCTCAGCGGTAATCCGGGAATGGCGACGGCGGGCTCCGGCGATGTTCTGACGGGGACGATTGCGGCACTTTACGGACAGGGAATGACCCTGGAAGACGCCGTCTGCAAGGGGGTTTTTATTCATGGCCTGTCCGGCGACCTGGCGGCGCAGGCGAGAGGGGAGGACGGGATCACCGCCCGGGACATCCTGGAGTATCTGCCCGAGGCGAGGAAAGCCGACCGGGAGGGAATGCCCGCTGAACTGGCTGATCGCTATGCCGGGCCGGAGATCCTGTAGCCCGG
>CAZKRB010000034.1:21816-32616 GCA_964555065.1 uncultured Syntrophus sp.
GATCAAAACGATGGCAGCCGAACCTGGATCGGGGAGGGATGATTAAAGATTCCGCTTCAGGACATAGTCGGAGATCGTCAGCAGGGCTTCTTTCGCCGGCGCTTCCGGCAGGTCCGCCAGGTAGGCTCTTCCCTCCTGGATCAAGGTTTCGGCCTCATCCAGCGCGGCGGTGATGCCTCCGTAACGCTGGATCAGCGCCAGGATTTCCTGCACCGGAATCTCCCGGGTTTTTCTCTCGGCCAGGGAGGTCTCCAGAAAGGCTTTTTCCTCCGGCGTGCAGCGCTGCAGCGTGGTGATCAACGGAAGAGTCATTTTCCCCTCCTGGAGATCCTTGCCGATCTCCTTGCCGAACTCTTCCTCTCTGGCGACGTAATCCAGGGTGTCGTCGGTGATCTGGAAGGCGGAGCCCAGCCGCAGGCCGAACGCTTTGAGGGCCTCGATCTGGCGGGGGGAGGCGTTGCCCAGATAGCCGCCCAGGGCGCAGGCGGCCGAGATGAGAATGGACGTTTTCTTCTCGATGATCTTCCGGTAATCCGATTCCGTCAGATTGACCTCGCCGCACATGATCAACTGGAAGACTTCCCCTTCCGACATGACATGGGTCGTGGTCGAGAGGAGCTGGATAATTTCCGGTTGGTTGTCCTCCGCCATCAGCTGGAAGGCTTTCGAGTAAAGGAAATCTCCCACCAGCACCACGGCGGCGTTACCCCAGATATTGTTGGCGGAGACCCTGCCGCGGCGGGTTTCCGCGTTGTCGATCACGTCGTCGTGAAAGAGGGTGGCCGTATGAATGAATTCGATCACGGCGGACAGCGTATGGCAGCGGCTGCCCTGATAACCGAAGAGGTCGGCGGTGGTCAGCACCAGAAGTGGTCGGAGCCGTTTGCCGCCGCTGTTCAGAAGGTGGCTGATGATTTCGGGGATGATGGCGACTTCCGAGCGGAGATGATATTCCATCGCCGCTTCGACGCCTTTGAGCTCCGAACCGTAACGGGAAAAGACCTCTTCAATCTTCATGAAGCACCTGCTTTCTTCGGATCCGACTTTGCCAAACGGGGGGAACTATAGGGTAAGCTTCAGGGAATGTCAATCTCCTCATCCCGTTGTATCGGGGAAGGTCCTCCGGGCGCGAAGCGCTTTTCGGAAGCGAGGGAAGTTCAACCGTTCTGAATACTCTCTTCACCTTCATCGTCGGAGGGATCAGCCGGGCACTCCACAACGGCCCCGGCACAAGGCGGAATCAGGGCCCCGGGAAAGCAGTGACCGGGGCTTTGGTGATCGCGTCCTGCCCCGCCCCGCATTTGTTGTCATAGGCCGACCCCGCCTTGCCGCACTCCGGTCGGCCCGGATCTCTCGATGCGGGCGGCGCCTTCCTACTTGAACAGTTCGGCGTATCTGCCGTAACCGGCCTGCTCCAGTTCCTCCTTGGGGATAAAGCGCAAGGCGGCTGAATTCATGCAGAACCGCAGCCCTGTCGGCTTTGGACCATCGTTGAAAACATGCCCCAGGTGGGAATTGCCATGGCGGCTCCGCACTTCCGTTCTCCGGGCGAAAAGGGAGTTGTCCTCCCTTTCCACGATGTTTCCCGGCTCCAGGGGTTTGGTGAAGCTGGGCCATCCGGTTCCCGAATCGTACTTGTCCCGGGAGCTGAAAAGAGGTTCCCCGGAGACGATGTCCACATAGATCCCTTCTCTTTTGTTGTCCCAGTACTCGTTATGAAAGGGAGGCTCCGTGCCGTTTTCCTGCGTTACACGGTACTGCAGGGGGGTCAGGTTCTTGCGCAGCGTGCCCTCATCCGGTTTGGCATGGGTCCGATCGGCATCGGTCCCGGTCGTTCCGCCCTCCTTTCCCCAGACCTTTTCCAGGAACTGGTCCCGGCCGGAGCGGTAACGGTAGTACTTGTAGTGCAGCGGATTTTCCCGGGCGTAATCCTGATGGTACGCTTCCGCTTCATAAAATTCCGTAAAGGGAATCAGTTCCGTGGCGATGGATTTGCCGAATTTCCCGGACTTTTCCAGATCCGCCTTCGATTTTTCCGCGATCCTTTTCTGCGCCTCATCGTGATAAAAAATGGCGCTCCGATAGTGGGGACCGCGGTCGACGAACTGCCCGCCCCGGTCCGTCGGGTCGATGTGCCTCCAGAACACTTCCAGCAGCTGTGCATAGGTAATGATCTTCGGGTCAAAGGTGACTTGAACGGCTTCCACGTATCCGTCGCGGCTGTAGGTTTCGTAGGTGGGATTGCCTCCTGTTCCGCCGGTGTACCCGGAAACGGCCTTGACGACGCCGGGGACCTTTTCCAGATCGGATTCCAGACACCAGAAGCAGCCCCCTGCCAGGGTGGCGATCTGGTATGTACCCTGTTGTTCCGCCATTTTCTTTCCCTCCTTGGGTGAAGAATTTCCGCTCCCGCAGCTCGGAATCATGGAAAGGATCGCCAGGAAAAGAAGAAACTTCTTCATGACGGGACCTCCTGCCAGAGATTCGGGCCGGGAGAAAAGCCGGGGAAGAGTGCCTTCCCGGTCCGATTGAAAATGCGATGCGCCGTCTCCCCTACCGCTTCGAGCGTCTTCGTGCCGGGGAGAATCTTCCCCCCTCCCCGTCCAGGCGCTCCCGCAGAATGTCATTGGGATCGGGCTCTTTCGGACCGGGAATCGAATTGCCAACTTCGACGACGGTGACCTCGGAAAACCGAGCCGGACGGCGGCACCCAACTTGCAACCTCTTTCCGCCGAGTCGGGGGGCTGAATCCCGTCGGTGACGGCCTTCACCCGATCCACGGCGGAGTTGGGATTTCTCGGGGGACGAGAGCGGGGCGGAAGGCTGAACGCTTCAGCGCACTCAATACCGTACTCAGGCATACCGGATCAGAACTGTTGAGGAGAGGATTCCTCAGTGCGGGAAATCCCCGCCCAGGCCGGTCCGTCTTCTCCAAAAGAGGGGTCCTGGAGCCGAATCGGGCTGCTTCGGCGTCAGCTGTCAATCCGGCAGAGCCACTGCCGATGATGCCGAGTTCATCATGAGCTTTCATGGTTCCCTCTCGGTCCGGAAAACACCCAACAAACTTTATAACATTTGGGAATTTTTAAAAACAAGAAAGTTCCCTGGGAGATTGACAATTCAATCCAGAAAAAGTAAGAGAGCGGAGAACCGGATCTAAGAAGAGGAACCGCGCCCACGGGGCAATCCCTCGTTGGCGTGCGGCAAGGGGAAATGCCCGTTGATGTCGGTGTATTTGTCCGTTCTCTTGAAAACTACGCCCGGTTGGAGACTCATTCATGGCGCTTCCTTCAGAGATCCAGGAACCTTCGGAGACCGAGTCACGGTTAAGTCCATGGCGTCTGCTCTCCCTGCCCTTTGCCTGGCTCGGAAGGTCCGCGATCAGTTGGATCAACAATTCCGGGGCGGCGGTCATTTTTCTTTTCCTGGCTTCCCTGAAAATCTTCCGGCCCCGGCAACTGCTGAAGATTGTCCAGCAGATCTATTATATCGGGGCGCGCTCCACGATGATCATCATGCTGGTCGGTCTGTTTACCGGCATGGTCCTGGGCCTCCAGTCCTATCATGCCCTCGTCAAGGTCGGTGCGGAAGGGGCGCTGGGCACCCTCGTCGCTCTGTCGCTGATCCGGGAGCTGGGGCCCGTTCTGACCGCGATCATGATCACCGCGCGCGCCGGCTCCGCCATTACGGCCGAAATCGGCATTCAGCGCATCTCCGAGCAGATTGACGCCCTGGACACCATGCACATCGATCCGCTGCGCTACCTGGTGAGCCCCAAGATCGCCGCGGCCGTCATCAGTTTCCCCATGCTGACGGCGCTCTTTGACCTCATCGGCATTCTGGGCAGTTACATCTCCGGGGTCTGGATCATGGGCGCGAATGCGGGCACCTATTTTTACCGGGTCCAGGTCAGTGTGGAGCTGTCCGACGTCACAGAAGGCTTTGTCAAGGCCGTCGTTTTTGCCGTCATCGTTTCCACCGTCTGCTGCTACCAGGGCTATTTCGCCCATATGCGGCCGGACAGCCACGGCGCCAAGGCCGTCGGCCTCGCCACCACCTCGGCCGTCGTGCTTTCCTGTGTGCTGATTCTCGTGTCGGATTACGTCGTTACTTCGCTGCTGCTGTAAGGGGATTATGGAGACACCACTGATCGAATTCAAGGATGTGACGAAACGCTTCGGAGACCGGACCGTCCTGGAAAAGGTCAACCTGAAGATCTATGAAGGCCAGGTCACGACCATCATCGGCCTCAGCGGGGGAGGAAAGAGCGTCCTCCTCAAGCACATCATCGGCTTGCTCAAGCCCGATGAAGGGGTTATCCTGTTCCGGGGGAAACCCCTGATGCAGATGGACCGAAGCCAACGGTCCACGTCCGTGGACCGGATGAGCTACATGTTTCAGCACAACGCGCTGTTCGATTCCAGGACCGTCTACGAGAATGTCGCCCTGCCCCTTCAGGAAACGACGCACCTGAAAAAGCGGGAAATCGAACGCCGGGTGATGGCGAGAATCGAGCAGACGGAACTGAGCGATTCCATTCATAAGTATCCCTCCGAGCTTTCGGGAGGGATGCAGAAACGGGTGGCCCTGGCGCGGGCTCTGGTGACGGACCCCAAGATTGTGCTCTTCGACGAACCCACTTCCGGCCAGGATCCCGTCCGGAAAAACGCGATTCTGAGCATGATTGCCCAGTACCAGAGAAAGTTCGGGTTTACGGCGGTGCTCGTCAGCCACGAAATTCCCGATGTATATTTTATCTCCAACCGGATTCTCGCCCTTTACGATCGCACCATTGTTTTTCAGGGGACCGTGGAGGAACTGGAAGACTTCGACCACCCCTTCAAGGATGAAGTCATTCGCAGCCTGGAAGGGCTCCAGGCGGAATTGACGGGGCTGCGCTCGAAGCGGCAGTTCAAAACCCTCTATCATGCGAGCCTGAAGCGCAGCCCGCAGGAGGAAAGCTACACACTGGTGGTTTTTACCCTGGAGGGGCTGGAGGCAGTCATCTCCGGGTTGGGCCACGATGCGGGACAGCGGGCGATCCATGAGGTGGGATTGTTCATCGACAAGCATTTCAGCCAGATCGGGGGCTTTTCCTCCCGCGTCGGCTTCAACGAATTTGCAACGATGCTTCCCTATGCGGACCAGGCTGAGGCGGAAGCCATCTTGAAGGACTTTATTCCCGCTCTGCAGGAGCAGGGGATTCGTGACCTAGAACTGGAAGCCACGGGCGAGGCATGCGTTGAGTTTTCCGTCCTTGCCGGGCTCGCCCAAGGCCGGCCCCTGGAAGAAATCGATTCGGTCATCGAATCCGCAAAGCAGCAGCAAAAAGAAATCGGTCGTCTACAGTGCGCCGCGCAGGAGTTGAAGTCATGAAAAAATACGCCATGGAAACCACAGTGGGCATCTTTCTCGCTCTCGGACTGATCCTGATCGGGTACATGACCGTGAAACTCGGCCATGTGAATCTCTTCGGCGATGATACCTACAGCCTCAATGCCCGGTTTACCTCCGTTTCCGGCTTGAGAGAGGGCAGTACGGTGGATATGCTGGGCATCGAAATCGGAAAGGTGGATAAGCTGGCCATCGATCAGGCGGATCAGCGCGCCGTTGTGAGAATGAGAATCAAAAAGAACATCAGGATTTATGATGATGCCGTCGTCTCCGTCAAAACGGAAGGGCTGATCGGCGACAAGTACCTCAGCGTCGATCCGGGCGGGGGAGGAGAAGTCCTTCCTCCGGGAGGAACGATCACCGAGACGCAGCCGGCGTTGGATATCGAGAGCCTCGTCGGCAAGTATGCCTTCGGTGACGTGAAAAAAACGGATAACACCGACAAAAATAAGAAGGATCAGGATAAGCTATGAAGAAACTGTCCATGAACGTCATTTTCGGGGTGCTTTTGCTGTTGTTGTTGCTGTTCCCTTTTCCTGCATTCGCCGGCATTCCCACGGATACGCTGAGGGCCAATGTGAACCAGGTGCTGGAAGTGTTGCGCGATCCGGCCCTGAAGCCGGCATCGGCCAAGGCGGCCAAGAAGGAGAAACTGCGGATCATTTACGAGCGCATGTTCGATGAGAAGGAACTTTCCCGGCGCGCCCTGGCAAAAAACTGGAGCAAACTGGATGCCGCTCAGCAGCAGGAATTTATCCCGCTCTTCCGCCAGGTGCTGGAAAAGGCCTATGCCGACAAAATTCTGGCCTACACCAACGAGAAGGTCGTCTTCGACCGGGAGACCAAGCTTTCGGCCAATCAGGTCGAGGTGGCCACAAGAATTGTAACCTCCTCGAAGACGATCCCCATTACCTACCGGGTGATCCAGAAGGGAAACGCCTGGAAGGTTTATGACGTGGTGGTGGAGAACGTCAGCCTGGTTCAGAATTACCGGACGCAGTTCAATGAGATCCTGGGCAAGCAGAAGCCGGAACAGCTTCTGCAGACCCTGCGGAAAAAGGTTAAGGAACAGTAACTCCCCGACGGATCGGAGAGGAGCACCGGGCGGCAAGGCGGAGAGACGGTTCAGGTCAGGTGAAGAGCGCCGTGCGCCGGCAAGGCGGAGAGGCCGCCGCTGAAGCCCGTTCCCTTTGCTCCGGAAGAGGAAAAGGATCTGATCCGAAAAAACGAAAGAGAGGGCCTGGCCATGAAAAAGCTCTGCCTGTCCGTTTTGTTGCTGCTCGCGATTCTTGGCACCGGTTATGCGACGCCGGCGGATGCCCGGCGCGCTTCACAGACCCCGGCGGAAGCCCTTGCCTCCAAAATGGCGGAAGAGGCCCTGCCCGGCGCTTCCGCATTGCAGGGAATGCCGGATGTTTACGCCGAGGCTGTGCCGGAGGGAACCGGAAGTCTGGATCGTTCCGCTGTTTTGGCCTTGAAGGACGGCAAGGACGCAAAGTCCGCAGAGGAAGCCGCGGAAGAGGCGGAGCCGACGGATGCCGGGATATCTTCAGCGGCGGAAGAAACGAAGACACCTGAGGCTTCCGAGGAAGGGGAAGGGGAATACGTACCTGAAGAGGAGGAGGCGCCCGCACCCACCATCGCCGATCCCCTGGAGCCTTTCAACCGGGCCATGTATCACTTCAACGACAAGCTCTATTTCTGGCTGCTCAAACCCGTCGGAGAGGCTTACGGCAAGGTCGTTCCCGAACCGGCGCGGATCAGTGTCCGGAATTTCTTTTCCAACCTGGCTTTCCCGGTCCGTTTTCTCAGTTGTGTACTGCAGGCGGACCTCCGCTGCGCCGGCACAGAAACCGGCCGGTTTGCCGTCAACACGGTTCTGGGGATCGGGGGGCTGCTGGATCCAGCGTCCGGACCGGAGTTGAATCTTCAGAAGCAGGACGTGGACCTGGGGCAGACCCTGGGCGTCTATGGCGCGGGGCCAGGATTTTATTTCGTCTGGCCGGTATTCGGACCGTCCAGCCTGCGTGATTCCGTCAACGTCGTGGGGGGATATTTCCTCAATCCTGTCAGCTACCTCAACCCCTGGTACACACCGCCCGCCGTTCGCACCTACGAAGCGGTGAATGAAACCTCCTTGAGCATCGGGGATTATGAGGCACTCAAGGGAGCGGCCATCGATCCCTACCTGTCCATTCGGGATGCCTATGTCCAGTCCCGCACCAAAAAAATCGAGGCACGGAAACGCAAGCCGGAGGCGCCTCAAGCCGGTGATGCGCAGCAGCCGCTGCCGGCGGAGGATTGAGCAGAAGCCGCATCGCCCGGCAGACCTCCCGGCAGCCTGCCCCGGGGGAACCCCGGAAGAGCCTGTCCATCCGGGCGTGCCGCTCCTCGGCTTGCGCACGGCGCTTTTCCTTCTCCTCCGCTCACAAGAGTTCGTCCACAAGAAATCCCTCCGCACCTTTCCCTTGAATTTCCAACCAGAGGTTGATGCTCCCTTGAGCGAGATGTATGGCGCAGAAGGCGCCGGGGGCTCTATACCGGAAAGCACTGATTCCCGGAGTAAGAGGCAGGTGTCAATTGCAGGTTTCTTCCCCTGAGGTGCAAGGTTATTGCCGGGCGATCTGGAGGAGTGATGGTGGCGGTCTACGGGTTCCTCCTTGAAATATCAAATGTCGGGTATGAGATTTCAAGGATAAGGAGTCAGCGAATCTTTTTGGATGGCCTTGAACGGGGGTGGATTGGGTTCGGTTCGTCACACCTTGTCTCTATGCTCATGACGATGTCAGCAGTCCCTCCAATGTGGATAGCGGACTTCAACCCAACGTCGGGATCGGTTCCGCGAAGAGGTCATAGTCATCGGCGGCGACGATCCGGCAGAAGACGAGGGAGCCGGGCGGAAGGGGCCGGTCTCCGCCTTTTACGTAGGTCACCCCGTCGATGTCCGGGGCCTGGCGGCGACAGCGGCCCACCAGGGGATAATCGGGGTTTTGGCTCGACCCTTCGATGAGCACCTCCTGACGGGAGCCTACCAGGGATTGATTGATCTCATGGGAAATGACCGCCTGCTCCTCCATGAGCAGATCGCGCCGGGCCTTTTTTGTCCGGTCCGAGACCTGACGGGGCAGCTTTTCCGCGGGCGTTCCCTCTTCGGGGGAGTAGGGAAAGACCCCGAGATGGTCGAAGCGGGTCTCCTGGACGAAGGCCAGGAGGCGGTTGAATCTCGCCGGCGTTTCCCCGGGGAAGCCCACGATGAGGGACGTCCGGAGGGCGAGGCCGGGGATGGCGGCACGGGCGCGCTCCAGCTTCTTCCGGATGAGGCGGCTGTCGCCCCGGCGCTTCATGGCTTTAAGAATGACGTCGTCGATGTGCTGGATCGGGACATCCAGGTAGGAACAGATCCGGTCCTGTGCCGCGATGACCTCGATCAGCTCATCCGCCAGGCCTGTGGGATAGGTGTAGAGGATGCGGATCCAGTCCGGACCGTCCAGGGCCGCCAGTTCCCGGAGCAGGAGGGCCAGGCTCGGCTTGCCGGGCAGGTCCCGGCCATAGGCGGTGGTGTCCTGGGCGATCAGGATCAGTTCCCTGACGCCGCGCCTTGCCAGGCCTCGCGCTTCCCGGAGGAGATCGTCAACGGGCCGGCTGCGCGCCTTTCCCCGGATCCGGGGGATGGTGCAGTAGGTGCAGCGGTTGGAGCAGCCCTCGGCGATCTTGAGGTACGCGCTGAAGGTCGGGGCGGAAAGGAGGCGGGGGTGGCCGGCATCCATGAGGAAGAGGGGTGGGGTGACCGCGGCGCGGTTTGTCGCCGCGTCGGCTTGGCCTTCCAGGAGCTTCCGGAGATGAGCGGCGATATGGGGCACTTCCGAAATGCCCAGGAAGAGATCGACCTCGGGGATCTCCGCCGCCAGTTCCTCCCCGTAGCGCTGCGAAAGGCAGCCAGCCACGATGAGATAGCGGCACTTCCCCGATTGCTTCAGCTCGGCGAGGCGGAAGATCTCGTCAATGGACTCCTCCCGGGCCGGCAGGATGAAGGCGCAGGTGTTGAGGAGCAGGATTTCCGCCTCTTCCGGGGCGGCAACGATCCGGCAGCCCGCCTGGACCAGCAGGCCGGCCATCACCTCCGAATCGACGAGATTTTTCGGGCAGCCGAGGCTGACCACATGAACCGTGCGTTCTCTCATTTTGGCAGCTTTCCGACCAGGACTTTCCGGGGTTTCGCGCCGTCCGAAGGCCCGACGATGCCCTCCGCCTCCATGCGCTCGATGAGCCGGGCGGCCCGGTTGTAGCCGATCTTCATATAGCGCTGGACCAGGGAGATGGAGGCCTGCCCCAGATCCGTCACCAGTTCCACGGCTTCGTCATACTTCTCGTCAAAATCCTCGTCGCCCTTTTCCCCCTCCCTCGCTTCCGAATCCTCCTCGTAGCGGGAGATGGATTCGTCGTAGGTGGGCTGCCCCTGCTGCTTGATGAAGTCGGTGATCCGCTCGATTTCCCGGTCGGAGACGTAGGCCCCGTGAATCCGGGTCATTCTGCCGGTGCCGGGGGGGACGAAGAGCATGTCTCCTGAACCGAGCAGGCTTTCCGCGCCCTGCTGATCGAGGATGGTGCGGGAGTCCACCCGGGATGAGACCTGAAAGGAGATGCGTGTGGGGAAATTGGCCTTGATCAGGCCGGTGATGACGTCCACGGAGGGGCGCTGGGTGGCCAGCATCAGGTGTATGCCCGCGGCCCGGGCCATCTGGGCCAGCCGCGTCAGCGAATCTTCCACATTTTTCTGGGCGACCATCATGAGGTCTGCCAGTTCGTCGATGATGATGACGATGTAGGGGAGTTTGGAAACCGTTTCCGGCGACTCCTTTCCGTCGTTCATCAGTCCGGGCAGGGGGGGCTGGGGGGCCGACGTCGCGACCGCCTTGTTGTACGAATCGATGTTCTTGACCCCCGACGCCGCGATCAGCTGGTAGCGCCGCTCCATCTCCTCCACGGCCCACTTGAGAACCTGGGCCGCCTTCTTGGGATTCACCACCACGGGATGGAGGAGGTGGGGGATGCCTTCGTAGGAGGAGAGCTCCAGCCGTTTGGGGTCGATCATGAGAAACTTGACCTCTTCCGGTGCGGCCTTCAGCAGGATGCTGCAGATCATGGCGTTGAGGGAAACGCTCTTGCCCGATCCGGTGGTGCCGGCGATGAGCAGGTGGGGCATGCGGGTCAGGTCCGTCACCATGGGGTTGCCCACGATATCCTTGCCCAGGGCGATGGGGAGGACGAGGCGGGATTCCTGGAAAGTCTCGCTGTCCAGGACTTCCCGGAGATAAACGGTTTCCCGGTGAGTGTTGGGGATTTCGATGCCCACGGCGGCCTTGCCGGGGATCGGGGCCATGATCCGGATGCTGGGCGCTTTCAGGG
>CAZKRB010000035.1:0-32161 GCA_964555065.1 uncultured Syntrophus sp.
ATGCTGACAAGACGGACAAATTTTTGCTCACAGATGAATTCTTGATAGTTGACTGAAAGCATGCCCCACGATAAAGAAAGGGCATCGCATTGCTGGAATCGATTTCCCTTCTTCCTTGATCCATTTCCTGCCCGCAACAACGCCATTCCCTGAACTGCCCAGCCAAAGATGCTCCCTGCTTGCGGTAGGGGTTTCCAGGTATTTACAATGCGGCAGGGTTCTATTATCCTCATTCAGAGGGAATTTGGTCGAAGCGTAAACTCCGTTTTCACTTTCAAAAAAGGAGGCAAGCCATGAAAAGAAAGATTTGTGTCGTTCTGCTGATCGTTTTTCTTTGTGCTTTTACGGCTGTTACCGTCAGCGCGCAGCCATGGAGCGGCTGGCGGGGCAGCGGCGGTTGGGGAATGGGAACGCCCTATCAGGGGACCTACAACCCCGCCACCGTTGAAACGGTGAAGGGCGAAGTCACCGGGATCGAACAAACGGTCCCGATGCGGAGGATGCACACGGGCGTGGCGGTGATGCTGAAAACAGACAAGGAAACGATCGCCGTGCATCTGGGGCCGAGCTGGTACATCGAGCGCCTGGAAACGAAAATTGTGAAGGGCGACAAGATCGAGGTCACGGGGTCAAGGGTATCCATTGCGGGAAAACCTGCCCTGATCGCCTCCCAGGTGAAAAAGGGCTCCGAGACGCTCACCCTGAGGGACAGCGCAGGCGTGCCGGTCTGGGCCGGTTGGGGCCGGACGAGATAAGGGGGGGCCTGTTGAGAGCAATCTTGACTCTTGAGGACAGGTCCTGGAGGGATGAATTTCCCTGGTAGCCTTCGGCACCCAGGAAAGGGAGCCTTGATGAATCCGATATTCCCAGGCAGCTGAGCTGATGTTCCAGGCTTTTCACCGAATCCATGGGGCAGGAAAACCCCATCCCTGGCCCGGAAGGAGATGACTTCCACAGCGGGATCTCGGTATCCAAGGGGATCCCGCTGACCGGATCCGGAAGAAAGTCCGGTTTCTACATGCTCGCCCGGCGTTTCTTCATGCCCAACGGGCAGAGGATGGTGGGGCAAGTGATAATGTCCTCCAGACCTGTATTCCCCCCGTTGCTAGGAACGAGGCATATCGGCGGCTTTATCAGTTTCGCCAGCCTTTCCTCTGGTGAAGGTTGTACGGTTCAATACATCGACTGAACGTTGCGCTTTTCTGCCTCAATTAGAAATTGAAAATTCCCTTTGGGAGAAATTTCAGCCTGCGGACATTGATCCGCTTAAAGCGATTCTGATCAGAACGAATCGCCAGTTCCAGTCCCTATCCTCGCCCTGAGTCAGCCTCGAAACCGGCCACTTCACCTGGGTCCAGTATCCACTTCCCTCTGTGTCAATGGAAATGAGACACCTCCGACAACAATTTAATGTAGCGCCGATTCGCTGGCGTCCATCGTTTCCACCCTGTCAAAAACTGATACCTGACCACGCCAACGGACTAAAAACGCTGGGTGCCAAAGCTTTGGAAGAAGCTTTTTTCTGTGAAGTGAACTCCGGAACTGTTCTGACCGTTTGTGCGTTGGGATGGGAAGAGAATTCCATCGTCAGATTTTTCATCCTTGAAGCTTGTTTCTCCGCCTCTCCTGACGGTGAATTGCATCAGGTAAGGTTTTTATGTTCAGCGTGATACAAGCAACACAATCGAAGAGGACTGGATGGAGGTTTGCAGAGCTGTAAATCCAAATTCATAAGGGGTTATCGGTGAGCAGAGTGTTGAAAAATTATTTTACACGGGGGGCTTATCCTGAATTTCTCCAGACCGGGAAGTATGGAGGTGCGGAGGGAGATATGCCGGGCATCGCGAGATCCTCACCCTGGAAAAGGCGTACTGCCGGGGATAGGATGCAGATAGTTGACCATATGAGGAGGGCGGTATGAAAAAAGACGTTGGGACGACATCTTATCAAGGGCCGAGGCAGATTGTTCATATGAATCTAAGGTTTCCTTTCCGATTTACGGTCTCCGTTTCAGTCATGATCTTGTTTATGCTCATCTCTTCGATCGGCAAGCCGGCTTTTTCGGCAAGCTTTGACTGCGCCAAAGCTTCAACACCAATGGAGAAGACGATCTGTGCGGATTCAAAACTTTCCGCACTCGATGAAGAGCTCGCCAGAGTATTCGCTGAAAGGAAGAAACAGCTGAAAGGCAATACAGAAGCGCTAAATAAACTCACACGCAACCAGAGGGCGTGGCTGGCGAGTTTAAAAAGAAAGTCCGATGGCGCCAAAACCTGTTCAGACAGCAGGGAATGCCTTCTTGCCGGTTATCAAAAACGCATCAAGGAATTAAAGAGTTGGCCGGCATCCTCCCCTAAAAACAGACACTCCGAAGAACTGGTGATGAGGCGGCTTTCGGAGCAATTGGAGATGCTCAAAGCGATCGTGCGGAAATCTGGCGGCATAGAAGTATCCGAAACTCTTTCCGCCAGAAAGCCTCTAGTCTGCGAGCAGGTGTTGAAAAACCTGCCGCGGGCAACGGTGCCGAAACCGACCATATTTGCGAACACCCCACAGCAGAAAAAGGAGCTTCATGAGAAGCTGCGCGAGATGGCCTATCACAACCAGCGATTATTTTTCTCCAGAGGTGGACAGGTGAAGGACATGAAGGACTATAAAAAGAACTTCAACTATGCATGGAATGTATCCAAGGGATACGGCCAGTATGATGAAATCCATAGAGAATCAGCCTATATGCTTTTTGCCCGTCCTGACGCCAGAGGCGGAGCCAAGCAGCCGGTTACGGTAACGGTACTGCTGGATTCAAAAGAAAACGGCCTGTCTTTAAGCAGAAAGAGCCTTGGTCAAGACGGCCTTTGGATATCAAAATACCTTTCTGAATCAGCTTATTCCAATGAATATTGGGAGGAAAACCTGGCTGATGAACCACAAAAATATATTGAGGCCCCACATTATTATGCGGGGATTTTTAATTGGAACAATGAAGCCATATTTTGGCAACTGACAATACTGAGATCGTTCGGTAAAACTGGGTGGTTAGATGATTGGATACTTGATATTCGGCCTGTCAAGAATCCTCAGGATAACCGTGAAGTATCATGCAGTTACAAATTTCGAGTAACTTCAAGTAACAATCTAGGAGATAATCCATGAATGGCTCTTATCAAACCAATCAGGCATACCGTAGTAATCGCGACACCTTCATGCTGGGGAATGAAGGATTCCGCACGACCGTTTATTTTGACACGGTTGGGATCCCAACAGTGGGAAAAGGGGTCGCGCTAGTGACACGCAAAACAGACGATAAAGCCACTCCAGGGCGGGATTTTGTATTGCATACTAGCAATTTAAGAGCTTTAGCGAGTGAGTTAGGCCAAGACTCTGTAGAATACCGTGCTCTGGAAGATTTTGCCAACCGTGCCCTGAATGCAATTAACAACACACCCGAACCTGACTACAATGGCCCCAAGAAACCCCTCAGCACCTTCCAGGATACAACACGCGGGCAAAAGCTGTTGGACGAGTTTGGAGATCTCAATAAAACCTGGGAAGTGTCCTCCAGTCCCACCCTATCGGATAGTGCGGCGCATAACACATCGATTAGGGTGGTTGATAACCATGAAAAAGAACTTAATCGTCGATTAAAAGCCATTGGCCTTGACCCTTCAATGTTAACAGAATCACAACGGATCGTTCTGTTGGATATCCTTTATCAAGGGCGATGGAAGGATGGAGGCAGAAAAGCCGCCCTGGCAATAAAGAATGGCGCCGGTGCTTCAGAAGTAAGCGATATTCTTATCAAGTCTAAGGGGTACGCGTTATATGGCCCTCGTATCCGGAAAGAATGCAAACTTCTGAACAATGAATGGCGGCCGAATAAATATCCCAGCCATTTTCCACTGGACCAGAATAAATCTGGCGCCGCCAAATTCAACTCCTCCCAGGCCGCCGTTCAACGACGCGACCCCCTGACCTTCGACTTGGATGGGGATGGCCTCGAAACCGTCGGGATTAACCAGACCAACCCGATCCTCTTCGACCATGACGGAGATGGTGTCAAGACGGCCACCGGCTGGATCACTCCGAATGATGCTTTTCTCGTCCTTGACCGGAATGGCAATGGATTGATCGACGACGGGACTGAACTTTTTGGCGACTCCACGCCGGTTCTGGATCATGAGGGAAGAAAAATCGGTGAGGCAGAGGACGGTTTTGCCGCCCTGGCACAGGAAGACACCAATGGGGATGGATCCGTTGATGCCAACGATGCCCGTTTCTCGGATTTGCGTGTCTGGCGCGATTTGGACAGCGACGGTGTCAGTCAGGAAAACGAGCTTCAGACTCTCTCCCAAGCCGGAATCCTTGCAATCAAAGTCGCCAAGACTGAGCACACGCAGCAGCTCGCCAACGGCAATCTTCTTGCCGATCTCGGAAGCTTTGTCCGTGCCGACGGCAGCACCGGCGGCTTGGGAGCCGTCACCGCCGAGATGGGTGACATCGATCTTGCCGAGAACACGTTCTACAGTGAGTTCACCGACACCATACCACTCACGGAAGAAGCGGCCTTGCTTCCAGAGATGAACGGCTCAGGTCAAGTCAGAAGTTTACAGGAGGCAGCCAGTATCAGCCCGGTCCTTGCCGCCCTTCTAACGCAATATTCCGAGGCCCTGACCCATTCCGATCAATTGGCTCTTCTTGACCAACTCGTCATCGAATGGGGAAAAACCAGCGATTTGGCAGTCACCGGAGCTGGAGCTTATGGGGGGCTGCCTACCACCGTCGCCATAGCGGGAGAAACTGCGGGGAGCGATCGCTATGACGCCTGGATGATTAAACTGCAAACCCTGGAGCGCTTCAACGGCCGCCCGTTTGCGACTCCAGTTTCCGGGGAAGAGAGCGTTTTTATCAATCTCTTTGAAGAGCGCAAGATGTTTCTCAATCAGGCATGGGACATTATCCGCCAGTCCGTATACGACGCCCTGCTCTTACAAACCCGCCTGAGTCCCTATCTTGAAGCCGTTGCGTTGACCTTGGAAGACCCGCACATCGATTATGAGGCGGCCAGGATGGCTGATCCGGACTTCGATGCCGATCTAGAGGGGGGTGAAGCGACGATCGATTTTACAGGGACATACGCTTACTTCACAACGCGCTATGGTGAGTCCCCGGGTGAGGCGGTGCGCGATCTGCTTGACCTACAGCGCATCAGCGGCTCAATTCTAAATAATATGGGGTGGAATGGTCTGGGCCAATTGCGCGGCTGGCTTGCAGACTCGGTCAGCACAAATGACGCAGCTCTTCAGGCAACCCTGATCTCCGCCCTTGCCGACTTCGGGTACCCGGGCCTCCGCACCCGGGGAGACGGTACGTGGGCAAGTGAAGCCATCATCGGCGCGGATGCCGGTTCCGTTATGAACGGCAACAGCGGCGATGACCTGATCCTTGGCGGGTCAGGCGACGACACGCTCCAGGGCGGCATGGGGAACGACACCCTTTACGGCGGAGAAGGCAATGATATCTACCGTTTCAATCTGGGTGACGGGGCGGATACGATCATCGAAAGTAACGGCGATACAGGAACCGACACCCTTGAATTCGGCAGCGGCATTTTGGCAGGCGACCTCACCATCACGCAGGATGACGACAGGCTTGTCTTCAGCCACAGCAATGGCTGGGATCGCATCTCCATCGCCAACTGGTTCGACAGCCTCGCTGCCGACTCCCATCGACTGGATCGTTTGCTCTTTGCCGATGGAAGCATCTTCAACCTTGCTGCCCTTCAGCTAGGGACGGAGAATCAAGACATCTTGAACGGCGCCATGACTGAAGACCCCGGTGCAGGGGTTGCGGATCGAGACGTCCTGATCGGCAGCAGCGGCGACGATACCCTGTCCGGCGGCGACGGAAACGATTGGCTGGATGGCGGATCCGGTGCGGACCAGATGTCAGGGGGTACGGGTGATGATGTCTATGTCGTTGACAACGAGGGCGACCTCGCAATGGAAGCTGCTGATTCCGGGACGGACACTGTTGACAGCAAGATCACCCTCACCCTTGGGGACAATCTGGAAAACCTCCGACTCGTCGGCAATGCAGCAATCGGTGGTGTCGGCAATGACCTGGGCAATGTGATGATCGGCAATGAAGGCAACAACACGCTGCAAGGCAATCGTGGTGATGATACCCTGGATGGCTGCGGCGGGAATGATAGACTTCTTGGCGGTACAGGAAACGACTTCCTGGACGGTGGATTGGGAAACGACTGGCTGGACGGCGGCTCCGGGATGGACCGGATGGTCGGCGGAAGCGGCAATGACGGTTATGTTGTCGACACCCTGGACGATGCCGTCATGGAATCTGCCGGGGGAGGAACAGACACGATCTATACGGATTTATCCTACACGCTGGGATCCAACATAGAGAATCTTACCCTCGCCGGCAACGCCGCTTTGGAAGGTTTCGGCAACGCACTGGACAATACCCTCACCGGCAACAGCGGAGACAACCTTCTCACCGGCCTTGCCGGCGATGACACCCTGAACGGCGCTGCCGGCTCCGATATCATGCAGGGGGGGACGGGGAACGACACCTACCTTGTTGACAGCACCGCCGATGGTGTCATTGAAATCGACGGCGAAGGGATTGACACTGTCCAGTCGAGCATCACTTACGCCCTCACCGATACCGTCGAGAACCTCACCCTCACCGGAGCTGCCACAATCGATGGCACAGGAAATATCCTCGATAATGTCTTGGTCGGCAACAGCGCAGGCAATACCCTGACCGGGTTCGAAGGGAACGACATCCTCGATGGTGGCGCCGGTGCGGACCTGATGCTTGGTGGCGCGGGAAATGACACTTACGTGGTGGATAACGGGGAGGATGCTGTCATCGAGAGCGAGGGAGAAGGAACGGATACCGTCCGCTCCAGCATTTCTTATACGCTTGAAGACCATGTGGAAGACCTTACCCTGACCGGCGTTCATTTCA
Source organism: uncultured Syntrophus sp. (assembly GCA_964555065.1). GTDB lineage: Bacteria > Desulfobacterota > Syntrophia > Syntrophales > Syntrophaceae > Syntrophus. Next base: position 6,991 of record CAZKRB010000035.1, read on the forward strand.
TCAACGGAACCGGCAACACCCTGGATAACCGCATCATCGGCAACGTTGGAAACAATGTAATGGATGGCGGCGCCGGGGCTGACAGCATGGCGGGTGGCTGCGGCAACGACATCTATATTATCGACAACCCCGGAGACGCAGTCGATGAACAACGATGGCAGGGAGTGGATACGGTCGTTGCGCCCTTTGATTACACCATCGGGGCCAATGTCGATAACCTGACGCTGGAAGGCGCGGCGCTGAACGGAACGGGCAACGAACTCGACAACGTAATCAACGGCAACTCGGCGGACAACACCCTTTTCGGCCTGGACGGCAATGATATTCTTAATGGCGGCGTGGGGTCCGACCTGCTTGTCGGTGGCGCGGGCGATGACATCTACCTGGTGGAGAACCTGCGTGACTCTACTGTAGAACTGGCAGCAGAAGGAGTGGACACAGTCAAGAGCAGCCTTGCCTGGACTTTGGCTGACAACCTCGACAACCTGACTCTCACTGGCACGGCTGCCATTGACGGGACCGGAAACGAGCTCGATAACGAGATGACCGGCAATTCAAACGCCAATGCCCTTGTCGGCCTGGCGGGAGACGACACCCTGGACGGTGGGGCAGGTGCGGACGTGATGGCAGGCGGGACCGGAAACGACCAGTATCTCGTGGACAGTGCTGCAGACACCGTGATTGAAAACGCAGACGAAGGGACCGATCTGGTCCGGTCTTCCATCACCTTCACACTCACCGAAAACGTCGAGAACCTGACCCTGACCGGAGAGGAAAGCATTGATGGCGCCGGGAACAGACTCGACAACGTCCTCATCGGCAACCGCCTCGGCAACGAACTTCGGGGCTTGGACGGGAACGATATCCTGGATGGCGATAAGGGAGCCGACACCATGCTGGGGGGCGCAGGCAATGATGTCTACGCAGTCGACAACACCGACGATACGGTTTTGGAGCTGATCCATGAAGGAATGGACACGGTCCAGTCGAGTGTCGGCTACACCCTTTCGGCAAACGTGGAAAACCTGATTCTGACCGGCAGGGAGGACATCAGCGGGAGTGGAAACGAGCTGAACAACAGCATCACCGGCAACAGCGGTGCGAACGTCCTCGACGGCGGGCCGGGAATCGATGCCATGGCCGGTGGCGCGGGGAACGATACCTATCTTGTCGACGAAAGCGCCGATGCGGCAATCGAACAGGAGGGGGCAGGGGAAGACAGCGTCTATGCGTCGGTAAGCTATACCCTTGCTGATAACGTAGAAAATCTCACCCTCAACGGCATTGCTGACAGCGATGGCGTCGGAAATGCGCTGGCAAACGTCATTACCGGCAGCAATGGTGAGAACATTCTGTCGGGTCTGGCTGGAAATGACACCCTGATTGGCAACGGCGGGGACGACCTCCTGGACGGCGGCGCCGGTGGAGATGGCATGTCGGGTGGAACCGGGGACGACACCTACATTGTCGATGATTCCCGTGACCTCGTGAACGAGGCGGCCGGTGAAGGGGTGGACTCCGTCCACTCCAGCATCTCCTATACCTTGGGTGAAACGGTTGAAAATCTCCTGTTGAACGGCGTTGATGCTATTGACGGAAGAGGAAATGTCCTGGACAATGTGATCAAGGGCAACAGCGGCGACAATGTTCTTTCAGGCGAGGAAGGCAACGACACCCTGATCGGAAATGAGGGCAACGACCTGCTGAACGGCGGTCTGGGTGTCGACATCATGAGCGGAAATGCTGGAGACGACCTCTACGTCGTGGATAATGCGGGTGATAGGGTGGTTGAGACTGCCGGGGAAGGGATTGACACGGTGGAGTCAGGAGTCGACTACACCCTCGGCGCCGATGTGGAGAACCTCACGCTTACTGGAACAGGAAGCATCAACGGCAGCGGCAACGACCTGAGCAACATCATCATCGGAAACAGTGGGAACAATAGCCTCCTCGGCCTCTGGGGGAACGACACTCTTTTCGGAGGCAGCGGCAACGACCTCCTGGACGGCGGTCCAGGGGCGGATGCCATGGCGGGCGGAGCGGGAAGCGACACTTATATCGTAGAGAACGACGAGGACATCGTCGTAGAAAATACCAATGACGGTACAGACGTTGTCCAGTCGAGCCTTACCTTTACCCTTACCTCCAACGTTGAGAACCTTACCCTCATGGGGTCGTCCAACATTGACGGCGCCGGCAATGATCTGAACAACATCCTGATGGGCAACAGCGGTTCCAACATTCTCGCCGGTCTTGGCGGCAATGATACCATCCTTGCCGGTTCCGGCGATGACACCCAACATGGCGGCGACGGAAACGACTCGCTCTTCGGCGATGCAGGCAGCGACACGATCTACGGTGGCGCCGGCAACGATACCTTGAACGGCGGCTTTGATGCCGACATCCTGTCCGGTGGCGCCGGCGATGATACCTATATCGTGGACCATACAAACGATCTCGTGATCGAAAACGCCGGAGAAGGAACGGATTCCGTCCAGTCCGGCATCACTTACACTCTCACTGACAACGTCGAGAACCTCACCCTTTCCGGCAATGCCGACCTCCACGGCACGGGCAATGACCTGAACAACATCCTGATCGGGAACGGTGGTTCCAACATCCTCAACGGCCTGTCAGGCAATGACACCATGACCGCCGGTGCTGGCCATGATACCCTGTCCGGTGACGACGGAAACGATATCCTCAACGGTGATACAGGCAATGACAATCTATATGGCGACGCCGGCAACGACACCTTGAACGGAGGGGCGGACGTCGACAACCTGTACGGTGGCGCAGGCAATGACACCTACGTTGTCGACCATCCAAGCGACAGTGTGACCGAGAGCCTGGACGAAGGTACGGATCTTGTGCAGGCCAATATCAGTTACACCCTATCCGCCAATGTGGAAAACCTGACCCTCACCGGATATAACAGCTTAAACGGCACGGGCAATGACCTGCACAACATCATCAACGGCAACAGCGGGAATAATGCCCTTTTCGGTCTTGAAGGCCAGGACACCCTGACCGGCAACTATGGAAACGATACCCTGGACGGTGGTCCAGGCGGGGACGTCATGGCAGGCGGGGCCGGCAATGACGTCTATGTTGTAGAAGCCGCCGGCGACCTGGTTTCAGAAAACCTCAACGAAGGGAATGACCTGATCCAGTCAAACATCACCTACAGCCTTGCCTCCAACGTCGAGTACCTCACGCTTATTGGAACCGCAGATCTCAACGGCACGGGCAATAACCTCGACAACATCCTCATCGGGAACAGCGGTTCCAACATTCTCTCCGGGTTGCAAGGCGCTGATACCGTTACTGCCGGAGCCGGCGATGACGTCCTGATAGGCGGTGACGGCAATGACTTTCTGTTCGGTGATGAAGGCGCCGACCTGTTAAACGGTGACGCCGGCAATGATTCGTTGAATGGTGGCCTTGATGCCGACACCATGGCTGGCGGCTCTGGAAATGACACGTACGTCATTGACGATACCGGGGATCTTATCACGGAGAATCTGAATGAAGGCATCGATTTGGTTCATTCTTCCGTCAGCTACGCCCTGGCCGGGAATGTAGAGAACCTGATCCTCAACGGGACGGCTGACCTCTCCGGTACGGGCAATATCCTCGATAACATTATCACCGGCAATGAGGGGGCGAACTCATTGCACGGCTTTGAAGGAAATGACACCTTGAACGGCGGCCTGGGTGTGGACACCTTACTGGGCGGCGCCGGGAATGATGTCTATCTTGTGGACAATGCAGACGATGTGGTTATTGAAAAGGTAAACGAAGGCACGGACCTGGTTCAGTCAAGCGCCGGCTACACCCTGGGCGATCAGGTGGAGAACCTCACCCTTACCGGTTCAACGGCGATCAACGGCACAGGCAACGCACTTGGCAACGTGATCTCCGGAAACGACGGCAGCAACCTCCTTTCCGGACTCTCCGGCAGTGATATTCTCATTGGCAATGGGGGGAATGACATCCTGGACGGCGGTTTCGATGCGGATACCATGACCGGCAATGCCGGCAATGACGCCTACATGGTTGACCATGCTGGTGATCTTGTTGCCGAAAGCCTGAATGAAGGCACGGATCTGGTTCAATCCACAATTTCTTACACGCTCACCGCAAATGTGGAAAATCTGTCCCTGATGGGCGTGGCGGATCTCTCCGGTACGGGGAATGAACTCGATAACCAGCTTGAAGGCAACGGTGGCGACAACATTCTCAACGGGGATGCCGGTGCTGATGTCATCTCCGGCGGAGCCGGAAACGATCGCCTGCTCGGTGGCACGGGGCAGGATACCCTGATCGGCAATGAGGGGAATGACATCCTGGACGGTGGACTTGATGCGGACATCATGACCGGCAATGCCGGAAATGACACCTATGTCGTGGACAATGCCGGAGATGTCGCAGCGGAGAACGACGCGGAAGGCGTGGATACAGTCCAAAGTTCCATCAGTTATTCCCTCGTTGCGAATCTTGAGAACCTGTATTTAACTGGGAACAGGGCACTAAGCGGGACAGGAAACGAACTGGACAATGTTATGAAGGGGAATGATGCCGCGAATGTCTTAACCGGCGGAAAAGGGCACGATGCAATATACGGCGGCGCCGGAGACGATCTCTACCAATTCAGCAGGGGCGACGGTCTGGACCGGATTGAGGATTCTTCCGGGAGCGACACCCTGGTTATGGGAGATGGTATTACCTATGATCAGACGTCCCTGCGTTTGGATGGATCCATCGGCCGTTTGCGGCTCCTGGATGCCCACGATCATGAGACCTCTGAAGGGATCGATCTTGTGCTGAATTCTGATGGGAGCATTCCTCTGGAGAGGATTCGTTTTGCCGACGGCAGCAGCTATAGCGTGTCTGACCTGGCGATAATCGCTTACGGTACGGAGAGAATGGATTTTATTTTTGCCGGCCGTGATAACGACCGGATTTCTGCTTTGGGCGGTGCGGATTTTGTGCATGCAGGGGAAGGCGATGACAGGATTTACGGCGGTGCCGGAACGGATCTCTTGTGGGGTGATGGCGGCAATGACCGGATTTTCGGGGGAGCGGATGCGGATGCCCTTAGGGGAGGGTACGGAAATGACATCCTCGATGGCGGCACCGGTGCGGATACCCTCTTCGGCGGCCCTCAGGACGATACCTACATCGTCGACAATATCTGTGATTTGGTCAACGAATGGTACAACGAAGGCTTGGATACGGTGCAGAGTTCAATAAGCTTCGTACTGGCGGAAAACGTGGAGAATCTGGTTTTGACCGGCATGGCCGCCACAAGTGGGAGAGGCAACGGCCTTGACAATGTCATCACGGGCAATTCCGCAGACAACACCCTCGACGGCTGGTCTGGCGCCGATACTCTGATCGGCGGGAGGGGAAACGATCTCTATATCATAGACCAAGCCGGCGACAGGATTAGGGAAAATGCTGACGAGGGGACGGATACGGTCTTGAGCTCCACTTTCTGTTCGCTGCCAGGCAATACCGAAAATCTCACCCTGACCGGCTACAGAAGGATAAACGGTTCCGGCAATGCTCTGAATAATATCCTGACCGGCAACAGAGCCGAAAACATCTTAACCGGGGGCGGGGGGAACGATCTGCTGGATGGCGGAAAGGGCGCCGACACCCTGATTGGCGGCTCTGGCCATGATGTTTACCTCGTGGATAACACCGGTGACAGGGTGATGGAGAACGCCACGGAAGGAATCGATACGGTCCGTAGTTCCATCGATTTTGCCCTGGGAAGTCATGTCGAAAACCTTACCTTGACCGGCAACAGGAACATTAACGGCGCCGGCAACGCACTGGACAATGTCATGACCGGCAATAGCGCCTGGAATACCTTGAATGGAGGAGCGGGTAACGACACCTACTGCTTTTCTGAATTCTGCGGGTCGGATACCATTATCGACTATGGCCCCGATTCTGAAACCCGGGATACCGTGTTTCTGGAGGGTGGCCTGGCGAAAGAAAGCATCGCCATCTACCAGGGATACTCGGACCTGGTCATCGCTTATGGAGAGGCGGGCAGGATCACCATCGCAAACCAGATGTCGGCGAACGATGGCATCGAAAAGATACAGCTCGATTCCGGGCTCTATCTGGACATTGCAGATATCGCCGCCATGGCGGAAGGCATGGCATCCTTCGCACAGAGTCAGGGGCTCGCGTTTTCCTGTGTGGACGATGTGAAAAAAAGCCCGGAACTCATGAATATCGTTTCCAGTTCATGGCATCCTTGAAAGGGGGTGGAATCGTCGATCTTACAATGGAGTTCGGCAAAATACAATTCTGAAGAAAAGATGTCCCTCTGGATAGGGTCAAGTCATTACCAATCATAACGGCTTGTAGTGACTACATAAAAGTGATAAAGATTTCTTTGATTGTAAAGGTCCGATATTTATATGAAAATTAATCAAAGTGATGGATTGCTTTCATTATTCGTTGCGCCTACTTCAGGCATGAGGGTTGGATGCTGATTGGTTTGGCCCTGACCGAGTGCCATACCCCGGATTTGGTGACTTGGATGAAACGGCCAAAGGTGCTATGATCGTCAAACAGGAAGCACACCCATTATAGAGAGATAGGATGCGAGATGATTACGCCGGATCAATTCAGAGTCAATGAAGCCTGGATCGCCGTCAGAATCAATGACCGGTTCTTGTTTGTCCAGGATGAACCTTATGATGTTTATGTATTGGTGGATGCCGCAAGCTGCTATGTGTTGGGGCATGTTTTATCTCCTGTCGTTGAGGAGGCTCCCCGGGAAAAGGATGTACAGGAATTATTTCAAACAGCCTTTCGGGCAAAGAGCCAGTGGGCGGATACCTTGATCTTAACGGGAAACTCCCCGGCGGATGAGGCCTTTAAAAAACAGGGAGAGCAAAAAGGCCTCTCTACAAAAACAGTGAATTCCTCCGATTTGGAGCCGATTTTAGGCCCTTTGAAAGAATCGTTTGCTTCGGACTTCATGAGACGCTCCAGATAACATTCCCCCATGAATCTGACGGCGCCGACCCGGAAAAAGGGGCGGCGCCGTTCAACCTGGGGCGACAAATCCTGTTTCTGCGAGGTGCCTATGACTCAAGAACTTCTGCTGGTCGATTTTGAGAATGTGCAGCAAGTGGATCTTTCCCGCCTGGATGACAGCACCAACGTCATTATCTTCGTCGGCGCCAGCCAGAAAGCCATCCCGCTGGAGCTGGTCACTTCCGCGCAAAAACTCGGGCCGCGGATTGATTGGCAGAAAATCGAAGGCAGCGGCAGCAACGCCCTCGACTTTCATATTGCCTGTCATCTCGGCCGTGTGCTGGAGAAGTCCCCGCAGGTCCATTGCATCGTCCTGTCGAAGGACAAGGGCTTTGATCCCCTGCTGCGCTACTTGAACAAGGTCGGCCTCAATTGCAAGCGCATTAACAGCCTGCTGGAGCTGAATCCAAAGGCCGTACCTGTGGACGACCCAAACTATACGCGGGTGGTTGAGGTGCTCGGCAAGTCCGATAAAAAGAATCGGCCGCGAAAGCTCAAGACGTTATCGCAGTACATCTCATCGATCTTTCAGAAGAACATCGCACAGGGCGACATCGACCGCATTGTTGACATGCTCTTCGCGAATAAAATGATCTCCGAATCCAACAACGCCCTTTCCTATGGCTTCTGAGACGCCCGGCTTCTCGGCCGGTTGGGCCGCCTCCGGTCTGCCATTGGCCGTGGGCCTCAGCGGCAGGGAAGGGGAGGCTTGGACGCATGGCTCCGCTGCATGCGGGCAGAAAGCTTTCCGAACGTTGTCCCCTGTTGAGCCTTGCAACGGGGGAACCTGGTCCGGAGGGCAGGGTTGAACCTGCCGCGTGAACCGCTGACGTATTTCCATGGCGAAGGAAGGCCCTGATGAACGAGGTGAACGGGTTGGACTTGTGGCGGGAGCTGGTCGCCCGGAACTCCCGAACCGGAACGAAAAGCCGGATGGTTGAACGCTACAGGAAGCATGCGCGGAAGAGGGAGGAAAGGCCGGACCCGCTGCTGGAGTTTATCCTGCGGGAAACGGTAGCCGGGGAGACGGTCATCGACATCGGTCCCGGCAATGGACGGTGGACGATCCCCCTGGCGAAAAAAGCCGGGCGCGTGACGGCGGTGGAGCCGACCTCCGCCATGGCGGACATGCTGCGGGAAAAGGTCGACGGCGCCGGTCTGGGCAATGTCGAAATCCTGCCCCAGACCTGGGAGGAGGCATCGCCTGCGATCCACGATGTCGTTCTCTGCGCCCACGGCATATACGGCAGCCCGGACCTGGCGGCTTTCGTCCGCAAGATGGAGAGCCATGCCCGCAGGCGGTGCTACCTGGCCCTCCGGCTACCCCCGGCGGACGGCATCATGGCGGAGCTGTCCCTGGCGGTTCGCGACTGCCGCCATGACAGCCCGGATGCCCTGGTGGCCTACAACGCCCTCTATACCCTGGGGATTTACGCCAACGTGCTGATCGAAGAGAGCATGGCGCACTGGATCGATGAAACCCTGGAGGACGCATTCCAGCGGGCCAAAAAACATCTCCGCCTGGAGCCCTCCGAAACGGCCTCCGATGCGCTCATTTCTTCCACGCTGGCCCGCCGGCTGAAGCTCGCCGACGGCGTTTATACCTGGCCGGACGGCATGCGCTCCGCTCTTCTTTGGTGGAGCCCGGGGCCTAGAGACTGAGGCAGCCTGCGCGCCGGGACATCCCTTTCCGCGCAGGATCAAGTCATTCGCAATCGTAACGTTTTGAATTAATTATATAAAAGTGATGAAGGCCCTTTTTGTTGTAAAAGCTCGATATTAGATATGAATTGGCAAACTTTGACGGGGTCCTGCCTTCCCGCGGATCGCCGCTTGCGGCCGGGGGGCTTTTCCGGTAAAGGCAGGAGGGGTGCGAACACAGGAAGGCGGCGGGATCGTACCGGCGAATGCCGGCATTGAATGACCGCCGCCGATGACCGAGGAGGAGAGATCATGGAACCGACCTATCATCCCGGCGATATTTTGAGGGAAACCCGATCGGCCCTTTCGGACTTCCTGGGGAGCCGGCTGGAAGCGCTGACCGTGGAGAGGACCGTCATGGGTCTCTTTTTCACCGGAGTCAAGCTGAACACCGGAGACGGGGGGCTGTGCTTCACGCCGATCAAGGCCATCCCGGAAGCGGTCTGCTGCCCCAGTTCGGCGCGGGTCATGCCCGCCTCCGGGAAGCTGGAGGGAAGAAAGGCCGTGAAGTTTCTGGACGAAATGTTGAGCGGCAATCCCCTGAAAAAGACAATGGGCATTGCTGTTCTCAACGCCCTCTCTTCGCTCTGCTGGAAGGAGCAGCCGCCGGAAGCCTACGCCATCCGGAACGGTGTGGATGCCTTTGATGAAATCGACCTTCCCGATGACGGGTTTGTCGTCGTGGTGGGGGCACTCGTCCCGGTCATCAAGGCCCTGAAGGAGCGGGGCCGGCCCTTTGCGATTCTGGAACTGGATTCATCTACCCTTAAAGCCGATGAACTGGAGTTTCATGTGCCCCCGGAAAGGGCCGCGGAGGCCGTGTCACGGGCGGATCGGATGGTCATCACGGGGACCACGCTCATCAATGATACGCTCGAAGGCCTCCTGGAGCTGCGAAAGCCGGGTGCCGAAAGCATCATCGTCGGTCCGACCGCCAGCATGTTTCCCGATGCCTTTTTCCGCAGAGGAGTCGGTGCCCTCGGCGGGGTGATGGTCACCGATGCCGACCGGGTGCTCGATGTCATTGCGGAAGCGGGTTCGGGGTATCATTTCTTCGGGAAGGGAGCGGAGCGGATCGTGATTTCCCGCCGCTGCGTTCTGCATCTCCCGGAGCGACAACGGAAGGGAAGGAGGAGAAAAGATGAAAATACTGGGAATTAACGGCAGTCCACGCGGTTCGAAAAGCCAGACCCTCAACCTGGTCAAGGCGGTTCTGGAGGGCGCAAAATCCAGGGGATCCGATGTGGAATTGGTGGATGTCTGCAAGCTGAACATCGAATACTGCAACGGCTGCGGAATCTGTTACCGGACGGCGAAATGCGTCAGAAAAGATGACTTTCAGGCCCTTTACGAGAAGATGCTCAACGCCGAGGGTCTGGTGATTGGCTCCCCGAATTACCTCCGCTCGGTGACCGCCCAGCTGAAGGCGCTGCTGGACCGCATGTCCGATACGATTCACTGCCAGCTCTTTGCGGGCAAACACGGCGCCGCCGTTGCGACGGCGGGAGGCCCCGGCCAGGATGAGGTGGTGTGTGAGTACCTGCGTCACGTGCTCCTTTCCTTCGGCTCTTTTGTGACCGGAAGCGTGGGAGGATCTCTGGCGGATGGGCCGCAGTCGCTGGCCGATGCCGAACGAAAGGCCTTTCATCTCGGGGAAACCCTCGCCGAGGATATTAAAACGCGGAAGCGCTATGCCGACCAGGAGCAGATCCTGAACGAAAACCGAACGTACTTCCGGGCCCTCGTCGAGATGAACAAGGACGAGTGGATTCATGAGTTCGATCACTGGAGCAGGGTGGGCGACTGAAGGGGGTAAGGGCCCATGGAAAAGGAGCTGCTGAAGGCATACCGTTTATTTCTGAAGGACAGCATCCGCAAGGCCGTTGATTTTTCTCAGACCGACCAGAACCGGGGCATTGCGCCTCCTCCGATTGAAAAGCCTTACGCGAAAGAGGCCCGGCGAATCGATCTGCCGCGGGTTGAGCGGCTTCAGGAAATCGGCGCTCTCGATCTGAAAGCGGCCATCGGCAGAAGGGAAAGCTGCCGGACCTATCGCCGGGACCAGCCGCTCTCCCTCGATGAACTGTCTTTTCTCCTCTGGGCGACCCAGGGCATCAAGGAAAAACTCGATCCCGGCCACGCCCTGAGAACCGTTCCCTCCGCCGGTTGCCGCCATGCCCTGGAAACCTATCTCTGCATCCTGAATGTCGGGGGACTCGAAGGGGGAATCTACCGCTATCTTCCCCTGGAGCATCAGCTTCTCTTTGAATTCACCGAGGAGAACCTGGAGCGGAAAATCGTCCGGGCCGCCCTGGATCAACCCTATCCGGGAGAGGCCGCCGTCACCTTCATCTGGACCGCCGTTCCCTATCGGATGGAATGGCGGTATGGGCTCGCCGCCCACAAGGTCATCGCCATCGAAGCGGGCCACGTGTGCCAGAACCTTTACCTGGCCTGTGAAGCCGTCGGCGCCGGTACCTGCGCCATCGCCGCGTACGATCAGAGCGGGATGGACAGGCTCCTCCGGATCGACGGGGAGAACGAATTTACGATTTACCTGGCTTCCGTGGGCAGGAAAGAATGATCCTGCCTGACCGCCGATTTTGTGCGCCGGGGTGACGACTCTCAGGAATCAGCCGGTTGGAAGAACTCGGAGAGAACCTCTTTTGAGCGCATGGCGCTAGCGGAAATCTTGCAGGAGAAACATTTGTTTATGTTGTTTCCCTGTTGAACAGTGAGCGAGAGAAACATCACCGGCTCAGGAAACTGTTTTTCCCTGGGGAGGCGGGGAGCTGATGGCAGCGACGAGGACGGAAGAAGACCTTCTGGGAAGCCTGGAGCTTCCGGCGGACTGCACCTGGGGGATTCATACCGAAAGGGCCCTCCATAATTTTCCCCTCAGCGGGAATCCGGTCAACCCCGCGCTCACCCAGGCGCTGGCCCTGGTCAAGAAAGCCTGCTGCCTGGCCAACGCCGAGCTGGGTTACCTGCCGGGGGCGAAAGCGGAAGCCATCGTGGCTGCCTGTGACGAGATTGCCGCGGGAAGACTTGCGGATTCTTTCCCCGTGGATGCCCTTCAGGGCGGGGCGGGTACCTCGACCAACATGAACGTCAACGAAGTCATCGCCAACCGGGCCATCGAAAAGCTGGGCGGAGAAAAGGGGGACTACCGGATCATTCATCCCCTCGAGACCGTCAATCTGCACCAGTCCACCAATGACACCTATCCCACGGCTATCCGCATCGCCGCCATCCGGGGGCTCAGGCGCCTCAGTGAGGCCGTCGCACGCCTCCAGGGGGCCTTTCAGGAAAAGGAAAAGGCCTTCAGTGAGATCGTCAAGATCAGCCGCACGGAATTGCAGGAGGCCGTTCCCGTGACGCTGGGGGCAGAGTTTTCCGCCTTTGCCGAAGCCTTTTCCCGGGACCGCTGGCGCACTTACAAATGTGAGGAGCGGCTCCGCGTGGTCAACCTCGGCGGCACGGCCGTGGGCACGGGACTCACCGCCCCGCGGGACTATATCTTCCTAGTCATTGAAAAGCTGCGCGAGGTGACGGGGCTCGGCCTGTCCCGCGGCGAGAACCTCATGGGAGAAACGGCCCACGCCGACGCCTTTGTGGAGGTTTCCGGCATCCTCAAGGCCCATGGGGCCAATCTGGTCAAAATCGCCAACGACCTGAGGCTCCTCAACTATACCGGAGAAATTTCCCTGCCGCCCCTCCAGGCCGGCTCCTCGGTCATGCCCGGCAAGGTCAATCCCGTCCTGATGGAAGCAGCCATGCAGGTGGGGATCAAGGTGATGGCCAACGATGGCATCATCACGGAAGCCGTGAGCCGGGGGACCGGGCAGATCAACGAATTTCTTCCCCTGCTCGCCCATGCCCTGCTGGAGTCCCTGGATCTGCTGAGCCGGATCGATGACCTGCTGGCGGTTCATGTCCTCCGCATCGACTGCAACAGGGAGCAGTGCCGGCTCACCCTCGACCACAGCCCCATGATTCTTACGGCCCTGCTGCCCCTGCTCGGCTATGAGAAGGCGACGGAACTGATGGCGGCCTTTCAACGGGAAAATGCGACCAATGTGCGGATCTTTCTGGAGGAGAAGCTGGGTCGGGAACGGGTCGAAAAGCTCCTTTCGCCCTACGCCCTGACCGAACTGGGATACCGGAGGCGAGGCCCGACAGCGGAGTGACCTCGCCTTGCCGGCTGCGGGACGAAAGGTTCCGCCAAGGGCAAGGCATCCGCTTTCATAATGCATTGATTAACTGCATCAAACCGTTAAGGAACTTAATATCACAAGGGCTCGATCTTCTTCTGAGTAAGTTCGACAAATTTACTCTACTTCAAAGCGCCCGAAGGGGCGTGGGTCGCTTATAATTTAATTGGTTGACGTTGACGGAGTCCGGAGATTCCACCAAGAGCATGTCAAAGTCTGTCGATTTATTATAAATATAAAACACTTACGCAATAAAGTGCTTTTCGCTCTTTATTCAATCAATATAATGCAATATGTCCTTAGACGACTTGATCTTGGAAAGAGGTTGACAGAATTTTTCAACTGTAGGATAAAAACGGTCACAATTTTGAAAACCTGAGAGGAAGGACGAAGATTCTGACCTTGAGGGGGATTGAATATCTTTAGGAAGAGGATCTGAAGCCTCCAGAATCTCCGGCAGCCCCGCCGGCGGAACGTCTGAAGGAACAGGATGCGCTCCGGAAATTGCGGACTGAAGAGGTTTGATTCCCAGGGGGATTCAAACCTCTTTTTTTGTTGGGGAATCATTATCATGAACAGGAGAATCGGTACGGTCAGCATCATCATTACCCGGCGGTCGGACCAGGCCGGCCAGGTCAACGGCATCCTGTCGGAGTACGGCGACATCATCATCGGCCGGATGGGCCTCCCCTATCCCCCGGCGGGCCTGCATATCCTTTCCCTCATCGTCCACGGCACAACCGACGAGATCGGCGCCATGACAGGGAAACTGGGGACGCTGGAGGGGGTCAAAGTCAAATCGGCCCTGCAGAAAATCGCATAATTCAAGAAAGGACGGATTTCATGGAAGATTTTATCAGAGATGGAGAGATCGAAGAGCTGCTGCGCCAGGTTGAGTCTCCCGACCGGAAGCGGGTTCTGGAGATCATCGCCAAAGCGAAGGAGTTAAAGGGATTGACGCCGGCGGAAACGGCCGTCCTGCTGCAGACGGATGACGCGGAACTGCTGGCCGCGATCGCCGAGACGGCCAGGGAGATCAAACAGAGCATTTACGGCAACCGCCTCGTCCTCTTCGCCCCTCTCTACATCGCCAACTACTGTTCCAACAACTGCCTTTACTGCGGCTTCCGGAGAGACAACCGGGAACTCAACCGGGTCGCCCTCGACATGGATCAGATCGCCGATGAAGTGCGGGCCATTGAAAGGGAGGGGCATAAGCGCCTGCTGATGCTCTGCGGCGAGCATCCCACCCGCTCCAGCCTGGATTATTTCATCGAGGCCATCGAGACGGCCTATGCCACCCGCACGGAGGAGGGCGGCGAAATCCGGCGGATCAACGTGGAAATCGCTCCCTTGAGCGCGCCCGAATTCAAACGCCTGAAGGCGGCCAATATCGGCACCTACGTCCTTTTCCAGGAAACCTACCATCACGAAACCTACAAGGTGATGCATCCCAGCGGCCCCAAGGCCGATTTCGCCTGGCGGTTGATGGCTCAGCACCGGGCGATGGAGGGCGGGATAGACGATGTTGGGCTGGGCGCACTTTTCGGGCTTTACGATTACCGTTACGAAGTCCTGGGCCTGCTGATCCATGCCCGGACCCTGGAGGCGGACTGCGGTGTCGGCCCCCATACCATCTCCATTCCCCGGCTGGAGCCGGCCTTCAATGCCCCGGCTGCCGCATCGCCGCCCCATCCCGTGAGCGACGAGGAGTTTAAAAAGCTGGTGGCCATCATCCGGATGGCGGTACCCTATACCGGCATGATTTTGAGCACCCGGGAGTCTCCGGAAATCCGCACCGCCGTTTTCGAGCTGGGCATCTCGCAGATCAGCGCCGGCTCGCGGACAAACCCCGGCGGGTATGCCAAAGACTCCAGCGAAGCCTTCCGCGCCGCGCAGTTCAACCTCGGGGATACGAGGACAACCGACGAGGTCATCCACGACATCACGACCCGGGGGCACATCCCCAGTTTCTGCACCGCCTGCTACCGCCTGGGGCGGACGGGCCGGGATTTCATGGACCTGGCGAAACCCGGGTTGATCCAGCGCTTCTGCCGGAGCAATGCCATGATGACCTTCAAGGAGTATCTGATGGATTATGCCTCCCCCCGGACGAAAGAGGTGGGCGAGCGGCTCCTGACGGAGCTGGTGGAGCAGACGGAAAATCCGGAAACCCGGCAGCTTCTGAACGAACGCCTGACAAGAATCGGCAGGGGCGAACGGGACCTCTTTATCTGAGTATTGTCGACGACAGGGGAATTTGCCCGCTGGCGGTGCCTATGACTTCAAGCGCGACTTCACCCGCGAAGATTGCAGAATGCCTGGAACGGCTTCAGGAACCGGGTCCGCCCCGACGGGGGGATCTGCTGGCCGTCCTTTCCCTGGAGGACGAGGAAGACCTGAAGCCTCTGTTTCTGGCGGCTGATGCCCGCCGCAAGGCGGGTGTGGGGGACGTGGTCCATCTGCGGGGGATCATTGAATTCTCCAATTACTGCGAGCGGAACTGCCTGTACTGTGGCCTGCGGCAGGCAAACCGGCGGCTGAAACGCTACCGGATGACCGACGGGGAAATCGTGGAAGCGGTCCGGGCGGTCAAAGAGGCGCGCATCGCCACGGTGGTCCTGCAGTCCGGCGAAGATTCCTTCTATGACCAGCTGAAACTCTGCCGGCTTATCGAAACGATCAAGAGGGAAACGGGGCTGGTGATCACCCTTTCCCTGGGGGAACGGCCCCGGGAGGATTATGAGGCCTTCCGGAAGGCTGGAGCCGACCGCTATTTGCTCAAACACGAGACAGCCTCACCCGCTCTCTACCGCCGGCTTCACCCCGATTCCCGGAGGGAAAACAGGCTGCAATGCCTGAAATGGCTGAAAGAACTGAACTATGAGACCGGTTCGGGATGCATGGTGGGGCTGCCCGGTCAGGATGCCCCCGAGATGGCGGAGGATATTGAGCTGATTCATGCCCTCGGTGTGGACATGGCGGGAATCGGGCCATTCCTGCCCCATCCCCAGACCCCCCTGGCGGACAGCGCTGCCGGTACGGTCCTGTCCGTCCTCAAGGTTCTTGCCCTGGTCCGCCTCACCCGCCCCTCGATCCATCTTCCCGCCACGACGGCCCTGTCCGTCCTCCACCCGGAAGGGCGGCTGAGGGCCCTGTCCGTCGGGGCCAATGTCGTCATGCCCGATTTCACCCCGACCGTCTACCGCCGTCTGTACGACCTCTATCCGGGGCGGACGGATGCCGGTGAAGGCCCTTTATCTCTCCTGAAAACCCTGGAGGAGGAAATCGCCGGCTGCGGCAGGACCCTCCGGGAGGCGCCCTGAGTTTCCTTCCCCCATCGTGATCGGGCAAGGGGATTCTTTTCGAAAGGAACCGTGTCCTTCTCATGGCCGGGAATGATTCTTAAGGCATCCTTCGTGGCCGGCTGGGAGCCTGGGATCTCGATGCGGTCGCTGAAGCGATCGGCGCCCAGCAAGCGGTCGCCGATCGCCCGACCCGCCTCCGCGGTGAAGCCTACGCCCCTTGCAGGAAATCACCGGGGTGATTTCAATTTTGTAGGGAAGATGGTATCAAGAGGACTCAACGGAGCCGACTCTTGGAGCGGAGCAAAGGAGGGAAAAATCCATGGAACGACAGAGAGTGACCGTCCCCTTGACGGACCATGAAACGATTTCAGCGATTTTCACCCTGCCGGAGACGGAAGCGCCGCCGCGGGAGGTGGGGGTCATCACGGCCCACGGGGCCGGCAACGACATGGAGACGCCTCTGATTGCCGCCTTTACCGATGGCCTTGCCGAAGCGGGTTATCCGGCCTTGCGTTTTAATTTTCCCTACAAGGAGAAGGGGCGCAGGGCTCCCGATCGGCCGGAAAAGCTGGAGGACGCCTGGACGGCGGTTTATCGGTTCTTCCTGGAAAACTCCGGAGCGGGTGCATCCCGCATCATCGCCGCCGGCAAGTCCATGGGCGGGCGGATCGCATCCCAGATGGTTGCGGAAGGAAAACTTCCCGTGGAGGGGCTGATTTTCCTCGGTTATCCCCTCCATCCCGCGGGCGACCCGGCAAAACTCCGCGATGCCCATCTGTACGGACTCAACGTTCCGCTGCTCTTTTTTGCCGGGACCAGGGATCGCCTCTGCGATCTGGAAACGCTGCAGCGTGTCCTGAACAGGCTGCCGGCGCCCTGGAACCTGGAGACCATCGAAGGCGGAGACCATTCCTTCATCGTTCCCAGGTCCAGCGGCATCTCGGAGTCCGAGATCTTTGCCCGGATTGTGCGTACGGCCATCCAATGGCTGGAGTCAGCCATCGGGTCCAAGAGCGCCCCGATGGATGCCTCTATCTGACTTCCTTTTGCCGGGATCCGGAAGGGTTGGGCATTTCACGGAGACGCTGGATAATGGTCTCGTTTTGTCGCATCAGCGCATCGTTCTGTCGGATGATCTCATCCTGTTGCGTCATGAGGAGCCGGGAATAATTCAGCTGCGCCCAACCGAAAATTTGAATCACCTGCCCGGGATAACCGGCTTGGTCGATCTTCGCTTTGGCGTCGGCCTCAATTTGATCCGCCTGCTCATGAACCTTTCGGGCGTCATAAGCCTTTTTCCCCTCGCCTGGTTCGGCGGCGATAACGCTCCCGGCCAGGATCATCCAGGAAAGTCCGATCAGGAACAAGTTACGCATGGTAAAGCTCTCCTTTCCGTTTCCATCATGAGGAACAGCCCTGGAACGCTTCTTCCCGGCGGCCGCAGGAAGGAGACCGAATCCCCGGGAAAACCAGGCTGGGAGTCTGGCGGACTTTCCTCGTAAATACTTGAAATTATGAGGTTGAATATTTTCGGCCAAAAATTAATATTTAATGATTTAAACGAGTTAAGTAATGAGCACCCTTTAAGTCCGACAAGCTCCCAAGGGAAAGTATAGGAAGAAGGTTTCGGGGCGTCAAGCCCAATAAAAATTAACCCTTCATCGCCCCGGAACCTCCGCCGCCCATCCCTGTGAACTGCGGACCGCGGGACGCATGGTTTGCGGCCATGGCTCGATCCCTCTGGAATCGGAACCTTTGGCGTTATGGCGCTACTTGAAGGTTTTCAGGATGTATACGGCAATGGCTTCGGCCGTCTCGTCGGGGATCTGCACCCGATCGAACGACGGCATCGCCGGTCCGGGCTTCCTGATCTTTTCAATAATGTCGCCCTGCGTTGTGATTCCGTTGGCTTCCAGGTTTTTACGCCGGAGCGTCCTGTCGGGCATGATGGAATTTCCGCCGTCGGCATGGCAGTTTGCACAGTTTCTTATAAACGCCTCCTCGCCGGCCCTGGTGACGTTTCCGCAGGTACAAGCCCAGGGAATCAGAATCGTAAAGAGCAATGTCGCACCCGGCAAAAATATTTTCTTCATCTGCTCCGCCTTTTGGGCGTCCATTGCATCCCTAAAAGGGCTTTCGCCCCTGGATGATTCTTACCAGCATGACGACAATGGCGATAACCAGGAGAACATGAATGAAATTTCCCATCGTGTGGCCTGAAACCAGTCCCAGCAGCCAAAGGAAGATGAGAATGACCGCAATCATCCACAACATAGGATTCTCCTTCCTGTCTGTTGACTCATGGTCGACTTTCCCGTAACCGTTGAAACGCTCTTGATCTGCAGGGTCGCCGGCGGCACGGAATCGTTATTCCCTGTCCCCCACGAGGGGTAGCTCCGCCTCCAACTGGAAATAAACAAGATATTTCTTGAGATCCTTGTACGCCTCTGTATCCGAAGGACGGTGGCGCCTCCTGAGGGATTCGATCTTTTCCATATCCGTTTCTTCTTTCGTCTTGAGCAGATAGAGACGTTTTCCCCTCCAGGATTTTCCGGCTTCAATGAACAGAAAGACCGCATGGGGATTGGACTGGAGGTTATGATGCGTCAGCCGGTCTCCAGTGATGAAGGCGATCGATCCATCTTCCATGAGGTGCGGCCTGCCGTAAACGGCGGCATTCACTTTTCCCGCTGAATCTGCCGTTGCCAGGATGCCGGTTCCCTCGGTTTGTTCAAAATACGCTTTTAAATCCATGGCCCTTCCTTTCCTGATCCGTCGGAGCGTTGAATTCCTTGAAATTTCAGAGGGAAGGTTCCTCTGAAATCCATCCCATTCCTGTTGACCTCGTCGGGGAAGGCAACGCCTGGCCCACCGTATCCAGTGGCGCCCTCGGGGCGCTTCCCGGAAGATATCAATCCAGAAGTATATTAATCGCTTCCTCGGAAAAAAGAAATCAGAGAATCCCTCATTTTAAAATCCACTTCGCCAAGAGCTGTCCGCTTCTTCCGACATTCATCGAGGGATCCTTCCCACCACATCCGACCGAGGCGCGTTTATCGCCGCGGTGGCCTCCACTCTTTGGCATCCGTCTCCCCGACGCCTGACTCGTTTCCGCCTGGGTGCCTTTTCTCTCCTCTTCGATCCGGCGCGGGAATCCCAAGTCTTTACCGGTGGTGGGCGTCAAGGACAAAAGCCTTGACAGTCGCCCGGGGATGCCGTAGCAGAAAAGTGTTGGGGAAAGGGGAACAAACCATGGCAGAGATTAAAAGCACGCTGGATCTGATCATGGAAAGGACGAAAAACCTGACGTTGACGGAGGAAGAAAGAAAAGCTCTTGATTTCCGGGAACTCAGGGGCAAAGTCAGGGGGTGGGTGCAGAAATGCCTCGATGGAACCCTGGACAGGGCGCGTCTTCAGGCGGAGATGGAGCGGGAAGGGGCCCGAGAGCCGGAACTGCGGTCAGACCTCCTGCAGGAGTTGAGCGAAAGAATAGATCCGGAGGGGGAAAATGAGATCCCTTTTCAATTGCTGGAAGAGGTATTGCACTGCGACACCGCCCCCCTGCGGGAGATTCTTGGACGGTTCCGGGCTGAGCTTGCGGAGAGAATCCGGGTAAAGACAGCCGAAATCAAAAGCGAGTTGGAGGAACAGCGGAAGATTTCCGGTTCAGCGGTGATCCCCAATCTCGAACGGGATCCCCGGTGGAAAGAGGAGCGGGAGCAGTTGAGAAATTCCTGCCTCCGGGAAATCCGCTCCGCCCTTTTTCCCTAGGAGCTTGTCGGACTTAAGGGGAACTAATTGTTTAACTTCTAGATATCATTAAATAAAAATTGTGGCCAAAAAATATGACCTCATAATATCAAGTAGTTACGAGGAAGAACTGGCAGCCTTCTAAAGATAGTTGAACCAATAGGATTCGATATCCTGGAAGTTGCGCTGGACTTCTTCCTGTCCGGTCACCAGGCCGCCATGTCCCGGAAGAAGGGTTTCCACCTCCAGCCGTCCGATTCTGATCAGGCTTTCCTTTAACAGGGCGCCATCCCCACCGGCGAGCTCGGAAGTGCCGATCCCCTGAGCAAAAGCAACGTCTCCGGAAAAGAGTACCTTCCGCTCCGGCCAGTACAGACAGAGCGAACCGGGTGAATGCCCGGGGGTGATTAGGACCTGAAGCCGCACCTCGCCGACGTTCAATGCCCCTTCCTGGAGCAGAATATCCGGCTCGGGAATCGGGAAAGAGGGACTGGCCAGGGAAGTGAAATAGCGGTGCTCCTCCTGCCCCAGCAGAAAAAGGGTGGGAGCCCGGAACTCCGCGGCGGCCTCCAGGTGATCGGGATGGCCGTGCGTTGCCACCACGACGTCAATCTGTTCCGGGGAGAGACCCAGGGTTGCCAGGCCCTGTTCTACATGCCCGAAAAAGCGGCGATATCCCGGATCGATCAGGAGGTTGTGCTCGCCCGAAATCAAAAAGGCGTTGCAGTTGTTTTCCCTGTTGTTTTCCCAGAGGAAGGCGTAGAGGCCTTCCTGAATCTTGATCATCATAAACAGCTGCCGAGCCTTTCAGAACTCGATTCCCAACTGCAGTTCCGGCTGAAAAATTTCGCCGAAGTATTGCAAACTGTCCCCGGAAGGTAAATCGAAAAAGTGCGCAGTCCAGGAGCGGTCTCTCTCCAGCCGGCCCGGCTCATCCATTCCCGGCCGGCTGATATCGAACCGGAGCAGGGGGTCGCGCATAATGGAAAGGGAAAAGACAAACCCTCCCCTGGTAAAGAGAGGCCATTTTCCCGGCTTTTCCCCGGTGCCTATCTCTGGATTCCGGGGCAGAGCGGCGATATTCCTCTCCTCTCCGGAATGGATAGAGGGCTTCAGCCCGAAAATCTCCCCGAGAGGAACTTCCGGGGTGGACGGTAACAGCTCCGTCTGTAACGAAAAAAATTCCTGGTCAAAAAAAGTTTCCTGACCGAAACCGGGCAGAGCCAACAGGCTTATGCTGATGAAAATGGCCGTCGGTGCCAGAAGGTTCCGTTTCCATCGCCAACCCTTCCTCATGCGACGCGTTTTTCCCGCCTCCTAAAAAAAGGATGAGTCGCCGGGCAATTTCAACGCCTGATTGGCCAATAAAGGATCGGAGGGCTTCATCTTGTTCAGCGCCAAAAGGACGTCAACCCGGGTCTTGTATTTGCGGGCGATGGTATCCAAGGTATCGCCCCGTTTGACTTTATAGGTGACCAGCTTCCCCTTTTTCTTTCCTGATCCAGCACCCGCTGTCGGCGAAAGGTTTTTCCCCTCTTTGGATTCGGTGTCCGCCTTTGCTTCGGGAATCCTGATTCTGGCGCCTGCCAGGAGAGCTTCGTTCCGTTTCAGGGAATTGAGCTTGCGCAGCAGCGCCGGAGTCGTGTGATGCTCCTGGGCGATGGAAGCGAGGCTGTCTCCCTTCTGAACCTCATAAGAGGAAAACGATGGGACCGTCCGGAGAGGCTGAGAAATTTTCGTTTTTTCCCGGGTTTTGCCGCTTTCATTCTCCTTGGTGTTTTCGGCGGGTTCCTCGCCGCTCACTTTGATGATCTTTCCGGCATAGAGAGGATCCTTCAGGCTCATCTCATTGAGCCTGAGAAGCCTGGCCAGGGAGGTGTCATGCTGCTTGGCGATGGCATCCAGGGTTTCTCCCCACCTGACCTTATGAAAGGCCGTCCCGGACTTTCTGCTTTCCGTTTTCCGGGAGGCGGCGGAATCTTCTTTTGGGGCTGCCTTGACGCTTTCCGGCGGTTCCAGGGCGGACAACTTCGCCACTCTCAGTTTCTTCCCCACAAAAAGCGGATCCGAAAGCCTCAGATCGTTCAGCCGAGCCAGGTCGGAGAGGGGCAGATCATATTTCAGGGCGATTTGTTGCAGGCTTTCCCCCCTTTTAACGCGATGAAAGACGACGGCGGGAGAGCCTTCGTCTTTGCTGCTGCGCAGCGTTGCTTTTTGCACCAGGGGCACAGCGGAAGGGCGAGCCGCTCTGCTGCGGGTCGCCCTCCGTTCAGTTCTGACCAGGACGGCCGGCGAAACCGATGGCTTCACGGGCGCCGAAGGTTCAAAGGCGCAGACCGCTTTCCCGATGGATTCCGCCATTTTGAACTGGAACGACGGATCTTTCAGCCATTCCTCCTCTTCCGCGTTGGAGATGTAGGCCGCTTCGATCAGCACGGAAGGGATTTCCGGAAGTTTCAATACCCGCAACTGGGCTTCCTGGATGTTGCGAAATTTCACATAACCCACCCGGCCGAGAGAATTCAGCAGCATTTCCCCGAAGTTCCTCGACACATTAAGGGTATTGGTCTGGCACATGTTCAGGACAATTGGATCGGACGCTTCACTGGATTCGCCGTTGGGTGAACCGCCGACCAGGTCGGCGAGGTTTTCCTTGTTTGCCAGAATCCGGGCTGCCGCGCTGCTCGCTCCGTTCGGGGAGAGACAGTAGACGGAACTGCCTCGCGCCTCCCGGTTCGCGGCGGCATCAGCATGAACGCTGATAAACATGGCCGCCCCGTATTCCCGGGCAATCTGGAGCCTTTTTTTAAAGGGCACGTAATAATCGCCATCCCGGGTCAGGACGGCCCTGTAACCGGGCTGCTGATTCAGAAAGGACCTCAGCTTCCGGCTGATGTCCAGGACGACGGCTTTTTCATAGGTCCCGTTTGCACCGATGGCGCCCGGATCGTCGCCGCCGTGGCCCGGATCGATCACGATGATTCGATCCCGCTGCTGTTCCCTGGCCTGCGCTCTTTCCTCGACATCCCTTTTCTCGATCTCGGGAAATTCGATATCGACCACGATGCGGTAGGGTTTATCCGCCACCTTCCTTAAATTGAAAACGCTGGTCTTCGCCTTTTCATCGAGAAGCAGATCCACCCTGCAGCGGGAACCGGCGAGGGGTTCGTGAATAATTTTTTCAACGCCTCTTTTGTTCAGGATCATCGAATTCGGCAGAGAATCCTCTATCTCACAGTTGCGGAAGTAAAGGGACAAGATCCGCCCGTCCCTGGCCACCCGGTAACGGGCTTTCTCGACGGTGTCGATGACGATGCGGGTATGGTCGGGGGCGACCCAATGACGGATGTTCAGAATCCTGTTGGCCGCCTGGCTGTTGGAAGGCAGGCAGCAAACGCACGCCAAGCCCAACCAGATCATAAAAACCGTTATTTTGGGGATGCGGAATAAGCGTGCGAACTCCGTCATTTATGCCTCCAATCCATTGGGTTAAGCGTTTCCGTGGCGGAACGAAGTCTTGTTTTAATTCACATTCAACTGATATTCGGTGAGAGTACTCCCCGTAATTCTTATAAAATCATCAATGCAACAAAAAAACATCTAGCAGAATTAATTCCATACTTCAAGAATTTATCCTAAATTTTTCATATTTTATCCTCATACTCGGATTCAGGCGAATTTCCCCGGGCCATGAGAAAGCCCGTGCAATTATGATCTTGACAGAAGACGGGAAAAATGCCAGAAATTGCCTTCCCATCTGTCACCGCAGAATCACAGGGCGATTAGCTCAGTTGGATAGAGCGTTGGTCTCCGGAACCAAAGGCCGCGCGTTCAAGTCGCGCATCGCCCACCAATAGAAACAAGGGGTTAGGTGAAAAATCTAAACCCCTTGTTTTTTTCCCGCTACCCTGTACGCTACCCCCTAACCGAATTTGACGATTTTTGAGAATGAAAAAAGCCGGACAAGATTGGATCTCTGTCTGGCTGATTCTTAGTTTTCCCTTTCTATGAAAACAGTCCCCCATCAGCCCTCGCCGGATAAGAACCAACAGAGTTTTCTAATATAAAACGAATATATCAAGATCCTTATGTGTTGATCAAAACGTATCGCCAACTTGGGTCTGCGGCTCCCTGGCGAGAAACAATCTCACAGGGGCGTGCATCAACTACCTTTGGAAATGGATTCGTAGACCTCCTTGATGGCCTGGGGTTTGTGGGCCACCAGGACATAAGGTCCGGCCCCTATATGGATCCCCATGCTTTCGTCGTATTCGATGCCGAGCAAAAGTGGACTCTTCGCCTTAGTGGAATCCAGTGCATTTATTCCCAATATGGATCCCAGCGACTTTCAGACGGTTCCTGTATAAATCCCCTCAGTTTCCTTGCCTCAACAAGGGCTTTGTCGTAGTCCGGCTGGTTAGTAATTTCCGGGACCAGCTCGATGTATCGGATTACGTCAGTGCGGTCGATGACAAAAATGGAACGGGTCAGGAGTCGCAACTCTTTGATGAGCACGCCGTAGGCCCTGCCGAACGATGCATCCCGGTGATCCGAGAGGGTCCTGATTTTTTCGATGCCGGCGCTGGTGTAGAAGCGGGCGATGGCAAAGGGGAGGTCCATGCTGATATTGATGGTGGCGACCTGATCGCTGAGGGCGCCCGCCTCGGCATTGAACCTCCTCGCCTGAAGATCGCAGACAGGCGTGTCGAGGGACGGCGTCACGCTGATGATTTTGACCTTTCCGGCAAAATCGGAAAGCTTGACTTCGCGAAGATCCTTGTCCAGAGCCGTAAAATCCGGAGCTCGGTCGCCGGCTTTTACCTCGTCGCCGATCAATGTCAGCGGGTTTCCCATAAAGGTCACGATCCCATTTCTTTCCATGGCTGTTCCCTCCTTTAGTTTTTTAGCATCGGTTATTCCGGTTCCAGGTTGAAAGGGATATTTCCCCGTGTGCCTCGTGCAGGCCCGCGCCGCCGCCTTCCCCCCTTGCGGTCATCCCTGATCCGGATGGGGAAAAAGTTTACCGGAACTCTCCTGTCTTTCCCTCAAGACGGTTGCGGAAGCATTCATCCCTTTTCCCGCAGGAACGCGGTGCGATTGCCGGCCAGAAAATCAAGAAATTCGAGGGCG
>CAZKRB010000036.1:0-31976 GCA_964555065.1 uncultured Syntrophus sp.
GTCCTGAAAAATGCTTGATTCGCTTGCCTTTGTCATTTTCCTGGTGGTCGTCGCCCTGGTCTTCGACTTCATCAACGGCTTTCACGATTCCGCCAACTCTATTGCAACCATCGTTTCCACCCAGGTGCTGCCTCCCAAGTATGCCGTGATCTGGGCGGCCTTCTTCAATTTTGCCGCCGTCCTTTTTATCGGCGTCCCCGTAGCCAAGACCATCGGTACGGGCATCATCCATCCAGCCATCATCGATAACCTGCTGATCTTCGCCGCCCTGGGGGCGGCCATTATCTGGAACCTCATCACCTGGTATTTCGGGCTGCCCAGCAGTTCCTCCCACGCCCTGATCGGGGGGCTGATCGGCGCCGGGATGGTGAAAGGGGGAACGGCGGTCCTGGTCTGGGCGGGCATCACCAAGGCGACCCTCTTTATCGTGCTCTCCCCGGCCATCGGCATGCTCCTCGGCTTCACACTGATGCTTCTCGTCCTGCACCTCTTCCGCAGGTCCCAACCCGGAAAAATGGACCATATCTTCCGCAAGATGCAGCTCTTCTCCGCGGCCACCTACAGCCTGGGGCACGGCATGAACGACGCCCAGAAAACCATGGGCATCATCGCTATCGCGCTCTACAGTAAGGGATTGCTGGGGCCGACGTTTCACATCCCCTTCTGGGTCGTGATTCTCTGCTACACGGTCATCGCCCTGGGAACGGTTTCCGGCGGGTGGCGGATCGTAAAAACCATGGGAACCCGGATCACCAAGCTCCGTCCCATCGGCGGCTTCTGCGCGGAGACCGCCGCTGCCATCTCCATTATCGGCGCCTCCGTTGCCGGCATTCCGGTCAGCACCACCCACACGATCACCGGAGCGATTGTCGGTGTCGGATCCACCATCCGCCTCACCGCCGTCCGCTGGGGCATTGCCGGGACGATCATCTGGGCCTGGGTCCTTACCATCCCGGTTTCGGCGCTCCTCTCCGCCCTGATCTACTACGCCCTGAGGCCGCTGCTCCAGTAATCCTCCTTTCCCGCGACTCGTCCCCTGTCGATGAAATTCCAGGGCGACTCTGCCCGACGGACCGATTGTCACTTCGCGCGGTTCACTCTTCAGAGGCGTCCCCATAGGGCTGTTCGTACAACTGGCAGATGGACTGCATCAGGGAAGCGATGATCGGCCCCAGGACGAAACCGGAAAAGCCGAACAGGACAATCCCGCCAAGGGTGGACAGGAAAATGAGCAGGGGGTGCATCTGCACATCCTTCCCCAGCAGAACCGGGCGCAGCAGATTGTCCACGAGGCTGATCACGGAGATGCCGAAGGCCAGGATCATGATCCCCTCCCACCGATGGCCGGTCAAAAGCAGGATAACGCCGGCCGGCGCCCACACGATGGTGCACCCGATCCCTGGAACAATGGCCGCCGCGATCATGATCACCCCCCAGAGCACGGAGCCCTCCACCCCGGCAATCCAGAAGGCAATCCCCCCAAGCATTCCCTGCAGCCCCCCGATGATCAGCGTCACCTTCAGGGTGGATTTGGCCGTCGTGATGAAGCGGTCGAACAGCATCCGCTCCCGCTGATTGCCCAGGGGAAGGAGGCGCATGGCGACTTCGAGCAGCTTCTCCCCGTCCCGGATAAAGAAGAAAAGGGTGTAGAGCATGACGGCAAACTGGGCGACCGCCACGAGAGTGTTCTGGGTCAGGCTGGAGATGCTGGTCAAGATGTAGTTGGCGATGCTGCGGAACATTTCGGCCAGCTTGCCCATCCAGAAGGCCTGATCGATCTGGAGTCGCTGCAGGTAAGGATGACCGCTGATCCGGCCGATCTGATCCTGGAGGCTCCGGGCAATGTGACTGCTGTCCGAGCTGAGGGTCGTATAGATGCTCAGGGACTGGGAAACGAGCAGGCTTCCGATGAAAAGGGTCGGCAGAATGAGGATCAAAAGCAGGAAAAGCAGCATCAGCACCGAAAGAAGATTGGGGCTCGGCCATTTTCGAATCAGCCGGACATAGAGGGGGTGGATGATGCTGGAAATGATTACGGCCCAGAAGATGGGGTAGAAAAAGGGCTTCAGCAGATAGAGAAAGGCCAGGCCAACCAGTCCGAACAGAACAAAAAAGACGAGTTGCCTCGTTCGCGATGTTTCCATGACATTGCTCCCTGCGTTCGGAGTTTCGCCGGTTTTGCCCGGAAAGCGTTTCCCTTGCCTTTACGCTTGAAACCCACCAGGCATCCGCCGGTCTTTTCCACCGGAACCTCCGGTCGTGCTCATCCTCGTCCCTCGGCGGAATCTTCCGCGGGCAGCAGGGTAATGTCTCCGGAAAAGATCCGCTGCAGCGTCCCCCCAGGTTCCTTCAGGATCAGCACCCCGTTTTCATCCACTTCCTGCACCTCGCCGCTGTACCGGCGGCCGGGAAGATCGACGGTGATGCGGCTGCCCACGATATCCGTTAGGATCTTCCAGCGTGAGAGGATGTCGGCGAAATTTCCCCGGCAGAACAGGGTGTAGGTCTCTTCCAGGGCCTCCAGCCACGACTGGAGAATGCGGACCCGGGAAAAGGCCCGGCCCGTTTCGGTGAGCAGGGAAGTGGCCGGGGTCCGGAGATCGGAGGGAAAAGAGGCCTGGGGGATGTTCACATTGAGACCCAGTCCGATGACGGCGAAATCGACCGTGTCCATCTCCGTTCCGATTTCCGCCAGGATTCCGGCAAGTTTGCACCCCTTCACCAGGATGTCGTTGGGCCATTTGATCCGGATCGGCAGGCCCGTCTCCCGCTCCAGGGCTTCGGCCGTCGCCACGGCGGTCAGGAGGGTCAGTTTCGGGGCTTCACTGGGAGGAAGGGGCGGACGGAGGAGAACCGTGGCGTAAAGGCCCTGTCCGGCCGGAGAGAACCACGTTCTTCCCCGGCGCCCCCGTCCCTGGAATTGTTCTTCCGCAATGACCAGGGCCCCTTCCGGGGCTCCTTCATAGGCCAGCATTTTGGCCTGATGGTTGGTGTTGTCGGTGTTTTGGAAGTGAAGGATCGGACCCTGGCCGATCAGGCGGGTGTTCAGTCCTTCCCGGATTTCTCCGGGCAGGAGGGAGTCGGGGACACTCCGCAGGGCATAGCCCCTTCGGGGAGAGGACTCGATGTCGTATCCCTCTTCCTTCAGTCGGCTGATCTGTTTCCAGATCGCGGAGCGGGAAATCGCCAGCCGGGAGCTGACCTTCCCGCCGGAGATAAACTGTCCCTGTTCTTCCTTCAGGTATCGAAGCAACCGTTCTTTCGTGTTCATCGCGCGTCTGCCATAACATCGCGCCCCGCTTTTGTCAACCCGTTTCCATTTACCGGTTGACAAAGCCCCCCCCGTCTGGTAGGCGATGGGGTCTTCCATTCCAACCAAGGAGAAAACGCTCATGATCCTGGATTCCACGGTCAGTACGCTGGCCCAGAAAATTCTCACGGAGGGACCGCAGGCCCTTTCCTTTCAGGAGGCCTGTTCCCTGACCCAACTGCCGGCCCGATCCACGCCGGACCTGCTTTTTGCCGCCTGCAAGATCCGTCAGCATTATCAAGAGGATAACATCGTTCGCTGCTCTATCCTCAACGCCAAGGCGGGCGCCTGCGCCGAAAACTGCGCCTTCTGCTCCCAGTCGGCCCATCACCGGACGGACGTGGTCAAGCGTCCCCTGCAATCCGTGGAGGAAATGATTGCGGAGGGCCGCCGGATGGATGCGGCGGGGGCGACCCGGTTTTCCATGGTGACCAGCGGCACCAAGCTCAACGAGGCGGAAATTGAAACGGTGAGCCAGGCGGCATCGGCCCTTTCCCAGTCGACCCCCCTCACCGTCTGCGCTTCCCTGGGGCAGTTGACGGCCGCTTCCGCCGAGTGCCTCCGGGCCGGCGGCGTCACCTTCTATCACCACAATCTGGAAACGGCGCGGAGCTACTTTCCCCAGGTCTGCACCACCCATGATTACGAGGAAGATATCGAGACGCTCCGGATCGCCCGGAAAGCGGGGCTCCGCCTGTGCAGCGGCGGCATTTTCGGGCTGGGAGAATCGTGGGAGCAGCGGGTGGAGATGGCCTTTACCCTCCGGGAGCTGGATGTGGACGGCATTCCCATGAACTTCCTCAATCCGCTGCCCGGCACCAGGATGGCGGACCGGCCTCTGCTGCAGCCCATGGAAGCCCTGCGGATCATCGCCCTGTACCGCTTTATTTTCCCCGCCAAGCCGCTTTTGATCTGCGGCGGACGGGAAATCACCCTTCGCGATTTTCAGTCCTGGATCTTCCTGGCGGGGGCCAGCGGCATGATCGTGGGCAACTACCTCACCACCCAGGGCCGGGAGATCGCGATGGATCTGGAGCTGATTGCCGTAACCCGGGAAATCTCATGAGCCCCAGGCCCTTTCCCCTCTGGCGGAAATCCGGCAGGATCCTGGTGACCTGTCCGAAAGGGATCGCCCCCTACCTGAAAGGCGAGATCGAATCCCTTGGCTTTCCCATCGAGTACGAACGCGAAGCCGCCATCGTGACGCGTGGCTTGCTTGGGGATACCCTGCGGCTGAATCTTCACCTGCGGACGGGACACCGCGTCCTCTACCAACTGGACGAGGGCGAGGTCAACAGCCCCGACGAACTCTATCGCTGGGTGACGGGCCATTCCTGGGAAAGCATCCTTCACGAAGACGGCTATCTCTGCGTCACCTCCACGGTGGATCACCCTTCGATCCGGGATACGCGGTTTGCCAACCAGAAATGCAAGGACGCCATTGTCGACCGTCTGCAGCGGATCTGCGGCCGGCGGCCGGATTCCGGGCCGGCGCGGGATCGGGCGGTGGTTCATCTGTTCTGGAAGGGCACCCGGGCCCAGCTTTACCTTGACACCTCCGGGGAACCCCTGTCCCGCCGGGGCTACCGGAAAATCCCCGTCAAGGCCCCCATGCAGGAAACCCTTGCCGCCGCCGTTGTGCTGGCCACGGGCTGGAAGGGGAAAGGCCCCTTCGTCAATCCCATGTGCGGCAGCGGGACGATCGCCATCGAAGCCGCCCTGATCGCCCTGAACCGCGCGCCGGGCCTCCTGCGCAGCAACTTCGGCTTCCGGCACCTCAAAGGCTTTCCCTTCCCTGCCTGGAAGGAACTGCGGCGAAAGGCCCAGGAAGAATCCCTCCGCCATTTTCCCGGAGTGATCATCGCGACGGATATGGACCGGCGGGCCATCGCCGCGGCGGAGCAGAACGCCGCCAACGCCGGCATGCAGAACTTTATTCACCTCGCCGTGTGCGATTACACGGAAACGGACCTTCCCCCGGGGGAAGGCCTCGTGATCATGAACCCTCCCTACGGGGAACGCCTGGGAAATGTCCAGAGGCTGGAAAGAACCTACGCGGGAATAGGGGATTTCCTGAAGCATTCCTGCCCGGGATACCGGGGCTTCGTCTTTACGGGCAATGTCGACTTGGCCAAAAGGGTGGGCCTGAAAACGCGGCGGCGCCTGATCTTCTTCAACGGCGAAATTGAATGCCGCCTGCTGGAATACGAACTTTACGAGGGAAGCTACCAGGAGCGGATCCCGCCTCCGGAACGCCTGCCGGGCCATTCCGAACCGGGTTGACCGGTCCAGCCTGCTTCGGGCGCATCGCCCCTTCACACTCGTCTTGCAAATCCCTTCCGGATGCGCTATCCCCTCCCGTACGTTGAACCGGCGCCTGCTGCGGTCCGCCCGGAAAGAAAACTGGAGAGATGTCGTCGCTGATGAAAGAATATTCGCCTGAACGTCGTCCCATCGGGGTCTTTGATTCCGGTGTCGGCGGGTTGACCGTCGTCCGGTCGCTGATGGAACGGCTGCCCTTTGAAAACATCCTCTACTTCGGAGACACGGCCCGGGTGCCCTACGGCGTGAAATCCGTGGCAACCATCAATGCCTATGCCCATCAGATCACGGAGTTTCTGCTGCGGCAGGAGGTCAAGCTCCTCATTATCGCCTGCAACACGATGGCGGCCGTTGCCCGTCAGACCATTGAAACTCTTTCCCCCGTCCCGGTCCTGGACGTCATCGACGCGGGCGCCCGCCGGGCCGTGGTGGAAACCCGGAGCCATTCCGTCGGGGTCATCGGTACGCCCACCACGATAAACAGCAATGCTTACGCCCGCGCTATCTGCCGGCTGGCGCCGGACATCCGCATCTTCTCCCAGGCCTGCGCCCTCTTCGTTCCCCTGGTAGAGGAAGGCTGGCTCGACCATGCCGTCACCCGCCTCACCGCCCAGGAATACCTGCGTCCCGTGCTGGCGGAGCATATCGACACCCTGGTTTTGGGCTGCACCCATTATCCCCTCCTCAAGGCTCTCCTGCAGGATGTCACCGGACCGGACATCCGCCTCGTCGATTCCGCCGAGGCCATGGCCGATGCCGCCGCCGCCCTGCTTTCGGCCCGGCAGCTTGCGAATCCCGAACGGATCCCCCCGGAATACCGATTCTATGTGACGGATGTCCCGCTGCGTTTTCAGCAGATCGGCGAGCGTTTCCTCGGCCGCTCCCTGCCGGGCGTCGAACAGGTTCAACTGTAAGGCTCATGCCCCCGATCGGCGGGAAACTCGAGGCATGGAGGCGGAGGCAGCGCAGGCGACCGATCACGCGTACGTCGTGAAACCGCTAAGGTTGCCAACGCTGACGAGGCTCGAGTCCGGAACAAGACAAGGCCGCAGGGCGCCCCGCCGGATCCCTGGCAGCCGAACGCTTCACCGGCGTTAAATTCCCCTTTCAAATGGCATCCGGTGTGCTATGTTCAAAAAAAGCAGCTTTTCCGGAAGGGAATCCTGAGTCTTCTTCCGGGCTGTGAGAAAGATTCGGAGGATGAGGCGATGGCTCCTGCAGGAAAGAGAGGGTTGATTGGCGTTCTGCTGATGGTGCTTCTGCTGACCGCTCCCGGCGTCGGCGGCGTATTGGCGGGAGGTCCGCCGGATGAGATAAGGGCAGAGATCCAGAGCCGGCTGGCGGGAAACGAAGCGGGCAGATCGGCCCTCCCATCCAGGGAGGCCCTCGCTTTTACCGCCGAGGCGAAAAATTTTTATGCCCGCCGCGGATTCCGTCCGGCCTGGAGCGATTCTGAAGGCCCGACGCCTGCCGCAACCTCCTTGCGGGACGTCCTGCG
This sequence comes from uncultured Syntrophus sp., assembly GCA_964555065.1. GTDB lineage: Bacteria > Desulfobacterota > Syntrophia > Syntrophales > Syntrophaceae > Syntrophus. Next base: position 7,131 of record CAZKRB010000036.1, read on the forward strand.
CAAGGCTTCCCGTCACGGATTGGTTCCGGAAGCGTATCATCTCATCTCCATCGAATCCCTCCTTTCCGAAAGGGGCTTCTTCTTCAACAGGAAACCGCTCCCGGCAGATAAGGCCGCACAGCTCGACGTCCTCCTGACCGATGCTTTTTTCCTCTATGCCGCCCATCTGTCCACCGGCAGCGTTGCGCCGGACAAGGCGAATATCCAATGGCATGTCAGCAGGCGGAAACTGCCGAATCTGCCCGCCACCCTTGAACAGGCCCTGAAGTCCGAAAAGATTGAAGCCGTCCTGGAAAGCCTCGCCCCCTCCGGCCCCTGCTATACCCGGTTGATGGCCGCCCTCCAGGAGTATCGGGAAATCGAAAGGCATGGAGGATGGCCGGTCGTGCCGGCTGGAGGGCGCCTCCGGGAGGGAGACCGGAGCGAACGCGTGCCCGAGCTGCGGCAGCGCCTGGGACTTCCCCCCAGGCCCGCCTTCCTGGAAGAGTCCGAAGAGAACCGGAATCGCTTCGATCAACCCCTTACCGCCGCGGTCAAGGCGTTTCAGAAGCGGCACGGCTTAACCGCTGACGGCATCGTCGACTCCGCAACGCTGGAGGCCCTGAACACTCCCGTGACCGACCGGATACGCCAGCTCGAAATCAACCTGGAGCGGCTGCGCTGGCTGCCCGAGGATCTCGGCGAGCGGGTGGTGATCGTCAATATCCCGGAGTTCCGGTTAAGGGTTCTGGAAAGGGGGACAGAGGTTCTCAGCAGCCGGATCGTGGTGGGACGATATGCGACCAACACGCCGGTCTTCAACAGCCGCATTCTGCATTTCGAGCTGAATCCCTACTGGAATGTCCCCCGGAGCATCGCCGCCGGGGAAATACTTCCCCAGATTCAGCAGAATATCGAATATCTGAACTGGATGGACATGAAAGTGATTGCCGGGACAAGAACCGTCCCCCCCTGGACCATCGACTGGGAAAGGCTGACGCCCCGCACCTTCAATCTCCAGTTCCGCCAGGACCCGGGGCCGAAAAATCCCCTGGGGCGGATCAAATTTGTCTTTCCCAATTCCTTCGACGTCTACCTTCACGATACCCCGAACCGCCGCCTCTTTGAGCAGGAAAAGAGATCCTTCAGTCATGGCTGCATCCGCGTTGAAAATCCGGAGGAGCTGGCCGTCACCCTCCTTGGGGGGAATCCCGGTAAATCGCGCCAGGGGATTCTGGCCGCGATGGAATCGGGCCAGACCAGGCTGATCCGACTGCCCCAGCCCGTTTCCATCTATATCCTCTATTTCACGGCCTGGGCGGATGCCGAGGGTGCCGTTCAATTCCGCAAGGACATCTACAAGCAGGACGAACCCCTGGCGGAAATCCTTGAGAAGAGAGGCGCTGCCTCGGGATAGGAGGATGTCCTTGCGGGCCGGATCGAATTCCCGGCCGTCTTCCTTCGGTTCCCGGCATCGGCGACCTGCCGAAACCCGTCCCCTGACAATGCCGGTCCGGCGGCCTCTTCTCCACTCGGTCGCCTCGATGCCCTGTTGAAGGCGACCGGGCCTGAAATAACGGCCGCGGAAGGAGACTTCCATGTTGTTTTCCAGAAAGGAAATCGGCCCTTTCGTGGCGCGGAGCTGGCAGGTCGCCTGGCCCATGACCCTGATCATGTTCTTCGAGTTCCTGATCAGCCTGACGGATGTCTACATCGCGGGGAAGGTCAATAAGGAAGTCCAGGCCGCTTACGGTTTTGTCGCCCAGGTCTATTTCATTTTCATTGTGGCGGCCAACGCCTTTTCCGCCGGCGCCGTTGCCGTCGTTTCCCGGCTGTTTACTTCGTCCGCTGCCGAAGGGGGAACGGCTCTGGGCAACGCGGTCTTTTCCTCCCTGGCCACCACGGCGGCCATCGGTATTTTCTTCAGTGGAATCGGGGAGCTTCTGGCCCCCGAGATCGTCGATTTCGTCAATATCCCCGCGGAACTGAAACCCTTCGTCCTGTCTCTCACCCGGATCTATGCCGTGGGGCTGCTGTTTCATTGCCTGCTCATCAACGGAAACGCCATTCTGCGCTCCTGCGGCCGGGTCAGGGATTCGCTGAAGACGATGGCCCTGGTCTGCGTCCTCAATATCCCGTTGAACTTCTTCTTCGTTTTTTCCACGCCCCTGGGATTCCGCGGCATTGCCCTGGCCACGGCATCCAGCGTCTTTGTCGGCAGTATTGTGAATCTCCGGCTCGTGCAGGGCCTGATCCCCGACGGCAAACGGTTTTCGGCGGCCATTGTGAAGAAAATCGCCGGGATCGGCTGGCCGCTGGGTCTGCTCCAGATCCTGTGGCAGCTTGCCTCCATGGTCCTGTTCCTCATCCTCAGCGCCCTTCCGGAACACAGCGTGGAGATCCTGGCGGCCTTCACGACGGGGCTGCGGATCGAGGCGGCCATCTACCTGCCCGCCTTTGCGTTCAATATGGCCAACGCCGTGATCATCGGGAACCTCCTGGGGAAGGAAAAGCATGAGGAAGCCTTTCGCAGCGGCCTCATGACGGCCGCCATCGGGGTTGCCGTCGTCACCCTGCTGACCCTCGTCGTCATCGGCAGCGCCCGCTGGATCGTGCCGCTTCTTTCCCACAACCCGAGGGTCATTCAGGAGAGCATCACCTACATTTACATCAGCATGATCAGCGAACCCTTCATGGCGTGGGGGATGATTCTGAGCGGAGGACTCAACGGCGCCGGCGATACCCGGGGGGTGATGGTCCGGATTGCCCTGAGCGTCTGGCTGGTGCGGATTCCCCTCTGCTTTCTCCTGGTGGTCGTGCTGGGATTCGGGGCGACTTCGGTGTGGTGGTCGATGAACGCCTCCCAGCTCGTCCAGGCGCTGCTGCTGACCCGGCGCTATTTCCAGCGGCGGTGGCTGCAATAAGGCGCGGCTTCCCCCCGACGGTACCCTCCGTTCCGGAGGGCGGCTGCTGGATAAATCCCCGATATAAATTTTCAAGCTCGATCAGATTGGTTGTGGGGGCATGAATGTGATATAACCGATTATAATTACAGCCTATTTATGTTTAGAAGTGTATTATAAACTAAATGCCAAAACTCTATGCAAATATTGGGTAAAGTCTCATTTATTTTAATGTCATTATTAAAGAAATGTTTTCTATTCCTCACCTTTAGGAGTGATCCACTTTCATTAATGTCTGGTTGAAAAATAAATTTTTCTATTACTTGTTGATCTTTGGTTATGTAGAAAATCTTTGGATTTGGTTCCCAACTTGAATTATGTATCAATTCATGTCTCAAAGAAATAATAGTTTTAATAATGGTTGAATCGTCAAATATTGTTCCTTTCTTATTCAAATTTTTTATTTTATGCTTATCACCATAAACAATATTTAAAGATTTTAATTTTGGCCATGATGTATAGTCAGTAGGCATGTTCTCAAATTGATAGGCAACTTTAGTTAACAAATCTAAGATTGCATAACTATTTGAAAAGATTTCGTTTAAAATACTGAAGACAACATCAGTCCTTCCACCTGACATCCAATAAGTTCCTTCATTTTCTATATGAAACTCGATGTTAATCTCACATAAGAATTTATAAAATTGGATAAATAGTGAATTGGATGTGTTTATTCTATTTTGCAAACTACTCAATAAAGAATTACAATCAGAGAGAAATAATTCTTTGTTATAATCATTATTCCTGGAATTCTGGATTAATTTATCAAACTCGTCTTTTGAAAAGCAACAGTCTGAATCTATTCCAGCCTGACCTAACCAGAGAGGGAAATATGAAATTATCGAATAGTATTCTTCTAGGTCTGAAAAAATCAATTCGGTGAATTTATCATAAAGAGTAATACAAATATGTTCTATCTCATAAAAAATTTCGGAACCTTCATAAATAATAGTTCCATCAAGATCGAACAGATGAAAGCCTTCAACTTGACACTGATCATCTTTTTGTATTCCAGATGTTGTATATTTCATTTTATGTCAAAAGTTAGGATAAATGGACAGAGCTCGGATGCGATTCATTAATTAGCTTCGAAAAAATTATCATCAACAACTTTTACTTCATAAACATCTTGCACTTGAACTCCAACACTATACTGATATAAAAGGTCTACTAATCTCTTTCCATCAATCAGAATTATTGTGTGGTGCGCATCATGTGCTTTCTTTTTTGCTGAATCATCAAATTCAGAGGTTGTTACAAAAACCCCTTTTGTTGTATCGCCGCTCATTGCTCCTATAAAATTTCGAATTTCTTTTTCTCGAACCTTATTTTCATTATATCGTTTTGCTTGAATATAGATTTTTTCAAGACCTAATTGATCCTGATTGATTATTCCGTCAATCCCACCGTCACCTGATTTTGATGTTTCAATAAATTCACCATAACCCATTTTAGACAACAAAATAAGGATCACTTTTTCAAAGTAAAATGGATCTATGTTCTTGAGTTTTTCCAGTAAATCAGATTTTACCTGTGCTTCAATCGCTGAAAATCCGGAGTCTATCAGGTCTTGTGGTGAAGATCCTTCTTTTTCCAGGTCCTTCAAACCTTTCGTTTTTTCTTCTTTGTAAAAAATGAGTAAGCCCGATTCGTCTACTATATTCTTCAAATTAACTTTATCTGTGTTAACTTCTTTCCCTTTTTTGGTGATCTGTACTTTTCCTCTTTCAGGATAATGAAGATATCCTGCTTTTTTCAAATATGATTTTCCCCAGGCGATTCTATTAAGTATTAAAAGGTCCCCGCTTTTCGTTTTCTTTTCTAATTCTTCCTTTGGCAGGTTCGAATAGTAGTTATCGAATATTTTATTAAGTAGTTCCCTGTGATGGATTATTTTGCCGTCAGCAAGAGTTTCAAGGATCGGAATAAATGTTTCATGAAATTTTGGCATATCCATAAATATTTATCTCCCAGATTTCACTTAATAAAAAAATGGTCTTTTGTTTGCGGTAAGTATGATAAATTAAATTATGTCATAATTACAAGAAAATAATGACAGCATCAGATCTCCCCACCATTTATTTTCTTCAAAAAACTGTACTTCGTTTCGCAACCAAGCTGACAGAACAATCAAAATCAGTGAAAGGAGAAGGCAGTAAATAGAAAAGGAAATGAAATCGATTGTAGATCCGAAGAGTATTATTGTTGAAGAGTTGAATTCAGTGAACTCAGGGAAGTGGTTGTTGCATTGAGTGAATCGGGAAACAATCCCTTTTCAGGATCATAGTTATGATAGCGGTCGCATGGGCGGTACATTCCCCGGACATTTAGTTTTCGCTGGGAAATAGGGGGATCACTTTCCTCTGATTCCCCGGATCGAGGCTTCCTCTGCCCGGTGTCTTCTTTATTCAAAAAGCGGCGATATTGACAGCACCGGAAGTTAAGGCTAGAGTGAACTAAGGCAGGCAACGAAGCTGCAACCCGCCAAGAGGCCGACCATGACGGAAGAACATCACCATCACCATCACGAAGGGATTGCCATGGGGAAGAGACTTGTGGTGACCATGGTGCTGAATCTGCTGATTCCGGTGGTCCAGTTTATCGGCGGCGCGCTGTCCGGCAGTATGGCCCTGATCAGTGACGCCGTCCACAACCTCAGTGATCTGTCTTCCCTGCTGATCAGTTACGTGGCCCTGCGCCTGGGGGAACGCCAGCCGACGGCTACCCAGACCTTCGGCTATAAGCGCCTGGAAGTCCTGGCGGCGCTCCTGAACGCGGCCCTGCTCTATGGAGCCGGAATTTATATCGCCCTCGAGGGCTGGCAGCGCCTTTGGAAGCCGGAACCGATCGCGGGTCAGCTGGTCATCTGGATCGCCCTGTTCGGCATGGTGGGGAATGCCTTTTCCACCGTGCTGCTCCATGCGGGGGCGAAATCCAATGTGAACATCCGCAGCGCCTTTCTCCATATGCTCTCCGACACCCTGGCCTCCCTCGGCGTCGTGGCTCTCGGCGTCCTCTGGCTTTACAAGCCCTGGTACTGGCTGGATCCCATCGTTTCCTGGGCGATTGTCGCCTTGATTTTTTTCGGCAACTGGGGGATTCTCAAGGAGACTTACCAGATCCTCATGAATGCAACCCCTCCCGGCCTCGATGTGGAGGAGATCAAAGGAGCCGTCGAGTCCCTGGAGGGAATCGACGAGATGCATCATATTCATGTCTGGACGCTTTTCCCCAGCCAGGCGGCCCTTGCCGCCCAGGTCATCGTGAATGACCAGATGCTCAGCCAGGTGAACTGCCTGGCGGACCAGGTTCGCGATCTTCTGTCTCAACGATTCGGAATCGATCACGCGACGCTGCAATTTGAAATTCGGACCTGCGACACGTCGCTTTTGTGCTGCCTGCCGCGAGAAAACCACTGAAAAGAACACCCTTTTTCCATCATGATGAACCTTACGGAAGTACTCCAGAAATACCATAAACAGTTATCCCGGCAGATGGGGGAATCCCTTCATCGTGAGGTCAGCAATCGCTATTCCCGCCGCCCTCTGGAAGAGCTTTTAAAGACCACCTCGAAAGCCGCCGAGGCCAACTTTGCCGTGCTGGTGTACAAGGACTTCTCCAAACTGGATGCCTTTATTGCCGAAATCAGCGAAAAGAGGCTCGGGGGCGGTTTCTCTCTTTCTGAAGTCCAGCACGCCTTTGAAATCTACCGTACGCTCCTGCTTCCCATCCTTGTAAAAGAACTGAAAGGCGACGCCCTGCTTGATGCTCTGCAGAGTCTCAATGATTGTATGAGTTACACCATCTACCGGTTCAGCGACTATTTTCTGAGCCAGGCGGAGCAGGCGCTGCTGAAAGCCAAGGATGAGGCGGAAAGCGCGAATCTCGCGAAAACGGATTTTCTGGCCAGTATGAGCCATGAAATCCGCACGCCCATGAACGCCATCATCGGCATGGCGGAACTGCTTCTCGAAACGCCCCTCTCCGCCGAACAGCAGCACTATGTGGAAATCTTCCGCAACGCCGGTGAAAATCTTCTCAACATCATCAACGACATTCTGGACCTTTCCAAGGTGGAGGCCGGACACCTGGAACTGGAGTTCACCGATTTCGATCTGGTGGAAGTCGTGGAACGGACCGCCGACGAGCTGGCCATCCGCGCCCACAAGAAGAACCTGGAGCTGGCCTGCCATATTCTCCCCGACGTTCCGGTCCAACTGATCGGCGATCCCATCCGGCTGCGGCAGATCCTGGTCAATCTGATCGGAAATGCCATCAAGTTTACGGAGAAGGGCGAGGTGGTCGTCCACGTGACGGAGTCTCCGGAAGAAAACACCTGCCTCCCGAAGGGGGAGGACGATGGCGGTGAACGCGTGAAATTTCTGTTTTCCGTCGCCGACACGGGCATCGGGATTCCCCGGGATAAAATTGAACAGGTTTTCGAGAAGTTCACCCAGGTGGATTCATCCCCGACCCGCCGGTACGGGGGAACGGGGCTCGGACTTTCCATTGCTCGCCGCCTCGTGGAGCTGATGGGCGGGCGGATCTGGGTCGAAAGCGAAGAGGGGAAGGGGACCACCGTCTTCTTTACCGCCTGCTTCGGCGTCCGGAAGGAGCCCCGGAAAGCGACAGAGATTGCCGAATGTTATGAGGGAATGATCATCGGGTTGAGAGCCCTCATCATCGACGATAACGCCACCAACCGGATGATTCTCCGGGAAATGCTCACCGCCCTGGGCGGGAGCCCGTCCGAGGCGGAAGACGGAGAAAGCGGACTGGTCGAGATGCAGGCGGCCTGGGAGACAGAGAACCCCTATGATCTGGTGTTGCTGGACTACCATATGCCCGGCCTCGATGGCTTCGGGGTCGCCCGGCTCATCCAGGAAAATCCCGCTCTTGCGGGTACGGCGATCCTCATGCTCACCTCGGATCTGGGAAGAGGCGATTCCCATCGCTTCCGTGAACTGGGCATCCGGGGTCATTTGATGAAGCCGATCCGCCGTGCCGATCTCAGGGATGCCGTTCTGGCGGCACTGGGCAGGGGAAGAGCCGCTCATCAGGAACCCGCTCCGGCGCCACTGCCGGAGGCCGCCCCCGCATCCGGACGGCCGCTTCAGATCCTGCTGGCCGAAGACTCCGAAGATAATCGCCAACTGCTCCTCTCGTTTCTCAAACGCCAGCCCTACCGGATTGAAGTCGCCGAAAACGGGGCCATCGCCGTGGATAAATTCAAGACCGGGTTCTATGACCTGGTCCTCATGGACATCCAGATGCCCGAAATGGATGGTTACACCGCGACCGGGGAAATCCGGAAATGGGAAAGGGAACAGGCGCGGCACAAAACGCCGATCGTTGCCCTGACGGCCCATGCCTTTCAGGAAGATCGGGTGAAGAGCCTGGAGGCCGGCTGTGATGGACACCTGGTCAAGCCGATTAAAAAGGCGATCCTGCTGGACGCCATTCAGGAATTTACGAAGGAGGGAGCAGAACCATGACCCAGGAGCAGAAGCCGCCCATTGTCGTCCGGATCGACCCGGATCTTGCCGATCTCATCCCCGGTTTTCTTAAAAATCGGCGCAAGGACATCACCGCCATTAAGAAGGCGCTGGAGCAGGGGGACCATGAAACCATCCGGATTCTCGGGCACAGCATGAAAGGGTCCGGCGGCGGTTACGGGTTTGACGAGATCACCGAGCTGGGCCGATCCCTCGAACAGGCCGCCAAAAGCGGGGACGGGGAGGAGATCGGAAGGAAGACGGCGGAACTGTCGACGTACCTCGACCGTCTCCAGGTCGTCTATGAAGCGTAAATTATTTGCAGGCCAGGGGGAGGATACCCGCTTTTCAGGCGAGCTGGCCCTGTTTCCGCAGGTACTTGCTCAGGGTGAGGACATTGCGTCCGCTGTCGGTCTCGTAGCTGACTTCGTCCATGAGGGCGTGCATGATGAAGAGTCCCATGCCGCTTTCCGGGACGGTGTTCAGTTTCTGGGGATCGAAGCGCAGCAGCCGGACCTTTGTCGGCTGCATGCTTTCCCCCTGGTCGGAGATTTTAAAGGTGATCCGGTCCGGAAGAATCAGCACCTCCACTTCCACGAAATGTCCCGCTTCGGAATGGTAGGCGTGTTTCGTCGCGTTGTTCACCGCCTCCACGACACAGAGTTCAAGATGATAGCCGCTGACTTCATCGATGGCCAGGGCATTGGCGATGCCCCGCACGGCGCCCCCGATCAGGGCGACATTCTCGAGTCGGCTCTCCATGACCAGCTTGATTCTGCCCGTCTTTTCCATTTTTTCACGCTTTTCCGGAAAGAGCGGCGATCGCCTCCGTTTCCGAGGGGTAAATGTCAAACACCCGGTTCATCCGGGTCAGGCGGAACAGGCTCATGACCGTTTCCCTCACGGTGCAGATCACCAGGTCTCCCTCCGTGCCGATCCGTTTCAGACTCGAAACAATGGCGCCCAGTCCGCTGCTGTCAATAAAATCCACGTCGGCAAGGTTCAGCACAATCCGCCGATTTCCGGCACCGATCCACTCGCTCATTTTTTCTTTGAATTCCGTGGCGGTGGCCGCATCAATTCTTTTTTCCAAGGGCCGCACGATCAGGACTTCTCCGTTTGTGTTCTGGTGTATCTGCATTTTTTCTTTCCTTAACTGTTAATTTTTCGCTTCCGGAATTCAATCCCCAGGAGACTCACATCATCCCGGAGCTTCACCCCGTTCACAAATTGTTTGATGGCGTCGATAATCTCCTCCAGCATCGCTTCCACTCCCACGGCGCCGAGATTTTTCACGAGGGCAAGAAACCGCTCCTCCCCGAACATGGTTCCTTCCGTCCCCACCACTTCAAAGATCCCGTCGGTATAAAGCAGGATCTTGTCTCCTTCCTGCAGCACCAGCCGCTCCTCTTCAAAAGGCAGAATCCCGTCCAGGCCGATGATGGTGCCCCCGGTTTCAAGCAACTGCAGAGTCCCGTCCGCGTGGAGAAGGATAGGCGGCGGGTGGGCGGCGTTGCTGTAGACCAGTGTTCCTTCCCTGAGATCGATGATCAGGTAAATCATGGTGAGAAACCGTTCGAACCGCTCCCAGGGATACTCTTCATCGAGAGCCCTCAGGACCTCGCCGGGAGACACAATCTCGGAATCGGGGCAGGTTCCCGGGATTTTCTTCAGCGTGTAGCCCATGTAGGGCTGGAGGGTCTGGGCTACGGAAAAGGTCACCAGGGCGGGAGGCACTCCATGTCCGCTGACGTCGATCATGTAAAAGCCGAGATGATCGTCGTCGAGGCGGAGCACATTGAAGATATCGCCCCCGATCTGTTCCGACGGCATGAATTTCCAGGCGATATCCAGATGTTCGATCTGCGGCAGCTTTCGCGGCAGCAGGCTCTGCTGGATGCCGGCGGCCGCCTCCAGATCTTCGTCCAGGCGCTTCTGCTTCGCTGTCAGCTCGGCATTGGCGGCGATGAGCTCGTAAGTCAGCCGGCGGATCTTGAGCTGATTGGCGATCCGGGCGATCACTTCCCCCTTGTCGAAAGGCTTGGTGATGTAATCGGCGGCGCCGATAGCCAGTCCCTTGATTTTGTCGGCCGCTTCAGACTGGGAGGACAGAAAAACGACGGGAATGTCCCCCGCAACCGGATCGGCTTTAAGAGCCTCGCAGACCTGATAGCCGTCGAGGCCGGGCATGACGATATCCAGGAGAATCAGGTCCGGCTTGAAGTCCCGGGCCTGGCGCAGACCCTCCTCGCCGTTTTCCGCTTCCGCCACGCCATAGCCATTCGCCTTGAGCAGGCGGGTAAGCAGCACCCTGATATCCTGGGAATCATCGACAATCAAGATCTTCTCTGGCATTGCCCTCTTGTCACTTCACGGCTTTCGTCTTCCAGATGCGTCCGGCATACTCGGAGATAGCCCGGTCGCTGGAAAACCTGCCCGACCGCGCGACGTTCAGGATCGCTTTCTTGATCCAGGAAGGCGGATTCAGGTATTCCTCTTCTATTTTTTCCTGGACCTGGAGGTACGAAAGAAAATCCGGCAGATGGAAGTAGGCATCTTCCTCGTTCATGATCCGGTGGTAAAGCCAGGAAAAGAGCCCCGGTTCCGAACGGCAGAAGACATCGTCCCGGAAGGCGTCGATCACCCGGCGGATTTCCGGATAGCGGTGATAATATTCCGAGGGGCGGTAGGAGCCGCTGTGCTGCATCTCTGTAATCTCCTCGGCGGTCAGGCCGAAGATGAAGATGTTTTCCGCCCCCACTTCCTCGAGCATTTCCACGTTGGCCCCGTCCAGGGTTCCCGTCGTCAGGGCGCCGTTCAGCATGAATTTCATGTTGCCCGTTCCGGAAGCCTCCGTACCGGCCATGGAGATCTGTTCGCTCAGATTCGCGGCCGGGATGATCCGTTCCGCCAGCGAAACCCGGTAGTCGGGCAGGAAAACGACCTTGAGGGCGTCCTGCACCCTCTTGTCCGTATTGACGACCTGACCTACGTTATGGATCAGCTTGATCATCTGCTTCGCCACCCAGTAACCGGGCGCGGCCTTGCCGGCGAAGATGAAGGTCCTGGGGATGGCCGGCTTTTTTTCTCCGTCGACAATCCGGAGGTACTCGTGGATTATGTGCATGACCTTCAGCAGCTGGCGCTTGTATTCATGGATCCTTTTGACATGCACATCGAAGAGCGAATCGGGATTGACGGAAATCCAGGCGGTTCGGGAAATCATCCCGCTCAGCAGCGCCTTGTTGGCCACCTTGACTTCGCGGAACCGGGCCTGAAAGGTTATGTCGTCGGCATGGGGCTCCAGCAGCTTGAGCTGGGAAAGATCGGTAATCCAGGCATCGCCGATGGTTTCGCTGATCAGTCGGGCGAGACCGGGGTTGGCCTTGAGCAGCCATCGCCGCTGGGTGATGCCGTTGGTGACGTTGACGAAGCGCTCCGGCCACAGGGCGTGGAAGTCGGCAAAATTACTCTTCTTCAGGATCTCCGTATGGAGGGCGGAAACGCCGTTGATGGAATGGGAACCGACCATGGCCAGGTGGGCCATCCGGACCTGCTGGGTTTCGCCTTCCTCGATGAGCGACATGCGCCGGAGAAGATCCGTTTTGCCGGGATGGAGGCAGGACACCTTGGCGAGAAAACGCGCGTTGATCTCGTAGATGATCTGGAGATGTCGGGGGATGACCTGCTCCAGGAGGCTTACCGGCCACTTCTCCAGGGCCTCGGAGAGAATCGTATGATTGGTGTAGGAGAGGGTCTTCTGCGTTACCTCCCAGGCGCTCTCCCAGGGCAGGGCGTATTCGTCCACCAATTGCCGCATCAACTCCGCCACGGTCAGGGAAGGATGGGTGTCGTTCATCTGAATGGCCACGGCGTCGGGAAAGGCGTCGAACGTCTCGTGCTCCTTGAGATAACGGCGGACGATGTCCCTCAACGAGCAGGCCACCAGGAAGTATTCCTGCACCAGGCGAAGCTCCTTGCCCGATTTCAGGGTGTCCAGGGGATAGAGCATTTTCGTGATGGTTTCGGACTCGACCTTTTGCGCCACCGCCTGGAAGTAATCCCCCTCGTTGAAGATCTGGATGTCAAAATCCGAGGAGGAGCCCGCCGCGTAAAGGCGCAGCCAGTTCACCGTCTTTCCCCCGTAGCCGACGACGGGGATGTCGAAGGGGATGCCCACAAGCACCTTCCAGTCGAGCCACATGGGATTGTAATCGCCCGTACGGTCCTGGAAATGCTCGATCCGGCCGTAAAGGGGAACGATACATTTCTCGTCGCTGCGCTTGATCTCCCAGGGATTGAATTCCGCCAGCCAGTTGTCCGGCTTCTCCCGCTGGTAGCCATTGTCGATTTCCTGCTTGAAGAGGCCGTATTCGTAGTTGATCCCATAACCGAAGCCGGGAAGGGAAAGAGTAGCCATGGAATCGAGGAAACAGGCCGCCAGCCTTCCCAGCCCTCCGTTTCCGAGACCCGCGTCGTGTTCCTGCTCCCGGACTTCTTCGATATCGATGCCCGTCTCGGCCAGGACTTCCCGGCAGACGTCAAAAAGCCCGAGATTGTGGAGGGTGTCGCCCAGCAGCCTCCCGATCAGGAACTCCATGGAGAGATAATAGACCCGTTTGGCCTTTGCCTTCTGATAGTTTTGCTCGGTGAGCAGGATTTTTTCCGCCATCCGGTCCCGCAGCGAAAAAGCGGTTGCCAGGAAAAGGTCCCGGCAGTCTTTGGAGGGAGCCTCCCGGCAGAGCGAACAGCGGAGATGGTACTCCATGGATGCTTTCAAGGCAGATTTCGAACTTCCCAGATAACTCCGTTTCATAGGCGAATCCTGAATAATTATTATTTTAAATCATTTTGAGTAGAGTTGACGAACTTGTCAATCAAAATGAATTCCGTCCGCAAAAAATCGGGCAATCCCGGGAGGAAGGACAATCCTGCCTGCAGGGGCCATGGAAAGCCGGGTCAGGGGCGGTACCGGAGCGGATGGCCGGAGAATTTCCAAAGAAGCAGGAGAATCTGTGAGAGTAGGCCGCCGGATAAATCGAATCCGACATCCACGAGGGACGCTGTTCTTGAAGCGACCAGGGACTGATGAAACTCATCCCCCAGGGCGTAAAGCAGAACACCGAGGAGGGCGCCGAGGGCCCAGCGCAGCCTCCACTTCTGCGGCGAATCCCCGCGCAGGGCATGGAAGAAGAGAAGCCCCAGGATCAGATATTCACTGACGTGTCCGGCCTTGCGGATGCAGCCGTGCACCAGCTCAAGGGTCGGCGCCGGAAGCTGGGGAAAGAGGAAATGGAGAAGCGGCCCGATAAACCGGGAGGTGTGCGCGGCTGAGAAGCTTCCCGTGGACATCCAGAAGATGAAGCCCATCCAGAGCGCCAGGGGAAGCCAGTATTTCAGCCAGGTCCGCATCAACGGCCGCCCCGCTTATTTCCCCTGGAAACGGGGCGCTCTCTTCTCCAGGAAAGCCCGCGCAGCTTCGAGATGATCTGCCGTCGCCGACAGGAGGGCCAACTGGGAAGAGATGTAGTCGAGATGCGTCCGCAGCGTGCCGGTCTGGGACTGATAAACGGCCCTTTTCATCATGCGGACGGCCTGGGGCGGCCTGACGGCGATCTTTTCCGCCAGGGCGGCGGTTTCTTCCCGGAGCCGGTCGTGGGGTACGACCCGGTTTACGATTCCCAGCCGGAGGGCTTCCTCGGGAGAAATCAGGTCGCCCGTGAGGAGGAGCTCCAGTGCTTTGGCGGTTCCGACCAGGCGGGGCAGGAAATAGGCCCCGCCGTCCCCCGGCACCAGCCCCAGGAGGATGTAGGATTCGGCAAGCTTCGCCCTGTCCGAGCAGATCCTCAAGTCGCACATGAGAGCCATATCCAGCCCTGCCCCCATGGCGGCGCCGTTGATTGCCGCGATCACCGGTTTGTCCAGATCCTCCAGGGTCAGGGCAATGCGATGCACCCCTTCCCAGAGGTAATTCTTCATGTCCCAGGAGCGGAGCCTGCCCTCGGCCATTTCCCGGATATCCCCTCCGGAGCAGAAGGTGTCGCCCTCCCCCGTGACGATGACGACCCGGACGCGGTCATCCCTCCCCGCCTCCTCCAGGTACCCGCGCCAGAGCCGGATCATTTCGGCGCTGAAGGCGTTCTTCACGTCCGGACGGTTCAGGGTGATGCGGGCGCAATGCCTCTCCACCGAATACAGCACAGGGTCTTTGCTCATGATTTTTTCTCCGTTGGCCACACGGGCAAAATGATTCGAACAGAATTCCGTCTCCTATAGGACACCTGGCGCCGGAATGCGAGAAATATCCGGCATCGCTTGATCCATTCGGGAAATGCCCGCGGAAGAATTCCCGCTGATCCGTTGAGACAATGCCTTCGGGTGAGTTTTCCCGGCGGACGGCAGTCCCCGGGTGGAGCCCGGCTCTGAACCCTCCACCCTGTCCTTTGCACCCCCTGTTGACCGGGAAGGGGATTCCCCTTTCAGGGGGAGGCCTTTTCCTCCCCGATGGCTGAGCTTCCCAGTTGGCCGGCGCTGGCCAGGAGGCGCAGTCGGGCGGAATGCCATTCGGCCAGGCAGCGGGTCCGCTCCCGTCGGGCGGCGGACAGGGTGGATTGCGTATCGAGCATCTCGGAAATGTCCGCCGCACCCTTGTCATAGCGGCGCCTGGAAACGGTTACCGACTCCTGAGCGGCCCGGAGGAGGTCGGCGGAAGCGTCCAGATTCCCGAGGGCGGAGGCAGCATCGCTGTAAGCCCTGATCAGCTCCAGGGCAATCCGGTTTTCCGTGTCCGCGGCATCCGCCTCCTTCCGCTCCACCTGGGCCTGAGCCCCCCGGATCCGGTAGCTGTTGGCGAAGCCGTCAAACAAGGGGATGCTCAACCCGATTCCCACGGTGGTTTCCTGGGCTTCTGTTGCCGTAACGGCTTCTCCCGGCCGGGTGTTCCAGTAGTAGTTTGCGGAAAGATTAAGGGTCGGCAAACCGGCCGAACGGGCGGCCGCGACCTGGTTTTGGGCGGCTTTAACCTGTTCCCTGGCCGCCAGGATCGCGGGATGGGTTTTCTGCACTTCTTCCAGCCAGCCGTTCAGGTCCCTTTCGATCGCCCCGGCATGATCCGCAAGATTTTCCGGCAGGGAAAGGGCTGTGCTCCCCGGCACTCCCAGAATCTGCCCCAGCACGGCCAGCGCTTTCCGGTAATCGCCCTGAGCTCGGTTACCTTCCAGGACCGCATTGGCCAGTGCGGTCGTCGCCCGCAGCCGGTCGCTCCTGGAAAGGGCTCCCTTCGCTTCCCGCGTGGCGGCGGACCTCAGAGTGGCCCGGGCAATCTCTTCCCCCTCCACCGCCGCCTTCAGAGACGCCTTGGCGGTGAGGGCGTCAAAGTAGGCCCGCGTGACCTCCTCGAGGGCCTTTTGCACGGTGGCGCTATGACTGGCGAGCGCCGCGGTCAGCAAAGAATCGGCTGCCCGACGATTGGCCGCCCGGCCTCCGAAATCAAAGAGGCGCCAGGACAGTCCTCCCTGGAAGGTTGTCCGATCGGCGTGGCTGTCCCGATAGCGGCGGTCGCTGTAATCGATCCGGTCCCTGGTCTGGTTCAGCGATCCATTCAAGGCAGGTAGATAGGCGGCGCGCGCTTCGCCGACGGCGCCGGCCTGAATTCTGATGTCCGCCCAGGCGGATTTTATCCGGGGGTTGCGGCAGAGGGCGATATCCACCGCCTCTCCCAGGGCGAGCGGCTGGGAGAAATCTTTCAGGGTGGGGCAGGCAACCGGCGACGCATCGCCCGGCAGGCGGATACCTTGGTCGAGCGCCTCGGTCCGGGCAGACAGGGGATCGTCAAAGAAGGGATAAGGGAGACCGAAACCGAAGGCGGGTGCGGTCCGCCAAAACAGCACAAGCACCATCAGCACAGCCAACATCAGCACGGGTGCCATCCGTGCCGCCCCGATCCAGCGTCGGTCAGCGTTCATGGAGGCTTTCCCGCTGGATTTGGAGGAGGGGGCTCAGGAGATACTCAATCACCCGGCGCTCGCCCGTTTTGATCTCCACATTGACGGCCATGCCTGCGCCCAGCCGGGTATCGCGGCCGTCGACCCCTATGGAGTCTCTGTCGAGCGCCACGAGGACGGAATAAATCAGCCCGCGTTTCTCATCCTTGATGGCATCGCGCGAGAGGTGGATCACACGGGCGGGGATCAGGCCGTACTTGGTGTAGGGGAAGGCATCGACCTTCACTGCGGCGGTCTGCCCCTCTTTGACAAAGCCGATGTCCCTGTTCTGCACCATGGCTTCCACCTCCAGCCGATGTTTCCGGGGGACGATCACCATCAGCGGCTGCGCCGCGGGCACCACCCCCCCGACGGTGTGAACCTGCAATTGCTGGACGGTGCCGTCCACCGGAGCAGCCAGTTTGAGCAGTCGGCGATGAAAAGCAGCCCGGCGGACATCGGGCTGAGACTCCCCAACGATCCGCTCCCCTTCAGCCCGGGTGTCGTAGGCCATCCGCCTGGTTTCGGCAATCAGGGACGCCCGCTGGTTTTTTGCATCCATCAATCTGCCTTCCAGTTCGATCCGCGCCTGCTCTTTTTCCAGCCAGGCGTGCAGGGAGACGTCGCGCTCCTCGGACAGGGCCTTGTAATCCGCAGCTTCCTGTGCCGCCAGAGGCAGGGCCCGGCTGTAATTGGCGATCATCCCCTCGATGCGGTGCAGTCTGGTCCTGAAATCCTGGAATTGGCCGTCCAGATGGCACTGCGCTTCGAGGAGCTTTTCCGGTGAAATGCCGCCGACGGCTGCGAGCCTCGGCGGTTTGAGGCTGTCGATGGCCGCAATCAGCGCCTGCGCTCTTGCAATCTGGAGAGTGGCCTGCTCGGCGCTGTTCATCGCCTTGTCCTGATCCGCGGAAGCGGCGCTGGCATCCAGTTCAATGAGCACCTCTCCCCTTTTGACCGTCTGGCCTTCCCGGACGTACAGCGCCTTGACGCTGGCCACTTCGATGGCGGCAATCGTTTTGGTCCGTTCACTGGGAATGATCTCGCCCTGAGCGTTCACGATGATGTCCATCCGGCCGAAAATCGCCCAGAGGAACACCACGGCGACCAGCGCCATCATCACCCCGGCCGCCAGCCGGGAGGCGCGGGAGACCGGCTTCTCCTGGAGCGACAGGGCGGCTGGGAGAAATTCCGCCTCGTCTTCCGTGAAGAGATCGCCCCCCAGCCGATCGCGATTTTTCCAGAAGTAGCGGAATGTTTCCCGATAACGGCGGAGCAGAAGCCTGTAGGCCGTAAGTCGATGCCGGATGCTCACCTTTCCCCCACGGCCGCTCTGCGGTCCTGCAGACCCAGTTGCAGTTGATTCAAATGGGCGTAAAGTCCGCCCCTGATCGTGACCAATTCCTCGTGGGCGCCTTCCTCGATGATTTCTCCCCGCTCCATGACGAGAATGCGGTCGGCGTTCCGGACGGCGGAAAGCCGATGGGCGATGATCAATACCGTCCTGCCGGCACAGATTTTCCGCATGTTTTCCTGAATGATTCTTTCCGATTCATAATCGAGGGCGCTGGTCGCTTCATCAAAGATCAGGATGCGGGGGTTGGAAATCAGGGCCCTGGCAATGGCAATCCGCTGGCACTGCCCGCCGGATAGCGAGGAGCCATGCTCTCCCACCTTGGTGTCATAGCCTTCCGCCAGTTCGCAGATGAACGGGTGCGCCCCGGCCATCTTGGCGGCTTCGATGATCGGTTCGAGGGGCAGGGCCGGATTGGACAGGGCGATGTTGTCTCGAATGGAGCCGGTGAAGAGGATGTTTTCCTGCAGGACCACCCCCAACTGCTGCCGCAGGGAGGGCGTGTCGATAATGGCGAGGTCCTGCCCGTCAATGAGCACCCGGCCCTGGTTCGGGACATAGAGGCGTTGAATGAGCCTGGCCAGGGTGCTTTTCCCCGAACCGGACCGGCCGACCACGCCGATCACTTCCCCGGGAGCGATCTTGAGAGACGTGTTGCGCAGGACATCGGGGGCATCGGGCCGGTAGCGGAAGGTCACCTTGTCGAACTCGATGGCGCCCGCCAGCCGGGGAATGCGGGTTTTCCGGCCGGCGACTTCCGTAGGCGCGTTGAGAATGTCTCCCAGGCGCTCCATGGAGATCCCGACCTGCTGGAAGGAGGTCCACAACTGTGCAATGCGCACGATCGGTCCGGACATCTGGCCGGCAAGCATGTTGAAAGCCACCAGTTGACCGATGGTCAATTTCCCCTCCATGACCAGCGACGCCCCCACCCAGATGATGCCCACCGTCACCAGCTTGCTGACCAGGGTGATTCCATTGGAAGCCAGCAGGGAGATGTTGTCGGCGCTCAACCCTACGGACACGTAGGAGGCGAGCTGCTTTTCCCAGTGGTCAAACCACCGCGGCTCCACGGCCATCGCCTTGAGGGTATGGATGCCGGTGATCGATTCCACGAGGAACGCCTGGTTTTTTGCCCCCTGATTGAATTTCTCGTTCAGGCGGCTGCGCAAAAGCGGTGTCAGAATCAGGGACAGGATGAAATAAGCGGGCAGCGAGAGCATGACAATGAGCGTCAGGGCCGGGCTGTACAGGAACATGACGAAGAGGAAGACGAAGGAGAAGAGGACATCGAGCACCAGGGTGATGGCGTTTCCCGTCAGGAAGGACCGGATGTTTTCCAGTTCGCGGACTCTCGCCACCGAATCGCCGGCCCGCCTGGCCTGGAAATAGCCGATGGGCAGGGACAGCAGATGCCGGAACAGCCTTGCACCGAGGTCGACATCGATTTTACTGCTCGTATGAGTGAAGATCCAGGTGCGGATTCCCGAGAGGGCGACTTCAAAGAGAACGGCGGCAAGCAGCGCGATCCCGATGACGTTTAAGGTCTGCCGGGCGGAATTGACCAGGACCTTGTCCATCACCACCTGAAAACCGAGCGGGGTTGCCAGGCCGATGAGCTGCAGCACGAAGGAGATCAGCACAACCTCGCCGAGCAGCCGTCGGTATTTGACGATTGCCGGAATGAACCAGCTGAAATCGAACTTGGAAAGATCGTGCAGGTAGGTCAGGGGCGAAGAAAAGAAAATGAACCGGCCGGACCAGCGCTCCAGAAATGCCTCGGGAGTCAAAACCTCGGCGGTGGGGGTGCCGGGCTGCTGGATAATCATCCGGGCCCTGGTTTTATCTCCGCCATCATGCCCGTATTTTACGGCAATGAAAAAGTTGCCCTCTTTATCGATCGCCACAGCCGGCAGGGGTGCGCGGGTCAAACGATCCGGGGCTTCCCGGACCACCCTGGCCGTCATTCCCAGGCGTTTTGCGCCCAGGAGGATGGTCTCCACGGTAAAGGGGGCCGGCCCAAACTCATGGCGCAATTGCGCTTCATCGGCAGCAATTCCATGGTGCCTGGCCATCATCAATAGACTTAAAAGCCCGAAATCCATCTTTTCCCCCAAATAACACTCGGTCGGCAAAGAAGATGCCAATAAAATGCCATCAGAATGCCAACAGGAGTAAAAAACGCTTCCCGGTGAAATGCCTTCTTCCTCCCCGGCTCCCTGAAGGGAGTTCCTCAAAATCCCGGTTTTTTCCTGAAAGATCGCCCGTATATATTGGGTAGTCGTAACGATTGCCTTTTTCCGTTTGTGACCTATACTGAGTGATATATTTCAAACAAAATAATATGGAGGAAATGACCATGGCCAAACGGAGTTTTCTGCCTTCACTCAGGAGAAGAGGGGAATTGGTGAGACGGGAGGAGGAATACCCTTACTATTCGCTGCAGAGGGAAATGAATCGGCTCTTTGACGATTTCTTCCATGGCTTCGAGATGGAGCCCTTCTCTGAACTGGAAGCCCGCTTTTCCGGTTTTTCGCCGTCCATCGACGTGCGGGAAGATGACGAGAATTTTACGGTCCGGGTGGAGATTCCCGGCATTGATGAGAAAGATGTGGAAGTGCAGGTGACGGAGGACGCAGTCATCATCAAAGGCGAGAAAAAAGAAGAGCAGGAGGACAAGGGAAAGGACTATTGCTGCATGGAACGAACCTACGGCTCTTTCCATCGGACCATCCGCCTGCCTTCCACGGTAAACCGGGAGGCCGTGGATGCCTCCTTTAAAAACGGCGTCCTGACCGTCACGCTCCCCAAAATTGGAGAGCCCGAGACCAAGGCCAAGAAAATCCCGATCAAGGCGGAATAGCGGCGGCGTTCCTATCGTCGCTTTCCGGCCGCTTTCTGGTGCAGATTTCGGGGGCGATTCCCTCTCCCCCGCCGTCGCCTGTTCGTCTTCTGCAAAAAGCGCCCTCCCGCTCCCGCCCATCCTTGAGGCCGGGAGACTCGGGGGGCCGCTTTTAACCGTTAAAAGGGCCTCCCCGTGGGCCGCAGCCGGTCTCTGCGGGGCCGGACACGGTTGGAGAAGCGTTTCCTCTTGCCGATGGGCCAGGCCCTCGAAGTGACTTCCCCCTGTTTCACGTGAAATTTCCCCGGCGTTTTTATCCTTCCGCAACGGCGGAAAAGCGGGCTGACCTCCTTTTCCCCTTGCTTGCTGAAGTTTAGGCTGGCGGGAAGCCCTCTGAAAAACCTACTGGACAAAAATGTACCCGGATTCCCGGCGGTGAGGGGAACACCGGGGAAGGTCCAGAAAATTCATTTGTAATATCAATTGGATGGATTGCTTTTGAATGCAGGCACGGATCTTGATTTTCCTGATCCAAGAGGCGAGCCGGATGTCCGGCTGCCGCGATGGAAAGGCTCCTGGGTTGGTTTCGCCGGGGTTTGCCGGATTTGACCCGTGGGCCGGCACGGAAAGAAAAGCGGAAAGATCAGGGGAGGGGATGTTATGGAAAAGGTGCCGGCGAGAGTCAGTACGGGGTTTGAAGGTCTCGACAAGGTGGTGGACGGTCTGAGAATCGGCGACAATGTCGTCTGGCAGGTTGACGATATTGCGGACTACCGCTCTTTTGTTTCGCCTTTCGTGCAGTGCGCCCTGGCTGAAAACAGAAAAGTCGTTTACCTGCGCTTTGCCCGGCATGAGCCGGTGCTGGAAGAGAACCGGCGGATCACCCTCTATCGCCTCGATGCACAGAGCGGCTTTGAGTCCTTTTCTTCCGAGGTCTACAACATTGCGACCCGGGAGGGAGAAGGGGTCTTTTACGTTTTTGACTCGCTCTCCGATCTTCTCTCCGCCTGGGCCACGGACCTGATGATCGGCAATTTTTTCAAGATCACCTGTCCGTACCTTTACCAGCTCGATACCGTTGCGTATTTTGCCCTGCTGCGCGACAGCCACTCCTACAAAACCGTTGCCCGGATTCGGGAAACCACCCAGGTTCTCCTGGATGTCTACAATGTGGACAACAGGATTTACGTCCATCCCCTGAAGGTCATGGGGCGCCATCTGCCCACGATGTTTCTCCCTCACCTGAAGAGCGGAAACCGTTTTTCACCGGTAAGCAGCAGCGCCGATACGGGACAGCTTGTCCGTTATTTTTCGGGAAAAGGACTGGAAACGGCGACGCGAAATCTCGATTACTGGGATCGGCTTTTTCTCCAGGTCAGGGAGTTGCTGCAGGGACAGATCGACGAGGAGCAGAAGGGGAAGCTCCTTCATCATCTCTGCGAGATCATGATCGGGCGGGAGGAGCGGATCCAGGATCTGGCACGAAAATATCTCACCCTGGAAGATCTGTGCAATGTTAAAGCGCGTCTGATCGGAACGGGTTATATCGGCGGCAAGGCCGCGGGCATGCTGATCGCCCGCAACATGCTGCTTCAGGATCCGTCCTTCGACTGGCCGGGCTGCCTGGAACCTCACGATTCCTTCTTTATCGGTTCGGACGTTTTTTACACGTACATCGTGGAGAATGGCTGGTGGAAACTGCGCATGGAGCAGAAAACCCCGGACGGGTACTTCAAAGTCGCCAAACTCCTGCGGGAGCAGATGCTCAACGGCAGGTTCCCCGCTGAAATCGAGGAGCAATTCTGGCGGGTGATTGAGTACTTCGGCCAATCTCCCCTGATCGTCCGTTCCAGCAGTCTGCTGGAGGATGCCTTTGGAAACGCCTTTGCGGGAAAATATGAGAGCCTCTTCTGCGTCAATCAGGGCTCTCCCGAAGAGCGCTACCGGCAGTTCCGGGAGGCGGTCCGCCGCATTTTCGCCAGCACCATGAACGAAGACGCCCTGGCGTACCGGCGGCAGCGGGGGCTGGAGCAGCAGGACGAGCAGATGGCCCTCCTTGTCCAGCGCGTCTCCGGCTCCTATCGACGGGAATATTTCTTCCCCGATCTGGCCGGCGTCGGCATCTCCTATAACACCTTTGTCTGGAAGAAGGAGATGGATCCCCGGGCCGGAATGCTTCGTCTGGTGCTGGGGTTGGGCACCCGGGCGGTGAACCGGGTGGAGAATGATTATCCCCGCGTTTTTTCCCTGGATGCTCCCTCCCTGCGGCCCCATTCCGGGGGTACGGACATCAGGCGCTATTCCCAGCATGACGTGGATGTGCTCAACATCACCCGGAATGAATTTGAGACTATCCCGGCAGCCACAATCTTGTCGGGAGACATGAACCTCTCCTCCGAACTGGTGGGGGTCCGGGATCATGAGAGTGAGCAGTTTTTAAAGGACAGAGGCCAGAACGGCGAGCCGCGGTGGATCCTCACTTTTGACAAGCTGCTCTCCGAGACCCCCTTCCCGGGTGTCATGCGGAACATGCTGAAAACGCTGGAACAGAGGTATGATTATCCCGTGGACATCGAATTTACGGTCAACTTTACGGGGGAAGGCGCCTTTCAGGTCAATCTCGTGCAGTGTCGGCCGCTGCAGACCAAGGGCCGGGGAGAGGGGGTGCGGGTCGCCATGCCGTCCAGGCTGTTCCTGGAACAGATCCTTTTCCAGGCGGAAGGCAATTTTATGGGCGGCAGCATTGCCCAGCGGCTGAAGCGCCTGGTCTATGTCGATTCAGAAGAATACAGCCGGCTGTCCCTTTCGGAAAAATACGATGTGGCCCGGCTGATCGGGAGATTGAACCGGATCAGCAAGCGGGAGGAGAGTCCCGCCATTCTCCTGGGCCCGGGCCGGTGGGGCACCACGACGCCTTCGCTCGGCGTGCCGGTGACGTTCGCCGAGATCAACAATTTTGTGGCGATTGTTGAAATCGCCTACATGACGGGTAGCCTGATGCCGGAGCTGTCCTTCGGCACGCACTTCTTCCAGGATCTGGTGGAAACGGACATTTTTTATGTGGCGCTCTTCCCGGAGCAGGAGGAGTTCCTCTTTAATGTCGGCGTCATCAGGGAGGGGGAAAACGTTCTCCCCCTCCTTCTCCCGGAAAGCCAGCGCTACGAAAAGACGGTCATCGTCCGGGAGGTGGAAAAGGAAGAATTCTCGCTCTTTGCCGATATCGTGTCCCGAAAGGTCCTCTGTTACCGCTCGGTCATCCGGTAGGCCCGGCGGCGGCGCCGTATTTTCTGTCCCCTGCGATGGGGCCTACCGATATCGGATCAGTGTACCCCGGATTTGTTTTTCTCGGCCCGTTTCGGGACGCACTTCAAGCAGGGTTGTGGGTCTATCGATCATTGTCTTCCTGGTGACGATGGATGTTAATCCGATGATGCGGCGCGCAATCGCTGACCGCACGATTGGGCCGCCAGCCAGGCGGTGGACCATGCAATTTGAAGGTTATATCCGCCGGTATCTGCATCCAGGTCGATCAGCTCACCGGCAAAATACAGGTTTTTGACGATTTTGGATTCCATGGTTCTGGGGTCTATTTCTTTGGTACGGAGCCCGCCGGCGGTAATAATGGCTTCCTTGAACGCGCGATGACCGGCAACCCGGAACCGCATTTCCTTCATGAGCAGGAGTATCTTGCGTCGTTCCTTTGCCGTTACCTGGTGGCATTCCTTATCCGGGTTCAATTGGAGAAGATCGATAAAAACCGGGATCATTTTCGCCGGCAGCCAGTCTTTGAACATGTTTTCCAGGTGCTTCTTTCCGTTCTCATTCAAATCCCGCTGCAGCCGGGCATCGAGCTTTTGCTCATCCAGCGCCGGTTTCAGATCGATGGAGAATTCCACCCCGTTGCTTTTTCTCAGCTCATCCACCACGAACCGGCTCAGGGTGAGGATAATCGGGCCGGACAACCCGAAATGGGTAAAGAGCATTTCTCCAAATTCTTCCTTGAACTTTTTGCCGTTCACCCAGACCATCGCCTTCACATTTTTCAGGCTCAATCCCTGCAAGCGCTCGGCCAGGTTGCCTTCTGTTACAATGGGCACCAGCGCCGGCATGACAGGTTCAATGGTATGTCCCAGGGGTCTGACCAGCTTATATCCGTCCCCGCTTGAGCCTGTCGCAGGGTAGGAACACCCGCCGGTGCAGAGAATGACCGTATCCGCATCCCAGGTCATCT